>NZ_CP023449.1:0-352500 GCF_002355275.1 Rhizorhabdus dicambivorans | reverse complement strand
ACGATGCCTCGGCCGCGTCGCTGGCGCGGCATGTCGACGATATCGACTGGCTGATCCCCGGCTGGCTCTCGATCACCGGCCCCGACCACAAGCTGACGAGCTTCCCCGATCCGCGCGGCAAGGCGATCGTCAGCCATGCCCATCGCCGGCCGAAGCTGATGCCGATGATCCAGAACGCCTTCGACGGCGGCTGGGACGGGCCCGGCATCGCCGCCCTGCTGAAGGACCCGAAGGCGGGTGCGGCGGCGCTCGATCGGATCGGCGCCTTGCTGAGCGCCAATCAGGCGAGCGGGGTGTTCTTCGATTTCGAGGCGCTGCCGGCCGATGCCCACCCCGCCTACCGCGCCTTCCTGGCCGAGGCGCGCCGCCGGCTGCCGGGCATGGAGATCGCCATCGCGGTGCCCGTCGCCGACGGTGACTGGGACCTGAAGGCCTATGCCAGGGTCGCCGACAGACTGTTCCTGATGGCCTATGACGAGCATAGCGAGCCCGGCGATCCGGGGCCGATCGCATCGCGCCCCTGGTTCGCCGATTCGGTGGCGCGCGCGGTGCGCGGCCTGCCGCCCGGCAAGGTGGTCGTGGCGCTCGGCTCCTATGCCTATGACTGGCAGAAGGGCGGCGATACCGTCGCCCATTCGGTCGAGGATGCCTGGCTCGCCGCGCAGGAGAGCGGGGTCGGCCCGCGCTTCGATCCCGTCAGCGGCAACAGCAGCTTCGCCTATCTGGAAGGCGGGGTTCGCCACGACGTCTGGCTGCTCGATGCCGCCGCGATGCACGGCCAGCTCGCCACCTTGAGGACGCTCGGCCTCAATGCGGTCGCGCTATGGCGGCTCGGGACCGAGGATCCGTCGATCTGGACGATGTTCGGCCACAAGCGCAGCCTGCCCGCGGCGTCCGCGATCGAGGACATTCCCGCCGGCACCAATGTCGATATCGAGGGATCGGGCGAGATATTGCGGATCGGCGCGGTGCCGGTGCCGGGCCACCGCACCGTCACCACCGACCGGCGGGGCGCGATCACCGGGGTCCGCTTCGACCGGCTCCCCACCCCCTATCAGATCCAGCGCACCGGCTATCGCCCCGGCCTCGTCGCGCTCACCTTCGATGACGGGCCCGATCCGGTCTGGACCCCGAAGATCCTCGACATCCTCAGGGACGAGAAGGCCCCCGCCACCTTCTTCATGGTCGGCGAAAACGCCCTGACCCAGCGGCCCCTGCTCGAACGGCTGGTCCGCGAGGGGCATGAGGTGGGCAGCCATACCTATACCCATCCCAATCTCGCCCAGGCGTCGCCGCGCGAGACGGCGCTGGAGCTCAACGCCACACAGCGGCTGTTCCAGGCCTATACCGGCCGATCGCTGCGGCTGTTCCGCGCGCCCTATTTCGGCGATGCCGAGCCGACCACCAGCGACGAGATCGTACCGGTCGAGGAGGCGCAGAAGCGCGGCTATCTGTCGGTCGGCCTGCATGTCGACCCCGACGACTGGAAGCGCCCCGGCGTCGCCGAGATCGTCCGCCGCACCATCGAGGGGGTCGAGAATGGCGACGAGGGCGTCTCGGGCAATGTCGTGCTGCTCCACGATTCGGGCGGCGACCGCGCGCAGACTGTCGCGGCGCTGCCGATCATCATTCGTGAGCTGCGCGCGCGGGGTTACCGGCTGGTGCCGGTGTCCGAGCTGGCGGGCCTTCCGCGCGCGGCGGTCAACCCGCCCATCTCCAAGGGCGACCGGCTCGCCGCCGAGACCGACCTCGCCCTGTTCAGCGCGCTCGGCTGGAGCGTGATCGCGATCAAGTGGATCTTCCTCGTCGCCATCACCCTGGGCATCGCCCGCGCGATCCTGCTGTCGGGGCTGGCGCTGGTCCAGGCCCGGCGCGAATCGCGCACCGTCTTTCCGCCGGTCGATCCCGCGCGTTTCGTCACCGTGCTGATCCCCGCTTTCAACGAGGAGCGGGTGATCGAGCGCTCGGTTCGCCGCGTGCTGGAGAGCCGCGACGCGGCGATCGAGGTGATCGTGATCGACGACGGGTCGAAGGACCGCACCAGCGAGATCGTCCGCGCCGCCTTCGCCGACGAGCCTCGGGTGCGGCTGCTGACCCTCGAAAATGGCGGCAAGGCGCGCGCGCTCAACCGGGCGCTGGAGCTGGTGACCGGCGAAATCGTCATCGCGCTGGACGCCGATACCCAGTTCGAGCCGACCACCATCGTCCGGCTCGCCCGCTGGTTCGCCGACGATGGGCTGGGCGCGGTGGCGGGCAACGCCAAGGTCGGCAACCGGGTCAACCTCGTCACCCGCTGGCAGGCGCTCGAATATATCACCGCGCAGAATCTGGAGCGGCGGGCGCTGGCGCGGCTCGACGCGATCACGGTGGTACCGGGGGCGGTCGGCGCGTGGCGGCTGGCGGCGATCCGGCAGGTCGGCGGCTATCCGCCCGATACGCTGGCCGAGGACCAGGATCTGACCATCGCCATCCAGCGCGCCGGCTGGAAGGTCCATTACGACCAATATGCCGTCGCCTGGACCGAGGCGCCCGAAAGCGTCGCCGCGCTGGCCAAGCAGCGCTTCCGCTGGGCCTATGGCACATTGCAATGCCTGTGGAAGCATCGCCGGGTGATGCGGACGGGCAGCCCGAACGGGCTTGCCCGGATCGGCCTGCCCCAGGCGGTGCTGTTCCAGATCCTGCTCGCCGCCATCTCCCCGGTCATCGATCTCGCGCTGGTCGTCAGCCTGGCGGCGACCTGGCTGGAAGTGCAGGCGCATGGCTGGGCGGCGTCGAGCGGCGATGTCGACCGGATGCTGGGCTTCTGGCTGGTCTTCACCGCGATCGACCTGCTCGCCGGCTTCATCGCCTTCGCGCTGGAGCGGCGCGAGAGATGGTGGCTGCTGTGGCTGCTGATCCCGCAGCGGATCGGCTATCGCCAGATCATGTATTATGTCGTGCTGAAGGCGCTTGCCCAGGCGCTGCGCGGCCCCCGGGTCGGCTGGGGCAAGCTGGAGCGATCGGGACGGGTGGCGGCGGGCTGATTGTGGCCTTACCATCCCCGCCAGAGTCGAGGGAGGATCGCCATGGAACCCACCGAAACCCGCAAGCTGCGCGAATCGATCGACCTGCTCGGCATCCGCGCGCATGCGACCGCGGTGGGGATGATCCAGATCGCCATCGAGCTGCGCCGTGCTGGGGTGCTCGACGAGGCGGCGATGGAGCGGATCAAGGACGCGATGCTCGGCGACATCATGCTGTCCAAGCCGCCTTCGGCCGACGCGGTCGAATATGAAGCGTCGCTGCGCAGGCGGCTCGACGCCCTGTTCGCCGGTCGCGAAAGCTTCGGCAGCAAACCGCCCGCCTTCCTGCGCCCGGGCGGCTAGGAAGGCCTGGTGCCGGCGGATGTCGATCGTGACAGCCGCCTTGCAGCAGGCCCGCCCAGCCGCCAAACAGGCGCAATGATCCGCTTCCTCTCCCGCCTGTTCGGTCGCGATCCCGACGACGCGCCGGCCCCGATTCAGGCGGACGAGGTTGGCGATGCGCGGCCCCCGGTCCCGGCCGCCGCCCCGCTCCCGGGCTTCGAACCGCAGAACCGGCTTGAGGAACTGCTGGTCGCGGCGGCGCACGATCCCGAGCGGCGTACCGCCTTCAACCGCGCGCTGCTCGAATCGACCCTGTTCGCGGCGAGCCCCGATCTGCCGGCCTCGCGTGGCATGGCGCTGCCACTGGCGGTCGACGCGCCCCGGCTGATCCAGGTGGGAAGCGCGGAGGGCCACGGCCTGCCGGCGCTGTTCACCTCGCAGGCCAGGCTGTTCGCCACGATCGGCAACGGCCTGGGCTATTTCGCCGCCGATGGCGCGCGGCTGCTGGCAATCGCTGCCGATCGTGGCGCCTGGCTCAATCCGGGGCTCGGCTATGGCGTCCAGTGGACCCCGACCGACATCGCGGCGCTGCTGGGCCGGCCCGCCGAGCGCCGCCGGGCCGAGGATGTCCAGCTTCTGGTCGGCGCTCCGTCCGACCCGCCCGATGCGCTGATCGCCGCCCTGCGGGAAGCGCTGGCGGGCGATCCCGCCATCGCCCGCGCCTGGCTCGGGCTGGCGCAATGGCCCGGGCGGGAGGAGCTGGCCTGGTATCTCGACGTCCGCACCACGCTGGGTCGGGGCGAGATCGAGCGGCGGCTGGAGCCGGTCTTCCGCGACGCTGACCTGGCCGGCCGCGCCCTCGATCTGGTGGTGATGCCGCTCGATGGCGGCGAGGGCGCGGGAATCCCGCTGCTGGGCGATGCAGGCTGATTGACTTGGCGGGCGGCCGCTCCACTATCGCCGCTATGCGCTTCCTGTCCGACAATGCCGCCCGCGTCTGCCCCGAGGTGATGGCGGCGCTGGCCGACGCCAACCAGCCCGACGGCGCCTATGACGGCGATGCGCTGAGCCAGCGGCTCGACGCGGCCTTCTCCGATCTGTTCGACACCCCGTGCGCGGCGCTCTGGGTATCGAGCGGCACCGCCGCAAATGCGCTGGCGCTGGCGGCGATGGTGCAGGGCCACCAGGCGGTGATCTGCCATGAGGAGGCGCATATCCAGGTCGACGAATGCGGCGCGCCCGAATTCTACACCGGCGGCGCCAAGCTGATGCTGGCGAAGGGATCGGGCGCCAAGCTCGACCCCGCCGGCATCGCCGCCTTTGCCGACACGATCCGCACCGACGTCCACCAGACCCAGCCGGCGGCGCTGTCGATCACCAACGCCACCGAATATGGGCTGGTCTACGCCCCGGACGAGGTTGCCGCCCTTGGTGCGCTCGCCAATGCGCGGGGCTGGGGCCTGCACATGGACGGGGCGCGCTTCGCCAATGCGGTGGCGACGCTCGGCTGCTCGCCCGCCGACCTGACATGGAAGGGCGGGGTCGACGCGCTGAGCTTCGGCTTCGTCAAAAATGGCGGCATGTTCGCCGAGGCGCTGGTCTTCTTCCGGCCGGAGCTGGCCGACGCCACCCGCTATCGCCGCAAGCGCGCCGGCCACCTGCTGTCCAAGGGCCGCTTCGCCGCTGCCCAGATCCTGGCGATGCTCGAAGGCGATCTGTGGCTGCGCAATGCCCGCGCCGCCAACGCTGCCGCCGCCCATATCGCCAATGCGGCGGGCGAAAGGCTGCTCCATCCGGTCGAGGCGAACGAGATCTTCCTGCGCGTCACCGCCGCCGAATCGGCCGCGCTGAGGGCGCAGGGCTTCCTCTTCCACGACTGGGTGCCCGGCGTCGCGCGGCTGGTGTGCAGCTGGGATCAGCCGGCCGCCGAGGTCGAGGCGCTGGCCAGGGCGATCGCGGGGTTATAGCCGCGTCACTTGCCGAGCAGCGCCCGCAGCCCCGCGCGATAATCGGGATAGCGTGGTGCCCAGCCGAGCAGCCGCTTCGCCTTGCCGTTCGCGACCCGGCGATTCTCGGCATAGAAGGCGCGGGCGGCGGGCGACAGGCCGGCTTCCTCCAGGGGCACCAGCGGCGGTGGCGCGATGCCGAGCAGCTCGCAGGCCGCCTCGATCACGCGGTTCTGGCTGGCGGGGCGATCGTCGGCAAGGTTGAAGACGCCGGCCGGGCCGCGATCGATGCTGGCGATCACCCCGCCGGCGATATCGTCGACATGGACGCGGCTGAACACCTGGCCCGGCAGGTCGATGCGATGTGCCTGCCCGGCCCGCACCCGATCGAGCGGCGAGCGGCCGGGGCCGTATATGCCGGGCAGGCGGAAGACGCGGACCGCCGGATGCAGCGCCTGCCACATCGCGTCCGCCGCCGCCCGTGCGGTGCGGCGGCCGGTGCCGACCGGCGCGCCTTCGTCGACCCAGGCGCCGCCCGTATCACCATAGACCCCGGTCGAGGAGAGATAGCCGATCCAATCGGCATGGCAGGCCGCCAGCTGCGGGCCGTAGCGTGCCAGCACCGGATCGGCATCCGCCTCGGGCGGAACCGAGGACAATATATGGGTCGCCCAAGCGATCGCGTCGGCGACCCGGCGTTCGTCCGCGATCGTCGCACGGCCGATCGTTTCGACGACGAATTCACGGGCTTGCAAGGCGCCCGCGATATGCGATGCTGTATATCCAGGGCCGAAGATCAGAAGGCGTGCCATAGCAAGTGTTTAGGGCCTTTCGGGTCCGCTGCCACCCTTTGATCGCCGCTTCAGCGAGAGGACATAGAAGGGCAATGCTCGACGTTCAGGCCGCCGCCGCCAATCCGCCCGTCATTCGGCGCGAGGACTACCGCAAGCCCGACTGGCTGATGCCCGACGTGTTCCTCGATTTCGCGCTCGATCCGGCGCGCGCCCTGGTCACGGGACGATTGGACGTCACCCGCAACGGGGCGCACAATCGCCCGCTGCGTCTCCATGGCGACGGCCTGGTACCGCTCAAGGTGCTGATCGACGGTGAGGCACAGGCCGACGCCTGGCGGATGGACGGCCCGGACCTCGTCATCGACCTGCCCGGCGACGCGCATGTCGTGGAGACCCAGGTGGCGATCAGCCCAGAGGCCAATTCGCAGCTGATGGGCCTCTACGCCTCGGGCGGCAATCTGTGCAGCCAGTGCGAGCCCGAGGGCTTCCGCCGCATGGTCTTCTTCCTCGACCGGCCCGACGTGCTGAGCCGCTACAGGGTGCGGATGGATGCGGACAAGGCGCGCTTCCCGGTGCTGCTGTCCAACGGGGACCTGACCGGCAGCGGCGATCTGGAGCATGGCCGCCACTGGGCGGAGTGGACCGATCCCTTCCCCAAGCCCAGCTATCTGTTCGCGCTGGTCGCGGCCAACCTGTCGGCCAATGTCGATCATTTCACCACCAAGAGCGGCCGCGAGGTGAAGCTCGCCATCTGGGTGGTGGAGAGCGACCTGCCCAAGACCGGCCATGCCATGGCCGCGCTCAAGGCGTCGATGGCCTGGGACGAGAAGGTCTATGGCCTCGAATATGATCTGGGCGAGTACAACATCGTCGCGGTGCACGACTTCAACTTCGGCGCGATGGAGAACAAGAGCCTCAACATCTTCAACTCGCGCTACATATTGGCGGACCCCGACACCGCCACCGATATCGATTATGACGGCGTCTCGGGCGTCGTGGCGCATGAATATTTCCACAACTGGTCGGGCAATCGCGTCACCTGCCGAGACTGGTTCCAGCTCTCGCTGAAGGAGGGCTTCACCGTCTTTCGCGACCAGTGCTTCACCGCCGACCAGGGATCGGCCGCGGTCAAGCGGATCGAGGATGTGCGCCTGCTGCGAGCCGCCCAGTTCCAGGAGGACGCCGGGCCGCTGGCCCATCCGATCCGCCCCGAATCCTATATGGAGGTCTCGAACTTCTACACCGCGACCGTCTACAACAAGGGCGCCGAGGTGGTCCGCATGCTCCACACCATGCTGGGCCCGCAGAAATTCCGGGCCGGCAGCGATCTCTATTTCGCGCGCCATGACGGGACGGCGGCGACCTGCGAGGATTTCGTCGTGGCGATGGAGGATGCGAGCGGGGTCGACCTGTCGCAGTTCCGCCTGTGGTATTCGCAGGCCGGCACGCCGCGCGTCCGCGCCACGCTAAGCCATGAGCCGGCCGGCGGCCGCGCGCTGCTGACGCTCGAGCAGACGGTGCCGCCGACGCCGGGGCAGCCCGAGAAGAAGCCGATGCCGCTGCCGCTGCGGATCGCCCTGTTCGGCGAGCGTTCGCAGCGCAAGTTCGAGGAGGAACGGCTGGTCGTCCTCGATGGCGAGCGCTGCGAGATATTGTTCGAGGGGATCGCCGAGCGCCCCGTCCTCTCGATCAACCGCGGCTTCTCTGCCCCGGTGGTGATCGATTCGGACCGGTCGGCCGCCGACCTCGCCTTCCTGTCGGCGCATGATGACGATCCCTTCGCCCGCTACGAGGCGATGCAGCAGCTGATGGTCGACACGCTGACCGGCGCGGTCGCGACCGGCCAGGCCGATCATGGCCCGGTGATCGATGCGGTGCGCAATACGCTGACCGATCCCAAGCTCGACGCCTCCTTCATCGGCGAGACGATGCTGCTGCCGTCGGAGGCGTTCATCGGCGACCAGATGGCGGTTGTCGATCCGGTCGCGATCCACAAGGCGCGCGAGGCGCTGCGCCGCGATCTCGGCCAGGCGCTGGAGGGCGAATGGCGCGACGCCTATGAGCGGACCAGGGCCAACCGCTTCGAGCTGTCGCCCCAGGCCAAGGGCGCGCGCCGGCTGCGCTCGATCGCGCTGGGCTTCATCATGGCGAGCGGCGCCAGCGACGGGCCGGAGATCGCGTTGCGCCAGTTCCACGACGCCGACAACATGACCGACCGCCAGGGCGCGTTCGGGGCGCTGGCCAACAGCATGGCGCCCGAGCGCGACGCGGCGATCGCGGCCTTCTACGAGCGGTTCAGGGACAATGGCCTGGTTCTCGACAAATGGTTCTCGACCCAGGCCTTCTCCATCCGCCCCGACACGCTCGACCGGGTCGAGGAGCTGTCGCAGCATCCCGATTTCACCCTGGCCAATCCGAACCGGCTGCGCTCGCTGGTCGGGGCGATGTCGGGCAACCAGCTGATCTTCCACGATGCCAGCGGCCGCGGCTACCGCTTCCTCGCCGACATGCTGCTCAAGGTCGACGGCCTGAACCCGCAGACCGCCGCCAAGCTGGTCCCCCCGCTCGGCCGCTGGCGCCGCTTCGACGAGGGCCGCGCCGGCCTGATGAAGGCACAGCTCCAGCGGCTGCTCGATACGCCGGGCCTGTCCAAGGACATGTTCGAACAGGTGAGCAAGAGCCTGGGGTGACGCCACGGCGCCGATTCGTTCGAATCGGATCATAGTGCCGTTGACTTTACCTCTAGGAGAGGCAGTTCAACGCTGGCCACCCCGGCGTCGGTGAACGTTCGCGTCGGCGAGACGCCACCCCGCTGGTGCGGATGATGGACGGTTGTCATTCGGGGAAAAAATGAAGGACGGAATCTTTATTTCCTGGGGCGCGAACCGGGAGCTTGCAGACGAGGTCGCCGCCCAGCTTCGCAGCGAACTCGGCCGTACAGTGTACGTCGGTGGTATCGGCGACGTCCGTTCGGTTTCTGACATCTATTTTGGCCCGCGAATCATGAGCCAGATGGACACATGTTCGCATGCTATCATCCTGCTTCAATATGCGCCCCCCGATCCAGCGACAAAGACCTTCAGGCCTAATATCTTCATGGAATGGGGCTATTTGCTGCGGTCGCTGCGCCCGGAAGCCATCCACCCCTTCCTGATCAACGCCAAGAGGGACGCGCTGCCGAGCAATTTGATCGGATCGAACGTTCCCGAGATAACCGCAAACGATCTGCGCGATCCGGCCGAGCGCGCGGCGTTGGCGCGTGACATCTGCGCGCGATTCAGGGCCGAATTCCTCGAAGAGGATTTCGACGGCTTCAGCGCTTTCAGTCGCTATGACGAAATTTTTTCCGATCTACGCGCCAGAGCCTTGGACCCGGGGCCGCTGAACGAACGCTATGTCGAGAATGCCTTGCTGCACCTCGTGCAACCGACCTTCTATCGGCAGGAGCGCGCCAGCCTGGAATTCATTGTACGGGTGCTCGGTAACAAGCTTGACCGCATGACCGAAGTCACCGATCTGCTCGGTCGAATCGAGTCGTTCTACGACGTCACCGATCGCATCGCCGCCGACGGGGCTGAGCAGGCCATCCGGAAAGACCCAGCCAAACTCGCCAAATATCATCGCGATCTCAGCGTGATCGCCCGTAATTTTTCGAGGCTGGCCAAGAATTCCGGCGAGCGAACCGCGATCTTCCAGGTGCTGGCCCATAATTTCGCGGGACTTTCCGAACTTCGGAAATGCTATCTGATATTCGAGGCTGGCGACATCGACGCGAGCATCGCCAATCTGTCCCAAGCCGTCGCGGCCTGTGATGCTTTCGGGAAGCATGAGACGACCAAAGCCTTGTGGCTAGGCTATGCAAAACGCAACCTGTCGCGCGCGTTCCAGGCGAAGGCCCGCCATCTCGAACAGGATCATGGCGGCGACCCCGCGTCGATGAAAACCGCCGCGACGCTGCGTCAGGATGCCGAAAAGGCCTTGGAGGAAGCGTCTGAATATCGCCGCCAGTCCCGTCAGCGGCTGGCGACGCATGGCGCGACTTATTTCAGCACGCAGCTCGATGCCGAAATCTCGCTGACCGATCTCGATCGGTTGCGTGCGATCGGAAGCAGCGAGGAGGAATTATTGCTGTTCGCTAGCGAATGTGCCCAGAAATTTCCCGCGCCATCGACGATATGGCTTAAGCTCATGGTGGCGATCGCCGACGAGAGCCGCCTGCGCGGATATGAGCGAGTACTGGATCTCACGGCCAGGCTGCTCGACAAGGAGCCCTATCCGGGCTGACGGAGCGTGAGGCTAGGAAGGGTCAATTCGTCGCCACCCACTCCGCGACATCGCCGGCCACGGCGTTGGCGGCGCGGTTGAGGGCGGCGGCGACGCTCGCGGCATCCTCCTCCGCCACCGGGGCGGTGGCCTCGAAGCGGCGGGCGCGGATCTCGTCGCTGCCGGACTTCGACAATGTGCCGTCGAAGATCACCACCACCCTGCCCTGGCCGCCGAGCAGCTGGAACGCCGCGAGGGTGCCGCCCAGCCGCGTGTCGGGGGTGATCGCGCCGTTGCGCTGATCGGGGACGAAGCGGCCGGTCTTCGCCTCGATCGTCTCGGCCAGCACGGTGCGGAACAGGTGGGAGGGCGTGTCGACCCAGGCCGATTTGGGCAGATAGGCGAAACTGCCGCCGCTCTCCACCGCGATGCGGTTGTTGCGCAGTGCGGCCGGCAGCGCGGGCAATGCGACGCTGATCGCCTGGGTGTCGCGGGTCACCTTGCTCTGGCCGGCGGGCACGCGGGCGTCGGAGGTCAGGCTCATCAGCCGCGCGGGCGGCTTGTCGCCGAGGCTGATGCAGCCGGCGAGCAGGCCGGCGGCGGCCAGGGCGAAGGCGGGGGCGATAACGGAACGGCGCGGCATGGCCTTCACTTTCCTGGCTTGTAGTCGGGCAGCTTCGAACCGCCGAGCAGCGCGCCGGCGCCGCCGCGATCGAGCTTGGCCGAAATGGCGTTCAGCGATTCGGACATCTCGGCGAGGTTGCGGGCGAGCTGGTTGATCTGCGGCACCGTCTGGCTCGAGAAGGCCTTGATGCCCGGGCGCGCGTCGGTGATCGCCTGATCGAGCGATTCCATCGTGTGCTGGGCGGCGGTGGTCGCCTTGTTGAGGTTCGCCATGGCGGGCTTCACGTCGCTCGCCATGATCCCGTTGGTGGTTTCGGCGAGATTGCCGACCCGTTCGGCGGCGAGCCCGGCCTGTTCCATCGTCGCCTTGAGCTGGACGACCGCGGCCGCGATCTCCGGCCCGCGATCGGCGAGATCGCCCGACAGCCGGTCGACATTGGCGAGGATGCCGCTGATCGATTTCTGGTTCCTGTCGTTGAGCAGCTCGGTCAGCCGCTCGGTCAGTGCGGAGATGCGCTGGAGCAGTTCGGGCGCGGAATTCAGCAGTTCGCCCAGCGCGCCCGGCTTGGTCGGGATCACCGGCGCGCCATAGGGCCCGGGCTCGGTGATCGGCGGCGCGCCCTTGACCGCGCCGTCGAGGTTGATCTGGCTGACCCCGGTGAAACCCACGCCGGCGATCGTCGCGGTCGTGCCCTGCAGGATCGGCGTGTCGTCATCCACCGCGATGCGGACCCTGACGAATTCGGGGCTGTCGGGCAGCAGCTTGATCTCCTCGATCTTGCCGACCGGCACGCCCGAGAAGTTGACCGGCGATCCCTTGGCAAGGCCATCGACTGAGGTCTTGAAAAAGATATCGTAGCGCTGGATGCTCGCGGTGTTGAAGCCGGCCAGCCAGACGATGAAGGCGAGCAGGGCGATCAGCAGCGCCAGCACGACGCCGCCCACCAGCACATGGTTCGACCGGGTTTCCATCAGTTCTTCATCCCCGGTCGTCCTTCACCCTGCGCCCCGGCCCGCTCGGCGGCAGCGGCCGCCACCCGCCCCCGCGGGCCGTTGAAATATTCCTGAATCCATGGATGGTCCAACGCCAATAATTCCGGGATCGTTCCAACCGCTATCACCCGCTTGTCGGCCAGCACCGCGACCCGGTCACAGATCGCGTACAGCGTGTCGAGATCATGGGTGATCAGGAAGACGGTGAGGCCGAGCGTCTTCTGGAGCGAACGGATCAGCCCGTCGAAGGCGGCGGCGCCGATCGGATCGAGCCCGGCGGTCGGCTCATCGAGGAAGAGAAGCTGCGGATCGAGCGCCAGCGCACGGGCAAGGCCGGCGCGCTTGCGCATTCCGCCTGACAGCTCGGACGGATATTTGGGGCCGGCATCGGGCTGGAGCCCCGACATCGCCACCTTGTAGGCGGCGATCTCGTCGAGCAGCTGATTATCGAGCTGCGGATAATATTCGCGGATCGGCACCTGGACATTCTCGGCCACGGTCAGGGTCGAGAACAGCGCGCCGCCCTGGAACAGCACGCCCCAGCGCTTGCGGACCTGCTTAGCCTCATATTCCTCGCGGCCGATCATCGGTTCGCCGAACACCTCGACCTCGCCGGTATCGGGCAGCTGCAGGCCGATGATCGAGCGCATCAGCACCGATTTTCCGGTGCCCGAGCCGCCGACCACGCCCAATATCTCGCCGCGCTTCACATCGAGGTCCAGCCCGTCATGGACGACCTGCTCGCCGAAGCTGTTCCTCAGGCCCGAGACATGGATGATCGTCTCGCCCTCGGCGATGTTGAGCCGCGCCATCAGGCCGCGCCCTCCCCGTCATTCCCGCGAAAGCGGGAATCCAAGGTCGCGATGGACAGGAAGCCCATCAGATCCACCCGATCGACGAGAAGAACACCGCGAACACCGCGTCGAGGACGATCACCAGGAAGATCGCCTGGACCACCGAGGCGGTGGTGCGCAGGCCGACCTCCTCGGCATTCCCCTCCACCTGCATCCCCTGGTAGCAGCCGCACAGCGCGATCAGCATGCCGAACACCGGCGCCTTGATCAGCCCCACCCACAG
This sequence comes from Rhizorhabdus dicambivorans, assembly GCF_002355275.1. Classification (NCBI taxonomy): domain Bacteria; kingdom Pseudomonadati; phylum Pseudomonadota; class Alphaproteobacteria; order Sphingomonadales; family Rhizorhabdaceae; genus Rhizorhabdus; species Rhizorhabdus dicambivorans. The sequence goes on along the minus strand of NZ_CP023449.1, from coordinate 339,459 downwards.
GTCGGTCATCGGCACAACCTCGCGGATGCGCTGGATGAAGGTGACGGGCGGGATGTCCAGGTCGATCCAGCAGAAGATGCCGCCGCCGATGATCGCGATCACCGCCGCGTAGAAACCGAGCAGCGGCATCAGCACCACCGTCGCCAGCACGCGCGGCAGGATCAGGGCCTCCATCGGCGATACGCCGATGGTGCGCATCGCATCGACCTCCTCGGCCAGCTTCATCGAACCGAGCTGTGCCGCGAACGCGCTGCCCGAGCGTCCGGCGACCATGATCGCGGTCATCAGCACGCCCAGTTCGCGCAGGGTGATGCGGCCGATCAGGTTGACCGCGAACACCTCCGCCCCGAACTGGCGCAGCTGCACCGCGCCCTGCTGGGCGATGACGATGCCGATCAGGAAGCTCATCAGGCCGATGATCGCCAGCGCCTTGACGCCGACCACCTCGAACTGGCGCGCCATGGCGTTGTAGCGGAAGCGGCGCGGATGGGTGACGAGGCCCCACAGGCCGATCAGCGTCGCGCCGAAGAAGCCGAGCAGGCCGAGCAGCGATACCCAGGCGGCGGCCGTCGCGTCGCCGATCTCGCGCATCACCCGGATGAGGGGCGGGCTGGCGTCGGGGCGGATCTTGACCGGCTTGTCAGCCTCACCGATCTGTTCGAGCAGCTGGCAGACATCCTCGTCGGCGCCGACCACCTCGATATGATTCTCGCGGGCGATGCGGTGGACCAGCCAGGCGCCGACCGTGTCGACCCGGTCGACATCCTCCAGGTCGATCTTGGACGGCACCTCGCCGAGCCCCGCCAGCCGCTGCGGCAGATCGCCGATCCGCGCGAGAGTCAGCTCCCCGCGGAAGCGGAGCACGCCCTGGTCGAGCTGGAAATCGGCGGATGCGTTCATCGCGTCCAGACGTGACCGAAAAGCGGAAGATCGGCAAGCATCCGAAATGAATGAGCGCAGAAGGCGAAGGTTCCCCTTGTCCGCCGGGGCGACGGTTTGTGGTGCGGCGGGATTGGACTATGGGACCGGCATGACCGAGCTTGCGATCTACGACATGGACCGGACGATCACCCGGACCGGCACCTTCACCCCCTTCATGATCCATGCGGCGATGCGGCTGGCGCCATGGCGACTGGTGTTCGTGCCGTTCGCGGCGCTGGTGATGCTGGCCTATGTCTGCAAGCTGATCGAGCGCAAGCGGGTCAAGGAGCTCAACCAGGCGATGCTGATCGGGCGGCGCATCCACGCCGACAGGCTGACCCCGATCGCCGCAAGCTTCGCCGAGAAAATGGTGCGCCACAATGTCTACCAGGGCGCGCTGGAAAGCCTGGCCGAGAATCGCGCGGCCGGCCGCCGCCTGGTGCTTGCCACCGCCTCGTCGCGCATCTGGGTCGAGCCGATCGCGGCCAGGCTGGGGATGGACGATATCGTCGCGACGGGCGCGATCCGGGGCATCGACGATTATGTCAGCCACAAGGTCGATGGCGAGAATTGCTACGGCCCCGCCAAGCTGCGGATGATCGAGGCGTGGATGGGGCTGGCGAAGCTGGACCGCGCGCAATGCCGCATCCGCTTCTATTCGGACCATGTCTCCGACGTGCCGGTGCTCGAATGGGCCGACGAGGCGATCGCGGCGAACCCGCATGCGGGCCTCCGCCAAGTGGCGAAGGCACGCGGCTGGACGATCGTCGACTGGGATTGATCACCCGGCAGGACAGGACTATATTCGGACTGAATTCGAGCGGGAACTGAAAATGGGTCGTCACGACCGCATCAAGCCGATCAGCTATCTCAAGGCGAACAGCGCAGAGGTGCTCCGCGAGCTGAACGACGGCGCCCCCCCGCTCATCATCACCCAGAATGGCGAAGCCCGCGCGGTGCTGATGGATATGGGCACTTGGGAGCAGACCCAGGAAACGCTGGCGTTGCTCAAGCTGCTCGCGATGGGCGAGGACGATATCGAACGGGGCGATCTCGTGCCGATCGAGGGGCTCGCCGACCGTATCCGCGCGGGCTGACGTGGCGGAAAAGGCGCAGGTCCGACTGACGGTTCGGGCCCAGCGGGACCTGTCGGCCATCTATCGACGTCGCCTGGCGCAGCGCGGACCTGACGGACCCGATGGTGCCGAGGCACTGCTCGGTCAGATCATGCGCGCAATCGAACAGCTCGCCGAGTGGCCGACGCGCGGACCGATTCCACCGGAACTGGAAGCGATCGGCCACCGCAAGTACCGCCAGCTTTCACTGCCGCCTTTCCGGTTGATCTATCGGCTGCAGGAAGAAGGCGATATGCGATATGTGACGGTTGTCGTCGTGGCCGATGCCCGTCGGGACTTTCGGGCTCTGCTCGAGGAACGCCTCATCAGGCGCTGAAACTCAGCCCTGGACGGTCTCGACCGCATCCGCCGTGCTGGTGCCCGGCTTCTTGTAGATGAAACCGTTGACCGGATAGGCCTTGTTGCCGACCTTGCCGATCGGCGCGAACCAGACCTTGACCTGGCTCCAGTCATTGTTCGGTGAGGCGTCGACGACGGTGACGTTGCGCTCGACCTGGCCGCGGCGGCCGTTGATCACAGACCAGTTGGCATGGGTGATCTTGATAACCCGATCGCTGACGATGTCGGTGACGGTCGCGACATGGCCCGAGCGCATCGAACCGATCGCCTTGAACACCATGACCGAGCCGATCGCGGGCGTATCGCCGCGCAGATATTTGCCGATCGCCTGATTCCACCAGCTTGCGGCGGCGCCGAACAGCTGGATGCCGGAGAACATGCGGGCGAAGGGCGCGCACTGGATCGTCTGCGCGTGGGCAGCGGCGGGCGCGACAGCCATGCAGGCAAGCAGCATGGAACCGATCATCGCGCGCATCGTTTTCGTCATCTGGTAGTTCCCCACCCGTCCCGTGAGCCTGTGATAGGCAACACATTCACGCGCAGGAAAGGGGGATAGGGTTATCAAAATGCTAACAAGCGGCGAGTCGTTTTCGTCGCACGGTGACCTGCAACTTATCCACAGGCGCGATTCGACGAAGGTCTAAAGCCCGTTGCGTTACGGACCATATCCGCAACGAATCGCCATGCTGCGTCGCACAAGCGATTCGCTGAACTCATCCTCTCCTGTCATTCCTGCGAGGCAGGATTCCGTGTCTCTTTCCACCATCGATCGTCATCGGGGAAAAAACAGACATGGACCCCCAGCCTTCGCTGGGGTGACGATCAAAGTGGAACGCTGTCGAACTTGATCGGCGCGCCGACGGCGGCGTTGGCGAGGCTGCCGTCCCACATCACCCGGTTGCCGCGGATAATCGTGCCCACCGGTTTGCCGGTCAGCGCCATATCGGTGAAGGGGGACCAGCCGCAGCGCGAGGCGAGCCAGCTCTGCTCGACCGTCCAGCGCGCCTTCAGGTCGACCAGGGTGAAGTCGGCATCATAGCCGAGCGCGATCCTGCCCTTGGTGCGCAGGCCGAAGACGCGCTGGGGGCCGGCCGAGGTCAGCTCGATCAGATGCTGGAGGGTCAGCCGCCCTTCGGCGACATGGTTGAGCATCAGCGGCAGCAGCGTCTGCACCCCCGGCATGCCGCTGGGCGACGCCGGATAGGTCTTCGCCTTCTCCTCGATCGTGTGCGGGGCGTGGTCCGAGCCGAGCACGTCGGGCACGCCCTGGCGCAGATAGTGCCACAGCCCGTCGCGGTGCGCGCCCGACCGGATCGGCGGGTTCATCTGCGCATAGGTGCCGAGGCGCGGATAGGCCTCCTCGCCGGCCAGGGTCAGGTGCTGCGGGGTCACCTCGCAGGTGGCGATGTCCTTGTTCCGGGCGATCAGCGCCAGTTCGTCGGGCGTCGTGATGTGGAGGATGTGGATCTTGCGCCCGGTCTCGCGCGCGATCTTCAGGATGCGGCGGGTGGCGAGCAGCGCGCTCTCGTCGTCGCGCCACACCGGATGGCTGGCGGGATCGCCCTCGACCCGCTCGCCCTGGCGCGAAATCATCCGCTGCTCGTCCTCGGCATGGATCGCGACCCGGCGCTTGCCCGACCGCAGCACGCGGGCGAGATGCTCGTCCTCGGCGACCAGCAGGTTGCCGGTCGAGCTGCCCATGAAGATCTTCACGCCGGCCGTGCCGGGCAGCATCTCCAGCTCGGCCAGCTGCTCGGCATTCTCGGTGGTGGCGCCGACATAGAAGGCGTGGTCGCACCACATCCGGTCCTTAGCGCGGGCCAGCTTGTCGTTCACCGCCTCGGTCGAATCGGTGTTCGGCTTGGTGTTGGGCATCTCGAACACCGCCGTCACCCCGCCCAGCACGGCCGCGCGGCTGCCCGATTCGAGATCCTCCTTCGCCTCCAGCCCCGGCTCGCGGAAATGGACCTGGCTGTCGATCACGCCGGGCAGCACGTCCAGCCCGGTGCAGTCGATCGTCTCGCCCGCATCGCCGTCCACGCCGATTCCGGCGATCCTGCCCGCCGTCACGCCGACGCTGGTCCGGACGGGGCCGCCCACCGTCCAGACGGTGCCGTTCTTGAGGATCAGATCGTAGGTGGTGGCCATGGCGCTTTCCGTTCGGCTCGGCGTCGCCCCGACGGAGGCCGGGGCCGCAATCGTCTCCAGATCGGCCGTTGCCGCAAGAGCCCGTGGCGGCCCCGGCCTCCGCCGGGGCGACGAGAAGGGTTGATGCTTTCCTTTTCGTCGACCGCTTCCTACCTTCGAGCCATGGCCGATACCACCCTTGACGACCGCGCCCTGATCCGCCTTTCGGGCGAAGGGGTGCGCGATTTCCTCCAGGGCCTCGTCACCAACGACGTGGCCGGCGATCTTCCGGTGTGGGCGGCGCTGCTGACCCCGCAGGGCAAGGCGCTGTTCGACTTCATCGTCTGGCCGGATCCCGGCGATGCCGGCGGCGATCTGCTGATCGACTGCGAGGCGAGCCAGGCCGATGCGCTGGCGAAGCGGCTGACCCTCTATCGGCTGCGCAAGCCGATCACGATCGCACGCGACGACTCGATCGCGGTTCACTGGGCGCCGGGCGGCGTGCTGGGCACGCCCGACCCCCGCCTGCCCGCGCTCGGCCGCCGCTGGATCGGCCCGGCCGATGGCGCGGCGCAGGGCTGGCACGCGCATCGTCGCGCGCTCGGCGTGCCCGAAGGTGTTGAGGAGCTGGGGTCGGACAGGAACCTGTGGCTCGAATGCAATGCCGATCTGCTGAACGGGGTCAGCTTCACCAAGGGCTGTTATGTCGGGCAGGAGAATACCGCGCGGATGAACTGGCGCAACAAGGTCAACCGGCGGCTGGTGATGCTGCCCGACGGCAGCGTCGAGCGGCGCCAGATGGACGGCCTCGACGCCGGACTGATTCCGGACTGGATGAAGGCCGGGCTGGCCGAGGCCTGACGGTCAGGCGCGCAGCGCCTCGTCCTCGTCCAGCCAGCCTTCGGCCCTGAGCAGCGCGACCCGGTTGCGCGCCACCGGCACGATCAGCCCGTTGACCAGTTCCAGCGTGACCGAGCGGCCGTCCTGGTGCCAGCGCCGCACCGCGCTGCGCGCCACCCACCAGCTGCGGTGGACCTGTAGCCCCCGGCGCGGGTCGAGCCCGGCGACGACATCGCGCATCACCCCGAAATGCAGGCTCGACCGGCCGTGCAGGTGGACGCGGACATGATGATCCTCCATCTGCAGGCAGAGCGCATTGGCGAGCAGATGATCGGGCAGCGCGGTCACCGTCCGGCGCGCCGGCCCCAGCCGGAACAGCGATCGTGCCCCGGCCTTGCGCCCCAGCTCCAGCCAGAGCAGCCCCATCATCGCCGGCAGCGCGACGACGATCGTCAGCCCATACCATTCGAGCAGGTGCATGCCCGCCGCGCGTCCCGGCCAGAACAGCCAGGTACCGGCGGCGCCGAGCGCGGCCAGCGGCACGCAGGCGACCAGCACCACCGCCACGCTGGAGAAAAGCGGCGGAAAGCCGCGGCGCGGGCCCAGCATCAGCCCCGCGACCACGCAGGGCCACAGCAGCAGGCTGCCCACCCAGAACAGCGCGATCCAGTAGGTCAGGCGGGTGGACAGGTGCGAGGCATAGCTGCCGAACGGGCCGATCACGCCGAATTCGATGCCGGCCAGCGTCGCCCAGCCGAGCACGCTGGCCCAGCGTTCGGGCCGTCCGAGCAGTTGGTCCACGTCCATCGGCGTTTTCTGTGCCAAGCCGCGTGCGTCGGCAAGGGGCGATGCGCGGCTGGCCGCCCGCCCGTTCGCCCATTCGCGAAGAAGCGGTCGCATGGCCCGGAAACGCCCGTCAGGTCTCGCGCGAATGCGGGGGAGGGGCGCGATGGAGCAGCGGCACGACATCATCTTCGCCAGCCACAATCTGCTGGTGCGCAAGCGGCCTGCGCGCGACACGCGCAACTGGGTGGTCACCTTCGATCATCATGGCATCACCGGCCGTTTCGACCGTCCCGGCTTTGCCGAGGAGTTCCTGGCCGCGCGCGGCATGTCCATGCTGACCTTCCTGGGGCGCGGCAATGACTGGTATCAATATCCCGAGATGGGCGCGGCGCTGGCGGTGGCGCGCGCGGCGATGCTCGGGCGCGGCCGGGTGATGACATATGGGTCGAGCATGGGCGGCTATGCCGCGATCCGCTTCGCCGATGCGCTGGGCGCCCATGCGTGTCTCGCCATCTCTCCGCAATATTCGATCGATCCGGCCAAGGTGCCGTTCGAGCGGCGCTGGCGGCATGATGCCCAGCGGATCGTCTGGCGGCGCGAACTCGACGGTCCGATCCGCTGCGAGGCGCGGCCGGTGATCATCCACGATCCGATCGGCGAGGATGGGCTGCACGTGCGGCGGATCGAGGCGGAGATCGCCTGCGACACCATCGCGCTGCCCTATATCGCGCATCCGGGGACCACCTATCTCCAGTCGATCGGCGCGCTTGCCGAGCTTGTCCCGGCGATATTGGAGGGCAGCTTCGACCCCGCCGAGGCCGCCCCCCGGCTGCGCCGGCTGCGCAAGCGCGATCCGGTCTATCTCAGCGAACTGGCGCGGCGCCAGCCGGCCTGGCGGCCCGCCCTCGGCATCGCGCTGGCCCGGCAGGCGGTCGACCGGGCGCCCGGGGTCGATCTGATGCTCCATGTCCTCGCATCGAAACTGTCGGCAGCCGGCCGCCATGGCGAGGCATTGGGTTTCCACCGCAAGGCATGCGAGCTGTCAGGCGACATCCTCTGCTATGCGCTTCCCCATGCGCTGGCACTTGCCGGAGCCGGCGACGGGGAGGCGGCCCTGACGCGGCTTCGGGGCCTGGCGGTGCGCCATCCGGGCGAGGCGCATCTGCATCATGCGCTGGCCCACATCCTTTGGACGATGGGCCGGCGCGGCGAGGCGCTGGCGGTCGCCCGGCATGTCGTGCGGCTCGCGCCCCGCGATCCCTTCTACCGGGCCGTGCTGTTCGAGTATCGCTGGCCCCGGCTTCGGTTCCAGGCGGCCAGGGCGGTTCGGCTGCTGCGCGGCCTGCGCCGCCGGCTCGGCCGGGCCGCTCAGACCGCCCCGTTCACCGCCTCGCGGTCGGCGCGGTCGATCGCCAGCAGCGACGCGCCCCTGCTCTCGCGCATCACCAGGGCGGCGATCAGGCTCACCGCGCCCGCGGCCAGGATGTACAGCGCGATCGGCCGCCAGTCGTCATAGGCGCGCAGCAGGGCGGTGCCGATCAGCGGTGCCCAGGAACCGGCGACGATCGCCGTCACCTGATAGCCGAGCGACACGCCCGAATAGCGCATCCGGGTCGGGAACATCTCGGCCATGATCGCGGGCTGGGGCGCGTACATGAAGGCGTGGACCAGCATGCCGAGCAGGATCGCCGCGAGGATGAGGGGCGCGCCGCCGGCACCGAACATCGGGAAGGCCAGGAAGGGCCAGGCCATCGTGCCCGCCGCGCCGATCAGGTAGACCGCCCGCCGCCCGATCCGGTCCGCCAGCGCGCCGATCGGCGGAATGATCATGGCGTGCAGCAGGTGCGCGCAGAACAGCAGCGTCAATATCTCGGTGGTGTCGACGCCGATATGCGCCAGATAGGTGATCGAGAAGGTGACGATCATATAATAGACGATGTTCTCGCCTACCCGCAGCCCCATCGCGGTGAGCAGCCCGCGCGGATAGCGGCGGATCACCTCGACCGCGCCCGCCCCGGCCTCGGCGCGCTGCTCCGCCTCGGCGCGCGCCGCCTCGAAGATCGGCGAATCCGATACCTGGGTGCGGATATAATAGCCCACCGCGACGATGATCACCGAAAGCCAGAAGCCGATCCGCCAACCCCAGGACAGGAACTGCGCCTCGCTGAGCGTGGCGGACAGGACCAGCAGAACCACCGTCGCCAGCAGGTTGCCCAGCGGCACCCCGGCATGGGTGAAGCTGGTCCAGAAGGCGCGGCTGCGGTTCGGGCTGTGTTCGGCGACGAGCAGCACCGCGCCGCCCCATTCGCCGCCCAGCGCGAAGCCCTGGACGAAGCGCAGCAGCACCAGCAGCAGCGGCGCGCCATAGCCGATCATATCGAAGGTCGGCAGGCAGCCCATCAGGAAGGTGGAGACGCCGATCAGCACCAGGCTGAACTGGAGCAGCGCCTTACGCCCGATCCGGTCGCCGAAATGGCCGAACACCACGCCGCCCAGCGGCCGGGCGATGAAGCCCACCGCATAGGTGGCGAAGGCGGCGATGATCCCGTCGAGCGGATTGCCGGTCTGCGGGAAGAACAGCTTGCCGAAGACGAGGGTCGCGGCGGTTCCGTAGAGGAAGAACTCATACCATTCGACGATCGTGCCGGCCATCGACGCGCCGACGACCTTGCGCAGATAGGGGCGGTCGGCGGTCTGTTCGTGGTCCATGGACGGCGCTGCCCCCGGAAAGCTGGTGCGATGTCATATCAGCCTGGCGGCACGCCGCCAGCGCGAAGCGAGGTGCTTCCGCATGGCTTCCATATCCCCGCCGTCATGGCGGTGGAACATCTCCCTTGGGATAGGTGACGGGCGCCGCTCCCCGGCCTTGCGGCAGGGGAGCGGGAGACGGCCGGCCGCTTAGTGCGCGATGCCCGCGGCGGCCAGCACCGCCAGGGTCATGATCTCGGCCGCGTTGGACGACATGGTCGCGATCTGCACAGGCTTCTCCATGCCCACCAGCATCGGGCCGACCATCGATCCCTTGCCCAGCTCGCGCAGCAGCTTGGCCGAGATGTTGGCCGATTGCAGGCCGGGCATCACCAGCACATTGGCCGGGCCCGACAGGCGGCTGAACGGATAGAGCTTCTGGATGGTGGTGTTGAGCGCCGCGTCAGGGGCCATCTCGCCCTCATATTCGAAGCTCACGCCGCGCGAATCGAGCAGCGCCACCGCGCCGCGCACCAGATCCAGATAGTTGCCGGGCGGATTGCCGAAGGTCGAATAGCTTAGGAAGGCGACGCGCGGCTCATGGCCCATCCGGCGCGCCACGGCGGCGGTCGCCTCGGCGATGTCGGCCAGCTCCTCGGCCGAGGGCCGCTCGGTGACGGTGGTGTCGGCGAGGAAGGTGGTGTGGCTCTGGCCGACGAACAGGTGGATGCCGAGCGGCTTCTTGCCCTCGACCGGATCGAGCACGCGGCGGATCTGGCGGAAGGTCTGGCCGTAGGTGCGAGTGACGCCCGTCACCATCGCGTCGGCCTCGCCCAGCGCCAGCAGCAGCGCGCCGAAGATGTTGCGGTCCTGGTTGACCATGCCCTGCACCTCGCGGCGGAGCACGCCCCGGCGCTGGAGACGCTCGTAGAGATAGTCGACCATCTTCTCGATCAGATCGGATGTGCGGCTGTTGTGGATCTCGAAGGCTTCGGGATTGTCCACGCCCAGCTCGCGCAGCTTGTCGACGACATCGTCGCGGCCGACCAGCACCGGCGTGCCATAGCCGAGATTCTGGAACTGGATCGCGGCGCGCAGCACCACCTCCTCTTCCGCCTCGGCGAAGACGACGCGCTTGGGATGGGCGCGCGCGGTTTCGGAAGCCAGGGTCAGCACCGAGGTGGTCGGGTTCAGGCGGGCCTTCAGGCTGTGCTTGTAGGCCTCCATGTCGAGGATCGGCTTGCGCGCGACGCCGGTGTCCATCGCGGCCTGCGCGACGGCGGCGGGGATGATCTCCATCAGGCGCGGATCGAACGGCGCCGGAATGATATAATCGCGGCCGAAGCGCGGCGCGGTGCCGCCATAGGCGGCGGCGACTTCCTCGGGCACCTGCTCGCGGGCCAGTTCGGCCAGCGCGCGGGCGGCGGCGATCTTCATCTCCTGGTTGATGCCGGTCGCGCGCACGTCGAGCGCGCCGCGGAAGATGAAGGGGAAGCCCAGCACGTTGTTGACCTGGTTCGGGAAGTCCGAACGGCCGGTGGCGACGATCACGTCGTCGCGCACCGCCTTGGCGTCGGGCGGCAGGATTTCGGGATCGGGGTTGGCCATCGCGAAGATGATCGGGTTCGGCGCCATCGTCTTGACCATCTCGGGGGTCAGCGCGCCCTTGACCGACAGGCCCAGGAACACGTCGGCACCGTCGACCGCCTCGGCCAGGGTGCGCTTGTCGGTCGCGGTCGCGTGGCCCGACTTCCACTGGTTCATGCCCTCGGTACGGCCCTGGTAGACGACACCCTTGGAGTCGCACAGCAGCACCTTGTCGGGCGAGACACCCACCGCCTTGATCAGCTCAGTGCAGGCGATCGCCGCCGCGCCCGCGCCGTTGACGACCACCTTCATGTCCTTGAGGTCGCGGCCGGTGAGATGCGCGGCATTGATCAGGCCGGCGGCCGCGATCATCGCGGTTCCGTGCTGGTCGTCATGCATCACCGGGATGTTCATCTTCTCCTTGAGCGCCTGCTCGATGATGAAGCATTCGGGGGCCTTGATGTCCTCGAGGTTGATGCCGCCGAAGCTCGGCTCCATCAGCGCGACGGCGTTGATGAAGGCTTCGGGATCCTCGGTGTTGAGCTCGATATCGATCGAGTCGACGTCGGCGAAGCGCTTGAACAGCACCGCCTTGCCTTCCATAACCGGCTTCGAGGCGAGCGCGCCGAGATTGCCCAGGCCCAGGATCGCGGTGCCGTTCGAGATGACGGCGACCAGATTGCCCTTGGCGGTATAGTCATAGGCGGTGGCGGGGTCGGCCGCGATCGCCTTGACCGGCACGGCGACGCCGGGGGAGTAGGCGAGGCTCAGGTCGCGCTGTGTCGCCATCGGCTTGGTGGCGACAATCTCGATCTTGCCGGGTCTGCCCGTCGAGTGGAAGAACAGCGCCTCCCGATCGGAAAACTGAATCTTGCTGTTGCCGCTCTTGTCGTCGCTCATGAACCGGCCCCCCTCGGTGCCTTGAGATGTGTGCCCGGCCCGCTTGTGGGGCATGGCCGGAGAGTCGACAAGCCGCTATCAGCAGCATCGATGGCCGCAAGCATAAAAAACCGTAGCGATGGTTCCGTGACCGCACCGACCCCGATGATGGCACAATATCTGGCTCTGAAGGCGGAGGCGGAGGATTGCCTGCTCTTCTACCGGATGGGCGATTTCTTCGAACTGTTCTTCGACGATGCCAGGGCGGCCTCGGCCTGCCTCGACATCGCGCTGACCGCGCGCGGCGAGCATCTGGGCGAGCCGATCCCGATGTGCGGCGTCCCCGCCCATTCGGCCGAGGGCTATCTGGCGCGGCTGATCAAGGCCGGCCACCGCGTCGCCATCGCCGAGCAGACCGAGAGCCCGGCCGAGGCGAAGAAGCGCGCGGGTTCCAAGGCGCTGGTCGGCCGCGCGATCGTGCGGGTGGTGACGGCGGGAACCCTGACCGAGGAGGCGCTGCTCGATGCGCGCGCCGCCAACTGGCTGGTCGCGGTGGCATCGGCGGGGCAGGGGGCCGACAGGCGCCTCGGCATCGCCGCCGCCGACATTTCGACCGGGCGTTTCGAGATCGCGGCGCTGCCCCCCTCGGGCCTCGATGCCGAACTGGCGCGACTGGACGCCGCCGAGATCATCATCCCCGAGGGGTTCGAGGAGGATCCGGCGGGCGCGGTGCGCTGGCCGCGCGACCATTTCGATTCGGTGCGGGGCGAGGAGCGGCTGAAGCGGCTGCTGGGCGTCGCCACGCTGGACGGCTTCGGCGCCTTCACCCGGGCCGAGCTGGCGGCGGCCGGCGCGCTGATCGCCTATCTGGAGCGGGCCGGGCAGGGGAGCCTGCCCTTCCTCCAGCCGCCACGCCGCCGGGTCGTCGCCGATCATATGATGATCGACGCGGCGACGCGCGAGAGCCTGGAGATCACCCTCGCCCAGTCGGGCATGCGGAAGGGGAGCCTGCTCGATTCGATCGACCGGACGGTGACCGGCGCGGGCGCACGGCTGCTCGGTGCCGATCTTTCCGCGCCGCTCACCGATATCGCCGCGATCGAGGGGCGGCTCGATCTGGTCGCGCTGTTCGGGGGCGACGCCGCCCTGCGCGATCGGCTGCGCGGGGCGCTCAGGGCGCTGCCCGACATCGGCCGCGCGCTCGGCCGGCTGGTGGCGAAGCGCGGCTCTCCCCGCGATCTCGGCCAGCTGCGCGACGGGCTCGATCAGGCACGCGCGCTCCATCTGATGCTGGAACGCGCGGAGCCGATGCCGGCCTTGCTGGGCGATCTTCTGCCGAGGCTGGTCGGCCATGAAGCGCTGGTCGATCTGCTCAGGCGGGCGCTGGTCGCGACGCCGCCGATCGACGCGGCGCAGGGCGGCTATATCGCCGAGGGCTATGACCCCGCGCTGGACGGTCTGCGTGGCCAGGGTGGCGAGGGGCGCAAGGCGATCGCGGCGCTGGAAGCGCGCTACCGCGCTGAAACCGGCATCGCCTCGCTCAAGATCCGCCACAATGGCGTGCTCGGCTATCATATCGAGGTGCAGGCCAAGCATGCCGATCCGCTGATGGCGGCGGATTCGGGCTTCACCCACCGCCAGACGCTGGCCGGCGTGGTGCGCTTCAACGCGCCCGACCTGCACGAGCAGGCGATGATGGTCGGCCAGTCGGGCGCCCATGCGCTGGCGGCCGAGGCGGCGCATCTGGAGGAGCTGATCGGCGCGGCGCTGTCGCGCACCGCGGAGATCGCCGCCACCGCCGATGCGCTGGCGCGGCTCGACGTCGCGGCCGGGCTTGCCGAGCGCGCGGCCGAAGGCGGCTGGACCCGGCCGCATTTCGAAGCCGCCAACAACTGCTTCGACGTCAAGGGCGGGCGGCATCCGGTGGTCGAGGCGGCGGTGGCGGCGAGCGGGCAGCGCTTCGTCGCCAATGATTGCAGCCTGGGCGAACAGGAGCGGCTGTGGCTCGTCACCGGCCCGAACATGGGCGGCAAATCGACCTTCCTGCGCCAGAATGCGGCGATCGCGATCCTGGCGCAGGCGGGCAGCCCGGTGCCGGCCACCAGCGCGCGGCTGGGCATCGTCGACCGGCTGTTCAGCCGGGTCGGCGCATCGGACAATCTGGCGCGGGGGCGATCGACCTTCATGGTCGAGATGGTCGAGACCGCCGCGATCCTGGCGCAGGCGACCGAGCGCAGCTTCGTGATCCTCGACGAGGTCGGGCGCGGCACCTCCACCTATGACGGCCTCGCCATCGCCTGGGCGGTGGTCGAGGCGGTGCACGACATGAACCGGTGCCGCTGCCTGTTCGCGACCCATTATCACGAGCTGACCCGGCTCGCCGAACGGTTGGACGCGCTGTCGCTCCACCATGTCCGCGCGCGGGAGTGGAAGGGCGAACTGGTGCTGCTCCACGAGCTGGCCGACGGCCCGGCCGACCGCAGCTACGGCATCGCCGTCGCCAAGCTGGCCGGCCTGCCGCCGCCGGTGCTGGGCCGGGCGAAGGAGGTGCTCAAGAAGCTGGAGGCCGGGCGCGCCGCGACCGGGGGCCTTGCCGCCGGGCTGGACGACCTGCCGCTGTTCGCCGCCGCCGCGCAGCTGGAGGAGGCCCCCCCCGATCCGCTGCGCAGCGCGGTCGAGGGGATCGATGTCGACGCGCTTTCGCCGAGGGACGCACTCGACCTGCTGTACAAGCTCAAGGCGATCGCCCGGGACGCCTCATAGCTGGTTGGTCATGCTCAACTTGTTCCAGCATGACGGGGGATAAGCCGGAGCTGCAGGATCCTGTCGTCGGCTTTGGTGCGGAGCCCCCGGCCGCTGAAGCGGGTGCTACAATCGGGCCTCAGAGGCCGAGCCCGAGACCCGCGACGATCTGGTGGCGCTGAAATCCGCCCTCATAGTTCGAGTAGCGATATTCGAGCTTGGTGTAGGCTGATCCGCCCAGCTTGACCTCGGCGCCCGCGCCGGCACGCCAACCGTCGCCATTGGCGGACCCGCTGGTCACGGTGGTGATCGGACCTCCGAAGCCGCCGAATATGACCGTCGAGGTCTCCCTGATCCGCGCATTGGTATAGCCGCCGAGCACATAGAGTTTCAGCCCGCCACCGATATTGGCGCCCAGCCTTGCCACCGCGCTCAAGTCGCGTTTTGCCTGATCGCAGACACGTCCGAAGAAGGGGGGATTAGTGAAGGAGACGCATTCCTTCACCGAACTGAGATCGGCATTGCCCTCGAAGCCGATGAAGGCGGTCGCGCTCACCGGTATGTCGATGCCGATGCCGATGCCGTAGAGCGCTCCGTCCTCGCCGCCGCCGCCGACCGTGACCCGGTCCCAGCCGCCATGTGCCTCGATCCGATAGGTCACGCTGTCGTCGGCCGCGCTGGCAGGCGCCGAGAGACCAGCCGCCACAAGCGCGGCTGCCACAAGATATTTCATGAAGCCCCCTTCGTCGATTTCGCGCGACGCTAGGGCCGGGGCGACTCGCTGGGAAGGGTTACGTCACGGAAATCTGGGCCATTCTGGACATATCCATGTCGTTCGTCGTTTCGTGCTGCCGCTGGTCCAGCGCTGCGGTGCGTTGGTCGAAGCCGGCTTGGCCGGTGGCGGTGCCGGCGCGATGCCGCTTCCGCTATCGACAGGGAGGACCGTGATGAGCAAGCAGACAGGCCGCGCCGGGCGGCTCGCGGCGGGCGCGGCGCTGATGGCGCTGATCGTCGGCGTGGTCGCCGCCGGGCAGGCCGCCGGGCCGACCGCGCCCTATGTCGCCCCGATCCCGCCGGCGCCGCCCGTGCCGCCGGTCGCGCCGCCGCCGCCTCCGGCCGTCGCGCCGATCGCGACCGTCGCGGTGCCGCCCTCGGTTCCGGCGGCGCCCGCGCCGCCCGCGATGCCTGCCCCTCCGCCCGGCGGCGTCGCGATCATCCACAAGGACAGGCTGAGCGCTGAGGAGCGGGCCGAGATGCGCGAAGCGATGGCCGAGGCGCGGGAAGCCGCTCGGGAGGCGGCCCAGGCCCAGCGCGAGGCGATGCACGAAGCCGCCCAGGCGCGAGGCGAGGCGATGCGGGAGGCAGCCGAGGCGCGGCGCGAGGCGATGGCGGCAGCGGGGCAGGCCCGCAACCAGGCCTTTGCCGAGGCGGCCCGGGCGCGCAATGCCGCCTTCGCCGAACGGGCGCGGGTGATGCGTGACCTGCCCGCCCGGATCGAGGCGACGCTTGCCGAGACCCGGCGCCAGATGGCCGCCCGATGCGCGGCCAGGGGCGTGACGATGCCCGCGGGTGCCGATTTCGGCGCGCTTGCCACCTGCGGGCAGGACCATCGCCGTGAGGTGCGCGCCGCGCTGGCCAGCGCGCGCAGCTCGGTCGCGGGCGCCACGGGCATGACCGAGATCGATCGCGCCGCCGCGCTGGAAGCGATCGACAGGGCGCTGTCGGGGCTCGACCGGAAGCCGGCCCTGCAATAGCTGCCGGGTTCAGAGCAGGGCGCGCAGCCCCTCGATCGCGCGCCTGAGCCGTTCATGGCCGATCGCGCCGCCGATCGAGATGCGCAGCGCCGGCTGCATGCCCGCCGGATCGACCGCGAAGCGCTCGCCCGCGACGATCGACAGGCCGAGCGGGCGGAGCCGCGCAGTCAGTTCGGCCGGGCGGGGCGCGCCGCCGGGCAGGCGCAGCCAGAGATGATAGCCTTCGGGATGGGCGGCATGGTCGAGCCCGGCCAATAGCGGCGCGACCAGCCGCTGCCGGGCGATCCCCTCGGCGCGGACCTGGGCGATCAGGTCGGCGAAGCTGCCCTCGCGCAGCCAGTGGGTGACGAGCGCGGCGTTCAGCGGCGGCGCCATCACCGTCGCGGCATGGATGTCGCCGGCCAGCCGCGCGGCCAGCGCGGCATCGGGCGCGCGGACATGCGCGACGCGCAGCGCCGGCGAGACGATCTTGGAGACGCTGGCGATGTGCCAGCTCCGTTCGGGGGCGAAGGCGGCGAGTGGCGGCAGAGGCTTGGCCGGCAGCAGGCCATAGGCGTCATCCTCGATCAGGGTCAGCCCGTGCCGGCGCACGATCGCGGCGAGCCACAGCCGCCGTTCGAGGTCCAGCGTCGCGGTCGTCGGATTGTCGTTGGTCGGCACGACATAGATCGCCTTCGCCCCCGCGACCGCCGCCGCCTGGACCGCGTCGGGATCGATCCCGCCGGTGTCGGCCGCGACCGGGTCGATCCCCAGCCCCAGCTGGCGGGCGGCGGCGATCAGCCCCGGATAGGTGATGCGCGGCGCGGCGATGCGGTCGCCCCGCTCCAGCGCGCTCGCCAGGATCGCGTGCAGCGCATTCTGCCCGCCGGCCGCGATCACCACCTGATCCGCCCCGGTCGCCATCCCGCGCGCGATATAGGCTGCGGCGGCCTCCTGCCGGTCGCGCAGCGCGCCGCCGGTCGGCTGATATTGCAGCAGCGGCGACTGGCCCCCGGCGCGCAGCAGCGCGGCCATCCCCCGGTGCATCGCGTCGCCGAGCAGCGCGAAGCCGGGCTGGGGCGGCATGATCATGCCCGAATCGCCGCTGAGATCGGCGGGCGGCAGGCCGGCGGCATTGCGGACATAGGACCCCAGCCGCCCGGCCCCTTCGATCAGCCCCGCCTCGCGCGCCATCCCATAGGCGCGGGTGACGGTGGTGAGGTCGACGCCAAGCTGCGCCGCGAGTTCGCGCTGCGGCGGCAGCCGCTCGCCCGGGCGCAGCGTTCCGGTCCGCACCGCCTGTTCGATGGCGTCGGCGATCGCCAGATATTTGGGACCGGAATGATCGCCGAGATGGTCGAGCCAGCTTTGCATGGAGGAGGTGCCGATTATGTATGGTTGTACGAACCATACAAAGGCTTATCTGATCGGCAAGCTGTTTCGCCGAGGTATCCATGCCCGAAACCCAGACCGAGTGGCCGAAGCTCGAACCGATCCAGACCGGCATCCGCGGCCGCTGCCCGCGCTGCGGCCAGGGGCGGCTGTTCCAGGGGCTGCTGAAGCTCGCCCCCGGCTGCGACCATTGTGGCCTCAGCTATGATTTCGCCGATCCCGCCGACGGCCCCGCCTTCTTCGTGATCTGCTTCGGCTGCGTGCCCGCCGTCACCTTCGCGCTGATGCTGGAAATCTGGTTCAGCGCCTCGCTGCTCACCCAGCTTCTGGTCAGCGGGCCGATCCTGCTGATCACCTGCATCCTGCCGCTGCGTCCGCTGAAGGGCTGGCTGGTGTGCAGCCAGTTCTTCTTCAAGGCGGGCGAGGGACGGATCGACCGGCCGTGGAGCCCCTATGGCGCCGGCGGCCCCAGGGTGATGCCGCCCAAGCGGTAGATCTTCGTCGCCCCGGCGGAGGCCGGGGCCGCAAGAGGCTTTTGCCGCAGGGTGTGGCAGGCGTCGTGCCGGCCCCGGCCTCCGCCGGGGCGACGCTTCTTGGGAAGCCTAGCCCTTCGCCGCATTCCTCCCTATGTGGGCGGCATGGCCACGAAGTTCGATCTGCTTCCCCAGCGTCGCGCGATCATCGATCGGCGGGCGGTGGCGGACGGGCTGGCCGCGCTGCTGCCCGGAAGCAACGACACCGCCGCGCTGCGCGCGGGCGGCACCGTGATCCTGAAAGCGGCGCTCGATGAGGGGCGGGCCGAGATCGCGCGCCGGCTGGCCGGTACGCCGACGCGCGGTTCGGAGATTGCGGCGGCCTATGCCTTCCTGACCGATCAGATGATCCGGCTGATCTACGACTTCACGGTCGAGCGGCTCTATCCGATCAACAATCCCTCGGCCGCCGAGCGGCTGACCCTGATGGCGGTCGGCGGCTATGGCCGGGGTGAGATGGCGCTCCATTCGGACGTCGACATCGCCTTCCTGACCCCGTGGAAGCAGACCAGCTGGTCCGAGCAGGTCATCGAATCGATGCTCTATTCGATGTGGGACCTGGGGCTGAAGGTCGGCCATTCGAGCCGGTCGCTCGACGACATGATCCGCATGGCGAAGGGCGATCTGACGATCCGCACCGCGCTGCTCGAAGGCCGCTTCGTGTGGGGCGACGAGGCGCTGTATGACGAGGCGAGCGCGCTGTTCAACCGGGACGTGCTGCGCGGCACCGCGCGCGCCTTCGTCACCGAGAAGCTGGCCGAGCGCAACGAGCGCCACAAGCGGATGGGCGACAGCCGCTATGTGGTCGAGCCCAACCTGAAGGAAGGCAAGGGCGGCCTGCGCGATCTCCATACGCTCTTCTGGATCGGCAAATATGTCTATCAGGTCCGCTCGGTGCCCGAGCTGGTCGACAAGGGGCTGCTGACCAAGGCCGAACTGCGCCAGTTCCAGAAGGCCGAGAATTTCCTGTGGGCGGTGCGCTGCCACCTCCACATCGTCGCGGGGCGGCCCGAGGAGCGGCTGACCTT
The DNA here is from genome assembly GCF_002355275.1 of Rhizorhabdus dicambivorans. Taxonomy (NCBI): domain Bacteria; kingdom Pseudomonadati; phylum Pseudomonadota; class Alphaproteobacteria; order Sphingomonadales; family Rhizorhabdaceae; genus Rhizorhabdus; species Rhizorhabdus dicambivorans. The sequence continues at coordinate 320,728 of NZ_CP023449.1, read as the reverse complement.
CGACGTCCAGCCCGAGATCGCCCGGAGGATGCGCTATGCCGAACGGCCCGGCAAATCGGCGGTCGAGCGCTTCATGCAGTATTATTTCCTGATGGCGAAGCAGGTCGGCGACCTCACCGCCATCTTCCTGGCGCATATCGACGAGACCTTCGCGGGGCGCGGCCGGCGCTTCGGCCTGCCGACGCTGCGGCGCAAGCCCAGCAAGCTCGACGGCTTCCTGCTCGAACGCGGGCGGCTGGCGATCCCGTCGGACGATTTCTTCGCCCAGGATCCTGTCCGCCTGCTGCAGATGTTCGCGATCGCCGACCGGCACGGGCTGGAAATCCATCCGCTCGCGATGCGCGCCGCCGGGCGCGACGCGCGGCTGATCGACAATGTGGTCCGCCGCGACCGCCAGGCCAATGCCTATTTCATGGACGTGCTCACCTCGCGCAACACGCCCGAGACGGTGCTGCGCTGGATGAACGAAGCGGGGGTGTTCGGCCGCTTCGTGCCCGATTTCGGCCGGGTCGTGGCGCAGATGCAGTTCGACATGTACCATCATTATACGGTCGACGAGCATTCGATCCGGGCGATCGGGCTGCTCAACCAGATCGAGAAGGGCGAGCTGGCCGGCGATCATCCGCTCGCGTCCAAGCTGCTGCCCGGCATCGTCCAGCGGCGCGTGCTCTACACGGCGGTGCTGCTCCATGACATCGCCAAGGGGCGCGGCGGCGATCACAGCGTGCTGGGTGCCGAGGTTGCCGAGAAGCTCTGTCCGCGCTTCGGCCTGAGCCCGGCCGAGACCGAGACGGTCGCCTGGCTGGTGCGCTATCATCTCGTCATGTCGGATACCGCCTTCAAGCGCGACCTGTCCGACTTCAAGACGATTCTCGACTTCGCAGAGAGGGTGCAGAGCCCGGAGCGGCTGCGCCTGCTGTTCGCGCTTACCATCGTCGATATCCGCGCGGTCGGCCCGGGGGTGTGGAACAGCTGGAAGCGCCAGCTGCTCAGCGACCTCTACGAAGCGGCGGAGGAGGTGCTGCGGCTCGGCCACAAGCAGACCGGGCGGCGCGAGCGGATCGATGCCAAGCAGGCCCAGCTGCGCGACCGGCTGGGCTGGGACGAGGCGCGCTTCGCCAAATATGTCACCCGCTTCCCCGAGGCCTATTGGGTGGCCGAGAGCGTCGACATACTGGAAGGCAATGCCCGGCTGATCGAGACGTCCGATGCGGCCGCCAAGCCGCTGTCGATCACCGCCGCGCCCGATCCCGATCGCGGCGCGACCCTGGTCAGCATCTATGCCGGCGACCATCCCGGGCTGTTCTACCGCATCGCCGGCGCGATCCACCTCGCCGGCGCCAGCGTGATCGACGCGCGCATCCACACCACCCGCGACGGCATGGCGATCGACAATCTGCTGGTGCAGGATCCGTTCGGCCAGCCCTTCGAGGGCGACGACCGGATGAAGCGTCTGTCCATCGCGATCGAGGATGCGCTGGCCAACCGCGCCCGGCTGGTCGACCGGCTGCTCGCCAAGCCGCACGCCCGGCCGCGCGCCGACGCCTTCTCGATCGAGCCCGCCGCGCTGATCGATAACCGTGCCTCGAACCGCTATACGGTGATCGAGGTCAACGCCCGCGACCGGCCGGCGCTGCTCTATGCGCTGGCGCACGCGCTGTTCCAGGCGAAGGTGATGATCCACTCGGCGCACATCGCCACCTATGGCGAGCGCGCGGTCGACGTCTTCTATGTGGCCGACCTGACCGGCGACAAGATCACCAGCGCGAGCCGGCTCAAGACGCTGGAACGGCTGGTGGTCGACGCGGCGGCCGGGACGCCGGCCAGGAAGGCGGCTTAGTTTGTTTGGGGCCTCAGACGCCGGGCGGCCAGCATCCGCTGGTCCACGGCTCGCATAGCGAGCCGATCTCCGCCTGAGGACTGCCCCCGGCAGTCCTCGGAACGGCTCCGATCCTCGCATAAGCTCGGACGGCCGTTCGGCCTTGCGGAGCCCCTAGGGGCTCCGGCTTTCCCTTCGGAAAGCTTCATCCACTATCTCGATCTGTCTGATCAGCATCATCGGTTTGCAGGATCGCTGCCGCATCGCCATATCGGCGCCGTACTGAAGGAGAATCAGCGCCGTGGCCGAGTTTGACTATGATCTGTTCGTGATCGGTGCCGGATCGGGCGGGGTGCGCGCCTCGCGCGTCGCGGCGGCCCATGGCGCGAAGGTGGCGGTCGCGGAGGAGCATCGGGTCGGCGGGACCTGCGTGATCCGCGGCTGCGTGCCCAAGAAGATGCTGGTCTACGGGTCGCACTTCGCCGAGGATCTGCACGACGCCGCCCGCTTCGGCTGGCAGCTGGGCGAGACCAGCTTCGACTGGAAGGTGCTGCGCGACAACGTCAATGCCGATGTGGACCGGCTGGAGGGGCTCTATACGAACACGCTCGACAACAACAAGGTCGAGATGTTCCGCGAGCGCGCCACCATTTCGGGCCCGAACGAGGTGACGCTGGCCAGCGGCCGCACCGTCACCGCCAAGTTCATCCTGGTCGCGACCGGCGCCTGGCCGGTGATCCCCAAGGTTCCCGGTGCCGAGCATGGCATCACCTCCAACGAGGTCTTCTATCTCGACGAACTGCCCAAGCGGGTGGTGATCGCGGGCGCGGGCTATATCGCCAACGAGTTCGCCGGCATCTTCCACGCGCTCGGCTCCAAGGTGACGGTGGTCAACCGCTCGGACCAGATATTGCGCGGCTATGACGAGCAGATCCGCGACCGGCTGTTCCAGATCTCCACCCAGAAGGGGATCGAGTTCATCTTCAACGCCAGCTTCGAGAAGATCGAGAAGCAGGACGACGGCAGCTTCTGCGTCCACTTCAAGGACCATGAAAAGTGTGACACCGACCTGATCCTGTTCGCGATCGGCCGCAGCCCGAAGATCGAGGGACTGGGGCTGGAGAAGGTCGGCGTCGAGCTCAACGAGAAGGGCGCGATCATCGTCGACGAGGACAACCGCTCGACCGTGCCATCCATCTATGCGGTCGGCGACGTCACCGACCGTGTCCAGCTCACCCCGGTCGCGATCCGCGAGGGGCAGGCCTTCGCCGACACCGTATTCGGCAACAAGCCGCACCGCGTCGATTACGACATGATCCCGAGCGCGGTGTTCAGCAACCCGCCAATGGCCGGCGTCGGCCTGACCGAGCGCCAGGCGCGCGAGCAATATGGATCGCCCAAGATCTTCACCTCGGACTTCCGGCCGATGCGCAACGTCCTGGCCGGCAAGGCGGAGCGGTCGCTCTACAAGCTGGTGGTCCATCCCGAGAGCGACGTGGTTCTGGGCATCCACATGATCAGCCCCGACGCGCCGGAGATCCTGCAGGCCGCCGCGATCGCGGTGAAGGCCGGGCTGACCAAGGCGCAGTTCGACCAGACGGTGGCGCTCCACCCGTCGATGTCCGAAGAACTGGTCCTGATGAAGTGATGTCCCAGATCCTCCCTGCCGCGAAGCGGTGGGGAGGGGGACCGCGCCAAAGGCGTGGTGGAGGGGTTTCGACACTTCGGACCGAGATGCGCGTGAAAGGGTAGCAAACCCCTCCACCATCCGCTGCGCGGACGGTCCCCCTCCCCATCACTGCGCGATAGGGAGGATCCTTTACGCTCTGACCGGCAGCCTCGCTTCGCGCAGCGCCGCATGCGCCTCGGCGACGCTGTGCTGGCCGAAGTGGAAGATCGAGGCGGCCAGCACCGCGCTGGCGCCGCCCTTCACCACCCCGTCGACCAGATGGCCGAGATTGCCGACGCCGCCGCTGGCGATCACCGGGACCGATACCGCATCCGACACCGCCCGGGTCAGCGCCAGGTCATAGCCGTCGCGGGTGCCGTCGCGGTCCATCGACGTGAGGAGGATTTCGCCCGCGCCCAGCGAGGCAAGGCGTTTCGCATGCTCGACCGCGTCGATACCGGTCGGGTTGCGGCCGCCATGGGTGTAGATTTCCCATCTGCCGGGGCCGACATTGCGCGCGTCGACCGCGCCGACCACGCACTGCGCGCCGAACCGCTCGGCCATCTCGGCGCAGAGTTCGGGCCGCGCCACGGCGGCCGAGTTGACCGCGACCTTGTCGGCGCCCGCGAGCAGCAGCGCGCGCGCGTCTTCGGGGGTTCGCACCCCGCCGCCGACGGTCAGCGGCATGAAGCACACCGATGCCGTGCGCGCGACGACGTCGAGGATGGTGCCGCGCCCTTCATGGCTGGCGGTGATGTCGAGGAAGCACAGCTCGTCGGCGCCGGCCGCGTCATAGACCCGCGCCTGCTCGACCGGATCGCCGGCGTCCGCCAGGTCGACGAAGTTGACGCCCTTGACCACCCGGCCGCCGGCGACGTCGAGACAGGGGATGACGCGGACCCGGACGGTCATCCTCTCGCCACCTTCAGCGCCTCGGCGAGATCGAGCCGGCCGTCGTAAAGCGCGCGGCCGCTGATCACGCCTTCGATCCCGTCCTTGGCATGGGGGACGAGCGCATGGATGTCGTCGATGCTGGCGACGCCGCCGCTGGCGATCACCGGGATGGTCGCGTGGCGGGCGAGCGCGACGGTCGCCTCGACATTGCAGCCCTTGAGCAGCCCGTCGCGGCCGACATCGGTGAACAGCAGCGAGGCGACGCCGGCATCGGCGAAGCGATCGGCGAGATCGGTGATGCTCACGGTCGAGACCTCGGCCCAGCCATGGGTGGCGACATAGCCATCGCGCGCATCGACACCGACGACAATCCGGCCGGGCAGTTCCTTCGCAGCTTCCTTCACCAGATCGGGATTCTGCAGCGCGGCGGTGCCGATGATCACCCGCTCGACGCCAAGGCCGAGCCAGCGATCGATGCCGGCGCGGTCGCGGATGCCGCCGCCCAGCTCGACCTTGCCGGGAAAGGCCTTGAGGATGCTCTCGACCGCCTCGGCATTGACCGCCTTGCCCGCAAAGGCGCCGTCGAGATCGACGACATGGAGCCAGTCGGCCCCGGCCTCGGCGAATTTGCGGGCCTGATCGGCGGGGTCGTTCCCGTAGACGGTGGCGCGGTCCATGTCGCCCTCGGCGAGGCGGACGACCTGGCCGCCCTTCAGATCGATGGCGGGGAAGACGATGATGCTCATGATATCCGGCAAGGCTTCCGTTCGTCCCGAGCGAAGTCGAGGGACGTGGACTGGGAGGACGTGTCTCGACTTCGCTCGACACGAACGGAGGGCGTGGCAGCCGTCACGGCCGCCACGCCAGGAACCGGGCGAGGAAGGCAAGGCCATAGGCCTGGCTCTTCTCGGGATGGAACTGGACCCCGACGATATTGTCGCGGCCGACCGCGCCGGTGATCGGGCCGCCATGGTCGGTGGTCGCCAGCTGCTCGGACGGGTTCGCCACGTCGAAGGCGAAGCTGTGCAGATAATAGGCCTCGCCGGGCAGGATCAGCGGATGATCGCCGGTCGGCACCACGTCGTTCCAGCCCATGTGCGGCACCTTATGGTCGGCGCCCGGCGTCATCAGCCGCACGTCGCCGCCGATCCAGCCGAGGCCGGGGGTGCGGCCATGCTCATGCCCTGCATCGGCGAGCAGCTGCATGCCGACGCAGACGCCGAGGAAGGGCGCGCCGCGCTGGCGCACCGCGCGTTCCATCGCCTCCACCATGCCGGGGATCGCGGTCAGCCCGCCCATGCAGGCGGCGAAGGCGCCGACCCCGGGCAGCACCACCCGATCGGCGCGGGCGACGAGATCGGGATCGGCGGTGACGGTGGGGCTGCCGCCCGCCGCCTTCAGCGCATTCTCCACCGACCTCAGATTCCCCGCGCCATAATCGATCAGCGCGATGGTTTCGGCCACCTAGAGCATCCCCTTGGTCGAGGGGATCGCGTCGGCCTTGCGCGGATCGATCTCGATCGCGGTGCGCAGCGCGCGGGCGAGGCCCTTGTAACAGCTCTCGACGATGTGGTGCTGATTGCTGCCGTAGAGATTCTCGACATGCAGGGTGATCCCCGCCGCCTGGGCGAAGCTCTGGAACCAGTGGTCGATCAGCTCGGTGTCCCACTCGCCGAGGCGCGGGCCCTTCAATTCGACCTTCCATACCGTCCAGGGCCGGCCCGATATGTCGAGCGCGACGCGGGTCAGCGTCTCGTCCATCGGCGCATAGGCATGGCCATAGCGGGTGATGCCCTTCTTGTCGCCCAGCGCCTTGGCCAACGCCTCGCCGATCGCGATGCCGCTGTCCTCGGTGGTGTGGTGCTGGTCGATGTGCAGGTCGCCCGCGATCTTCACCTTCAGGTCGATCAGCGAATGGCGCGACAGCTGCTCCAGCATATGGTCGAGAAAGCCGATTCCGGTCGACACCTCATAGGCGCCGGTGCCGTCCAGGTTCAGCTCGACCGAGATATCGGTCTCGTTCGTCTTGCGTCGCGTCACAGCCGTCCGCATGGCCTGTCCCCTTGCCTGTGGCAAAAGCCCCACAGGAGTTGGCGCCGCTATAGCGAGGTTGCGCCGCGCTGCAACGCACGACTTGACCCGGCCGGGTCCAGCGTTCACCAGAGGGCTCATGAGCGATCAAGCGCCCGACAGCCTGATTCCCTATGACGAGATCGTCCAGGAGGCGCTTCGCGCGGTGGTCGGCCGCGTCCTCGGCGAGGTCGAGAAGGCCGGCGGACTGCCCGGCGAGCACCATTTCTACATCACCTTCAAGACCCAGGGCCAGGGCGTCGACATCCCCCGCCATCTGGTCGAGCGCTTCCCCGACGAGATGACGATCGTCATCCAGAACCGCTTCTGGGACCTGAAGGTGGGCAGCGACGGATTCGAGGTGGGCCTTTCGTTCAACCAGGTCCCGGCCCGGCTGATCATCCCCTTCGCGGCGGTAACCGGCTTCGTCGATCCGGCGGTGAATTTCGCGCTGCAGTTCCAGGCGCAGGTCGACGACGCCAGCGAGGATACCGGCCACAGCTCGGCCGGTAATGACGTGCCGCCGCCGGCCCCGGTCGAGGATGGCTCGAACGTCGTCTCGGTGGATTTCACCCGGAAGAAGTAGGGCGGGCTGCCCGCAGGGGCCGCCATGCTGAACCTGATTCACCATTCACCGAGCGCCGGAGCCAGTGGCGCGGTGGACCCCGAAACCAGTTCAGGGTGACGACCAAGGCTAGCCGTTCAGTGCCCCGGCGTGGTCAGCTTGCGGATGAAGCCGATCAGCCCGGTCTGGCGGCTGCGCTTCAGCCGCTCGGCCAGCAATATGTGCTGCACGTCCGCGAAGCAGCGATCGATATCGTCGTTGATCAGCACATAGTCATAGCCGTCCCAGTGGCTCACCTCGGCGGAGGCGCGCTGCATCCGGCCGACGATCACCTCCTCGCTGTCGGTGGCGCGCTTGCGCAGCCGGTCCTCCAGCTCGGCCATCGACGGCGGCAGGATGAAGACGCGGACCACATCGCCGCCGCAGGTCTGGTGGAGTTGCTGCGCGCCCTGCCAGTCGATGTCGAACAGCACGTCGAGCCCGCTGTCGAGCATCTGGTCGATCGGCTGCTTGGGGCTGCCGTAGCGATGATTGAAGACATGCGCCCATTCGAGGAATTCGTGGTTGTCGACCATCGCCCGGAAATGGTCGAGGTCGACGAAATTATAATCGACCCCGTCGACCTCCCCCGGACGCATCGGCCGGGTCGTCGCGGAGACTGACATCTTCAGATTGTCGTCGGTGGCGAGCAGCCGCCGCGCGATCGTTGATTTGCCCGCGCCCGAGGGCGATGAGAGGACGAACAGCACGCCGCGGCGCTTGAGGTTGATGTGGGGAGTCGAGCTTTCGGCCATGGCGGCACTTGCCCCGGCACCCCCTCCCGCGTCAATGTCCTTCGATGGAAAAGACGATCGTCCTGCTCCGAGCGGTCAATGTCGGCGGGCGCAAGCTGCCGATGGCGGAACTGCGCGACCTGTGCCGCGCCGATGGCTTTGACGATGTGCAGACCTATATCCAGAGCGGCAATCTCGTGCTGACGGCAAAGTCCGCCGCCGATGCGGAGAAACGGATCGAAGCCCTGATCGCGAAGCATTTCGGCTTCACCTCCGAGGCGATCGCGCGGACCGCGCGGCAATGGGCGGCCTATGCCAAGGGATCGCCCTTCGCCGATGCGGACGAGCGCGCCAACAGGGTGCATCTCGGCCTGGCCAAGGAGCCGCTGAACCGCGATGTCGCGCAAAAGCTGGCCGAGCGCGCGGCGCTGGGCGAGATCATCGAGGTGCGCGGCGACGCGCTGTGGATCGATTTCCGGGAAGGCGTCGGCGAATCAAAGCTGCTTCCCGCCTTCATCAACAAATGCGCGGGATCGCCGGTGACGATGCGCAACTGGCGCACCGTGCTCAAGCTCGACGAGATGGCAGGAAACTAGATCGAGGGCGGCACGTCGCCCGCCATGGCGTTCGTCCGGGCCCGGTCCGCCTTGCGGCGGTCGAGCGCCTTCTTGGCGACATAGGCGCCGCCGAGCAGCAGGCCGATCGGCCCCGCGCGGCGAAGGATTCCGGCCGAGGCGGCGCCGAGCAGCGCGCCCTTCATCCCGCCCTGGCCATCGCGCCGATCGATCTCGCGGCCAACCAGCGCGCCGATGAGCTTGCCGATCATGTCGAATCTCCCTGTTGAACGGATTTGATGGAGAATCGCGCGGAGAGAACAGAAGTTCCTTTCCTAAGGTTCAGCGCCCCACCATCGTCTCGGGCCGCACCACCCGGTCGAAAGTCGCCTCGTCGATCAGGCCGAGCGCCAGCCCGGCCTCTTTCAGGGTCAGCCCCTCATGATGGGCATGCTTGGCGATCTTCGCCGCATTGTCGTAGCCGATCTCCGGTGCGAGCGCGGTGACCAGCATCAGCGATCGGCCGACCAGATCGGCGATCCGCGCGCGATCGGGCTCCATCCCGTCGAGGCAGCGTTCGGTGAAGCTCTCCATCCCCGTCGCCAGCAGCGTGATCGAGCGGAGCACCGCCGCGCCGATCAGCGGCTTGAACACGTTGAGTTCGAGATGGCCCTGCAGGCCGCCGACCGTCACCGCCTGATGGTTGCCGATCACCTGCGCCGCGACCATCGTCAGCATCTCGCACTGGGTGGGGTTGACCTTGCCGGGCATGATCGAGCTGCCGGGCTCATTCTCGGGCAGGATCAGCTCGCCGAGTCCGGATCGCGGGCCCGAGCCGAGCAGGCGGATGTCGTTGGCGATCTTGGTGAGCGCCACCGCCAGCGTCGAAAGCGTGCCCGAGAGGTGGACGAGCGGGTCGTTGGAGGCGAGCGCCTCGAATTTGTTGGGGGCGGTGACGAAGGGCAGGCCGGTCAGTTCGGCGATCTCCGCCGCGATCGCCTCGGCGAAACCGGGCGCCGCGTTCAGCCCGGTGCCGACCGCGGTGCCGCCCTGCGCCAGCTTCATCATGCCGCCCTTGGTGGCCCCCTCCAGCCGCCTGCGGCAGGCGACCAGCTGGGCGGCATAGCCCGAGAATTCGTGGCCCAGGGTCAGCGGGGTCGCATCCTGGAGATGGGTGCGGCCGATCTTGACGATGTCGTCCCAGGCCTGCGCCTTGCCGGCCAGCGCGGCGAGCATGTGGTCGAGCGCTGGATAGAGATGGCGGTGGACGGCGAGGGCGGCGGCGATGTGCAGCGCGGTCGGGAAGCTGTCGTTCGACGACTGGCCCATGTTGACGTGATCATTGGGGTGGACCGGCGCCTTGCCGCCGCGCGTGCCCGACAGCGCCTCATTGGCGCGGCCGGCGATCACCTCGTTGACGTTCATGTTCGATTGGGTGCCCGATCCCGTCTGCCAGATCACCAGCGGGAAATGCGCGTCGAGCCTGCCGGCGGCGACCTCCGCCGATGCCGCCTCGATCGCATCGGCGAGGTTCGCGTCGAGGCCATGGGCGCGGTTCACCCGGGCGGCGGCCTGCTTCACCAGCGCCAGCGCGTGGACGATGCCGATCGGCATCCGCTCCTCGGGTCCGAACGGGAAATTCTCGATCGATCGCTGGGTCTGCGCGCCCCAATAGGCGCTGGCGGGGACTTCGATCGGGCCGAAGCTGTCGGTCTCGGTGCGGGTGTCGGACATGGGCCGATCCTACGCCAATCCCGGCCCGGCGGAAATGCGCGGCTGCGCTCCTGTCAGTCGAGCACCGTCCCGTTGCGTTCGAGCGCGCGGCCGGCGAGGTAGAGCGAGCCGCCGATCAGCACCACCGGCGGCTTCAGGGTCGATTGTGCCGCGATCATCGCCAGCGCGCCTTCGAAGCCCGCCGCCGGTGACGCTTCGAAGCCGGCGAGGCGCGCGATCTCGGCCAGGGTGGCGGGGGCATGATGGTCGTGGCCGGGCACCGGCACCATGTGAAACCGGGCGGGCAATCGGCCCATCGCCGCCAGGAAGCCGCCGGCATCCTTGTTCTCGAGCAGCCCCATGACGATGTGGAGCGGCCGGTCGGCCTCGACATGGCCGCGCAGGAAATCGCCGATCACGCGGCCGGCGGAGGGGTTGTGCCCGCCGTCGATCCACAGTTCCGATCCCGGCGGCAGCATCTCGACCAGATCGCCGCCGCGCAGATGCTGGAGCCGCGCCGGCCAGTCGGCCCAGCCCATCGCCGCGCGCAGCGCCGAGGCGGGGATGTCGAGCGCCGACTGATGCCGGAGCATCGCCACCGCGAGCGCGGCGTTGGTCGCCTGATGCTCGCCGGCGAGGCCGGGCAGGGGAAGGTCGAGCTTGCCCTGCACGTCGCGATAATGGAGCCGGCCCTGATAGGCGGCGGCATCCCAGCTGCCGCCCTTGACGTGCCATATGCCGCCCGCCGCCTCGATCGTCGCGCCCACCCGATCAGCGACGCCGGGCGGATAATGGAGGGTGACGACCGGCACGCCCGGCTTGGCGATGCCGGCCTTCTCGGCGGCGATCGCCTCGATCGTGTTGCCCAGGAAGGCCTGGTGGTCGAGCCCGAGCTGGGCGACGCCGCAGGCGGCGGGGGCGGGGATGATGTTGGTCGCGTCGAGCCGGCCGCCCAGCCCGACCTCGACGATGCAGGCATCGGCCGGTGTGCGGCTGAAGGCGAGCAGCGCGGCGGCGGTCGTCACCTCGAAGAAGCTGGCGCCGATATCCCCGCCGACGTCGAGCACCTCGGCGAGCAATGTAGCGAGTGCTTCATCCTCGATCAGGCTGCCGGCGACGCGGATGCGCTCGTTGAAGCGGACGAGGTGCGGGCTGGTGAAGACATGCGCCTTGAGCCCCGCCGCCTCGATCGCCGCGCGCAGATAGGCGCAGGTCGATCCCTTGCCGTTGGTTCCCGCGACATGGAGGACCGGCGGCAGCGAGAGCTGCGGATTGCCGAGCCGGTCGCAAAGCCGCGCGATCCGGTCGAGCCCGAGGATGTCGGCGCCCGGCGACAGCAGCGAAAGCCGGTCGAGCTGGGCCTGGACGGCGGGGTGCGAGGAGATGGCGTGGTCGGGCATCAGCTCCCCCTCCCTTTCAAGGGAGGGGGAAGGGGGGTGGGTGAAGCACGAAATGAGGATGGAAGACGAAGATACCGCCTCACCCACCCCCTGGCCCCCTCCCTTGAAAGGGAGGGGGAAGTCATGCCGCCTTCTTCCCCGTGCCGGGGCAGAGATAGTCGATCAGCCGGGCGAGTTCGGCGCGCAGGTCGTGGCGCTTCACCACCATGTCGAGCATGCCGTGCTCCAGCAGATATTCGGCCCGCTGGAAGCCTTCGGGCAGCTTTTCGCGGATGGTCTGTTCGATCACCCGCTGGCCGGCGAAGCCGATCAGCGCGCCCGGCTCGGAGATCTGGATGTCGCCCAGCATCGCATAGGATGCGGTGACGCCGCCGGTGGTGGGATCGGTCATCACCACGATATAGGGCAGCCCCGCCTCGCGCAGCTGGGCGATGGCGACGGTCGTCTTGGGCATCTGCATGAGGGACAATATGCCCTCCTGCATGCGGGCGCCCCCTGCCGCCGTGAAGACGATATAGGGGCATTTGTCGGCGATCGCCGCCTGCACGCCCGCGACGAAGGCGGCGCCCACCGCCAGCCCCATCGATCCGCCCATGAAGGCGAAGTCCTGCACGCCGACCACGGCTCGGAAGCCCTCGATCGTGCCGCGCGCGTTGAGGAAGGCGTCCTGCTCGCCGGTCTTGGCGCGGGCTTCCTTGATCCGGTCGGTGTAGCGCTTCGAATCGCGGAACTTCAGCGGGTCCTCGCGCACCTGGGGGATCGGCAGCGGGGTGAAGACGCCATTGTCGAACAGCTGGTCGAAGCGCGCGTCGGGGCCGATCCGGCCATGATGCTCGCATTTCGGGCAGACCGACAGGTTCGCCTCATATTCCTTGGCGAAGATCATCTGCTGGCAGGCCGGGCATTTGTGCCAGAGATTGTCCGGGCTTTCGCGCTTGGCGATGAACGGGATCTTGCGGGCGACTCGATTCAGCCAGCTCATGCGGCCTTCTCCTTCGCCGCCCTGCGGACGGCGGCGCTGAGGGTGGAGGTGAAATCCCGTACCGGACCGGCGGCGTTCACGCCATGCTCGCCGACCAGATCGACGATCGCCGAGCCGACCACGACGCCGTCGGCGACCCGACCGATCGCCTCGGCCTGCTCCGGCCCGCGCACGCCGAAGCCGACCGCGACGGGCAGATCGGTCGCCGCCTTGAAGCGGGCGACGGCCTCCTCGATGCTGGCCTGGCCCGCCTGCTGCATGCCGGTTATGCCGGCGACCGAGACATAATAGAGGAAGCCAGAGGCGCCATCGAGCACCGCCGGCAGCCGCCTGGCATCGGTGGTGGGGGTGGCGAGGCGGATCGGATCGATCCCGGCGGCGCGCAAGGCCGGGCCGAGCGCGGCGTCCTGCTCGGGCGGGATATCGACGCAGATCACCCCGTCGACGCCCGCCTTCTTCGCTTCCGCCGCGAACCATTCGGGCCCGCGCCGCAGCATCGGATTGGCATAGCCCATCAGCACCAGCGGCACCGAGGGGTGGCGGGCGCGGAAAGCCGCGGCGATGCGCAGCAGGTCGGCGGTGGTGGTGCCGGCGCCCAGCGCGCGGAGATTGGCGCGCTGGATGGCCGGGCCGTCGGCCATCGGATCGGTGAAGGGCATGCCCAGCTCGATCAGGTCGGCGCCGCCCTCGACCAGCGCGTCCAGGATCGCGGCGGTGCCCGCCGGGCTCGGATCGCCCCCGGTGACGAACGTGACCAGCGCGGCGCGGCCTTCGGCGCGGGTGCGGGCGAAGGTGTCGGCGATGCGGCTGCTCATATCGCCACCCCCTGCCGCTGGGCGATGGTCGGAATGTCCTTGTCGCCCCGGCCCGACAGGTTGACGAGGATGATCCGATCCTTGTCCATGGTCGCCGCGATCCGCTCGGCCGCGGCCAGCGCATGCGCCGATTCGAGCGCGGGGATGATGCCCTCCAGCTTGGTCAGCCGCTGGAAGCTGGCGACCGCCTCCTCGTCGGTGACGGGGACATAGTCGACCCGGCCCATATCGTGGAGCCAGCTATGTTCCGGGCCGACGCCCGGATAGTCGAGCCCGGCCGAGATCGAATGCGCCTCGGTGATCTGGCCGTCCTCGTCCTGGAGCAGATAGGTGCGGTTGCCGTGCAGCACCCCCGGCGAACCGCCGCCGATGCTCGCCGCGTGGCGGCCCTCCATGCCTTCGCCCGCCGCCTCGGCGCCGATCATCTTCACCGCAGGATCGTCGAGGAAGGGGTGGAACAGGCCGATCGCGTTCGAACCGCCGCCGACCGCCGCCACCAGCAGATCGGGCAGGCGGCCCTCGGCCTCCAATATCTGCCCGCGCGCCTCATGGCCGATGATCGACTGGAAATCGCGTACCAGCTCGGGATAGGGGTGCGGCCCCGCCACCGTGCCGATGATGTAGAAGGTGTCGTGGACGTTGGCGACCCAGTCGCGCAGCGCCTCGTTCAGCGCGTCCTTGAGCGTCTGCGCGCCCGAGGTGACCGGCACCACCTCCGCGCCGAGCAGCTTCATCCGGAACACATTGGGCTGCTGCCGCTCGACATCGACCGCGCCCATGAACACGGTGCAGGGCAGGCCGAAGCGGGCGGCGACGGTGGCGGTGGCGACGCCGTGCGATCCCGCGCCGGTCTCGGCGATGATCCGGGTCTTGCCCATCCGCCGGGCCAGCAGGATCTGGCCGATGCAATTGTTGATCTTGTGCGCGCCGGTGTGGTTCAGGTCCTCGCGCTTCAGATAGATTTTCGCGCCGCCGACCTCGGCGGTCAGCCGCTCCGCGAAATAGAGCGGGCTGGGGCGGCCGACATAATGCCGCATCAGATCGTCGAACTCGGCCTGGAAGGCCGGATCGGCCCGGGCGGCGCGATATTCGCGCTCCAGGTCGTGGATCAGCGGCATCAGCGTCTCGCTGACATAGCGGCCGCCATAGGGGCCGAAGAGCCCGTCCTCGTCGGGGCCGCCGCGCAGCGTGTTGGGTCGAGGGGTCTGGTTGTTGGCGGTCATAATGAGGCGACCCGTTGGAGGAAGGCGGCGATCTTGTCCACATCCTTGATGCCGGGGGCGCTTTCGACGCCCGAACTCGTGTCGATCAGCCGCGCCCCGGTGCGCCCCGCCGCGTCGGCGACATTGCCCGCGTCGATCCCCCCCGAAAGTGCCCAGCGCTGCGGGTGCGCGAAACCGTCGAGCAGGGTCCAGTCGAAGCGCAGGCCCATGCCGCCGGGGAGCGTCCCCTCGGGGGTCTTGGCGTCATAGAGGATCAGATCGGCCACCGGCCGATAGAGTTTCGCCGCATCGAGATCGGCGCGGGTGCGGATCGATATCGCCTTCCACAACGCGATGCCCGGATGGCGGCGGCGCAGCGCGGCAAGGCGTTCGGGGGGCTCCTTGCCATGCAGCTGGATCGTGTCGACCCCGCCGATGCCGATCGCCCGGTCGATCACCTCGTCCTCGGCATCGACGAACACGCCGACCTTGCCGACATGGGGCGGCACCCGCAGGGTCAGGGCGCGTGCCTGATCGGCGGCGAGGTTGCGCGGGCTTTTCGGAAAGAAGACGAAGCCGGCATGGCTCGCCCCATGGGCGATCGCCGCGTCCACCGTCTCCGGCGTCGAAAGCCCGCAGATCTTGGCGGTTACGCGCTGCATCGCGGCCATGTCGGCCGATGGGCCGGCTTCGTCAACCCGTCAGTCGGCGGCTTCGGCGATCTGGGTCAGATAGTCCGGATCGATGATCCGGATTTTGCCCTGGGTCAGCTCGATCACGCCTTCGCTGGCCCAGGCGGCGAGCTGGCGGTTGATATTCTCGCGGCTGATGCCGACAAAGCTGCCCAGCTCGGACTGGCTGAGGTCGCGGGTCAGGCGGGTGCCGTGGACCTTCTGGTCGGTCAGCCGCTTGAGATAGCGGGCGAGGCGCGGGCCGGTGGTGAAGGCACGGTCGCTCTCGATCGTCATGTCGCTCTCGCGCAGGCGGCGGGCCATCTCGCGCAGCAGGCGGATCGCGACCTTGGGATGCCGCTCGATGAAGCCGAAGAAATGGGTGCGGGAGATGCGCAGCAGCCGCCCCGCCCACATCGCGATCGCGGATGCCGTGCGCGGCTGATCGTCGAGCACCGCGATCTCGCCCAGCACCGCGCCGGCTTCGGCATAGTCGAGGATGATCTCGCGTCCGTTGGGCGTCACCATCGAGACGCGGACGACGCCGTCGAGGACGAGGATCAGCGAGGTGCCCTCGTCGCCCTGGCGCAATATCTCCTCATTGGCCTTGGTGGTCTGGAGCGTGCCGATCGACAGCAGATCGGCCAGCTGGCTGTCGTCGCATTCGGAAAAGACGCTGCCCTTGGGCAGCTGCGCGGCGAGTTCGGCTGGCGTCATCTTGCTCCCCCAAGGCAACGCCCCCGTCGCCCGAACCGCGAAACTGCGCGCTACCGGCCGATTCTGCAAGAAGGCGCAGGTTTCGAGACCGTATCAGTCTCCGACAGCAGGGCTCCAGCCGGGCGGTGCCAGCTCGAAACCGGCGAAATCGAAGCCAGGCGCGACGATGCAGCTGACCAGCGCCCAGCCGCCCCGCGTCTCGGCCGCCTGCCACCAGCCGGCGGGGACGAGGCCCTGGGGATGCTCGCCCGCCAGCACGTCGGCCCCGATCCGGATCGTCTCCACCGGGCCCTGCCCGTCGCGGGCGATCCTCAGGTCGATCGGGGTGCCGGCGTGGAACAGCCACAGCTCGGCCGCGTCGACCCGGTGCCAGTGCGAACGCTGCCCGGCCTCCAGCAGAAAATAGATGGCGGTGGCATGGCCGCGCCCTTCCGTGCCCTCTCTCCACGTCTCGCGATACCAGCCGCCCTCCGGATGCGGGGCCAGGCCCAGCCGTTCGATCAGGGCATGGGGATCGCTCAGAACAGTCCGCCGCCCATGATCAGCCGGACGATCCCGACCACCAGCACGAAGCTGTTGAGCCGGCGCCCGCTATCCTGCCGCGACAGGATGCCGAAGGCGGCACCCATCAGCGCCACCGGCACCACCGCCCAGTTCATCCAGCCCAGGAAGGGGAAGAAGCCGAGAATGGCGCCGCCCAGCGCGACGAAACCGATCACCAGCGAAACGAGATTGAACATGGCCGGCAGCATCCTCCATGTCGGGCGGGATTGCAACTGGTGTAGTATTTTAATAATACAGCTTGGGTTCGGATGACGCCGGGAGAAGGACGATGCGCAAGGCGGTGCTGGGATGGATGCTTCCGATGCTGCTGCTCGCAGGCTGCGAGCTGAAGGTCGGCAAGGACGGGAACGACCAGGGCGGCGATTCGGCCTCGGTCAGCATCGGCGCCGACGGCAATATCGCGGTCTCGGCCAATGACGGCAAGGAGGGGGTGTCGATCGACACCCCTGGTTTCGGCGGCCGGATCAACATCAAGGGCATGCGGCTCGGCAGCGACAATATGGAGATCGACGGGATGAAGCTCTATCCCGGCACCGAGCTTTCCGCGATCAACGTCGTCGACCGGGAGGGCCCCGACAATGGCCAGGTCGACATGCGCTTCACCAGCCCCGCCGCGCCCGACAAGGTCGCGGCCTATTATGCCGATGCCGGCCGCGCGGCCGGTTTCCGCGACGTCGCGGTGACGCGGCAGGGCGCCGCCGCAACCTTCAGCGCCATCAAGGAGGACAATGACCGGGTGACGATCAGCATCGCCCCGGCGGCCGGCGGATCGAGCGGGCGCATCCGGGTACAGGACGGCAAGTGAAGGATGATTCCCCTCCCTGAGCGGGAGGGGGAGAAAAAGTGGCGTCCCGTCGCCCCACTCGCTAAAGGGGCGCCATGCCCCCGCTTTTCCTCGTCATGCTGGGCGGCGCGATCGGCGCCGGCTTCCGCTATCATATCGGCACCGTCGCGCTGAGGAATCTCGGCCCCGGCTTTCCGTTCGGCACCTGGATCGTCAACCTGCTCGGCGGGCTGCTGATGGGAGTGCTGGCCGGGGTGATCGCGCGCACGCCGCTCGAGGGCGAGCCGCTTCGCCTGTTCCTCGGCGTCGGCGTGCTCGGCGGCTTCACCACCTTCTCGGCGTTCAGCCTCGAAAGCTTCGATATGCTGTCGCGCGGCGAATATATGATGGCGACCGCCTATGCGGTCTCGTCGGTGGCGGGATCGATCCTGATGCTGTTCTTCGGCCTCGCGCTCGGCAGGGCCGTCGCATGAGCGAGACTTCCGACAAGGCAGCCGGCGGCGAGGGCCGTCAGTTCACCGTCGCCGACGATGACGATGGCATCCGGCTCGACCGCTGGTTCAAGCGGCACATGGCCGATACCAGCTTCAACATCGTCTCGCGCTGGGCGCGCACCGGCCAGCTCCGGGTCGACGGCAAGCGGGCCGCGCCCGGCGACCGGATCGAGGCGGGCCAGATCATCCGCGTGCCCCCGGCCGAGGTGGCCGCCGCCGCCACCGCCGCCAAGACGCAGCGCCCGGCCAAGCCGCGCGCCCCGCTGAGCGCGGAGGAGACCGAACTGGCGCAGTCGATGGTGATCCATCGGGACAAGGCGGCGATCGTCCTCAACAAGCCCCCCGGCCTCGCGACGCAAGGCGGCACCAAGACCGAGGTCCATGTCGATCGCCTGCTCGATGCGCTGACCTTCGAGGCGGAAGGTCGGCCGAAGCTGGTCCACCGGCTCGACAAGGACACGTCCGGCGTGCTGCTGGTCGCGCGCAACGCCCGCGCCGCCGGCCATTTCGCCAAGGCGTTCAGCAGCCGCACGGCGCGCAAGATCTATTGGGCGATCGTCACCGGGGTTCCCTCGATCGAGGACGGGATGATCGAGCTGCCGATCGCCAAGCAGCCCGGCACCGGCGGCGAGAAGATGCATGTCGACGAGAAGGAAGGCAGCCCCGCCCGCACCCGCTATCGGGTGATCGAGCGCGCCGGCAACCGCGCCTGCTGGGTCGAGCTGCAGCCCTATACCGGCCGTACCCACCAGCTGCGCGTCCATATGGCGGCGATCGGCCACCCGATCGTCGGCGACGGCAAATATGGCGGGGCGGAGGCCTTCCTGTCGGGCACGATCAGCCGCAAGATGCATCTCCACGCGCGGCGCCTGAGGGTCGATCATCCCGATGGCGGCCAGATCGACATGCGGGCCGAGCTGCCCGAGCATTTCGCCGAGACGCTGCGCAACCTGGGTTTCGAGGAGGCGCGGGGTGATGCGCTGCCGATCGACGAGGTGAAGTTCGCGGACACGCCCGAAGGCAAGAAGCGGGCGCTCGCCCACAAGGCGAAGGACGCGCGCAAGGCGCGGCGCGGCGAACGGCGCGGGCGCAACCGCGCATGAACCGTCTCGCCATCTTCGACTGCGACGGCACGCTGGTCGACAGCCAGGCCAATATCTGCCGGGCGATGGCGGAGGCCTTTGCGGTCGAGAAGCTGACCCCGCCCGAGGACCCGGCGATCCGCCGCGTCGTCGGCCTCAGCCTCACCCAGGCGGTGGCGGCGCTGCTGCCCCAGGCCGACCATGATCTCCATGTCCGGCTCGGCGAGACCTACAAGCGCGCCTTCCAGGGGATGCGCGGCCGCGGCCAGGTCGAGGAGCCGCTGTTCCCCGGCGTCGCCGAGGTGCTGCGCGCGCTGGATACCGAGGGCTGGATGCTGGCGGTCGCCACCGGCAAGTCCGACCGCGGCCTCCAGCATTGTCTGGAAACTCATGGTATCGAGGCACTGTTCGTCTCGCTCCAGACCGCCGACCGCCATCCGTCGAAGCCGCATCCGTCGATGGCGCTGCAGGCGATGGCCGACGCCGGCGCCGCGCCCGAGACCAGCGTGATGATCGGCGACACCAGCTTCGACATCGGCATGGGCATCAACGCCGGCTGTACCGCGGTCGGCGTCGCCTGGGGCTATCATGACGCGGCCGAGCTGTTCGACGAGGGCGCCCATTTCGTCGCCGACCGGCCCGAGCAGTTGCCCGAGATATTGCGGACAGCGCTGGAAGTCCGGGCCTCCTGATTTTTCGTCATGCGGAATTGCTTCAGCATCCACCAGGCCGCCTGGACTGGTTTGGCGGAGACACGGCCCTTGAAACAGAACCGGGATGTCCGACCAGGGCTCCCGGTGGATGCTGAAACAGGTTCAGCATGACGATTGAGATGGACAGATGAAGCGTTTCTACAAGACCGTCACCACCGAAGCGGTCGCGGGCGGCCATGCCATCCGGCTGGACGGCCGCGCGGTGAAGACCCCGGCGCGGGCCGATCTCGTCCTGCCGACATCGGCGCTGGCCCATGCCGTCGCCGCCGAATGGGATGCGCAGGCCGAGGAGATCGATCCGCGATCGATGCCGCTCACCGGTCTCGCCAATGCCGCGATCGACCGGGTCGCGCCCGATCCGGCGGCTTTCACGCAAGGGCTCGCCGCCTATGCCGAGACCGACCTGCTCTGCTACCGCGCCGAAAGCCCGGCCGAGCTGGTCGGCAGCCAGGCCGAGGCGTGGGACCCGCTGCTCGACTGGGCGCAGCAGCGCTATGACATCCATTTCGAGCTGGCCGAAGGCATCGTCCACCGCGCCCAGCCGCCCGAGACGGTCGCCCGCCTCGCCGCCGCGATCCACCAGCGGGATGCGTTCGCGCTCGCCGCGCTCCAGCCGCTCGTCACCATCTCGGGCTCGCTGGTGATCGCACTGGCGCTGGCTGAGGGAGAGATCGACGTCGAAAGCGCCTTCGCCGCCGCCCATCTCGACGAGCTGTGGCAGATCGAGCAATGGGGCGAGGACGAATTGGCCCGCCAGGCGCGCGAGAACAAGCGGGC
This sequence comes from Rhizorhabdus dicambivorans, assembly GCF_002355275.1. Lineage (NCBI taxonomy): Bacteria > Pseudomonadati > Pseudomonadota > Alphaproteobacteria > Sphingomonadales > Rhizorhabdaceae > Rhizorhabdus > Rhizorhabdus dicambivorans. The sequence goes on along the minus strand of NZ_CP023449.1, from coordinate 300,470 downwards.
GGATTTCAAGGCGGGTGCCCGCTTCCTGGCGTTGTTGGTTTAGCCCAGCGCCGCTGGGCTGGCCCTCAGACGCCGGGCGGCCAGCCTCCGCTGGCCTTGGCTTCCTCGCAATAAGCTCGGACGCGCTGCACGCGCTTGCCTCTTCGAACCTCTGCAATTCCGACCTAGATGTGAGCTTTCAGGAGGTTGTTCATCCGGCGTGACCGGATCAGACTGATGTTGCGACACGTCAGGTCTGGAGGAACGACCGGATGAACATCCACAAGAATGCCCGAACCACGCCCTTCAGTCGAGCCGAGATCGTCCGGCGCGTGATGGTTCTGCGCGAGACGCCCAGGGCGGTCGCGACCGCCCTGGGCGTCTCGGAGCGAACCGTAGCCAAGTGGCTGGCACGTTATCGGATCGAAGGCGAAGCCGGTCTCGTCGACCGCAGCTCGCGCCCACACGCCATGCCCCGCGCCACGCCCGCCGACCGCATCGAGCAGGTCATCGCCCTGCGCCGTCAGCGCCTCTGCGGCAAGCAGATCGCCGCCACGCTGAAGCTCTCGCCAGCCACTGTCAGCCGGATACTGCGCAACGCACGCTTGAGCCGAATGCGCGATCTCGATCCTCCCGAGCCCATCCGTCGCTATGAGCGCGCGCACCCCGGCGAGCTGATCCACATCGACATCAAGAAGCTCGGCCGCTTCGAACGCGTCGGCCATCGCATCACCGGCAATCGGACAAAGCAGAGCAGCACTCGCGGCAGCCGTGCTGGCGAGCGCTACGGCGCGGGCTGGGAGTTCGTCCACGTCTGCATCGACGATGCCTCGCGCATCGCCTTCAGCCAGATCCTCCCCGACGAAAAGAAGGAAAGCGCAACCGCCTTCCTCTTCGCCGCCATCGCCTATTATCAAAGCCTCGGCATCACTGTCTCGCGCGTCATGACCGACAACGGCGCCTGCTACAAAAGCTTCGCCTTCCGCGACGCCTGCAAAGCACTCGGCCTCAAGCACATCCGCACCAAACCCTACACGCCCAAGACTAACGGCAAGGCCGAACGCTTCATCCAGACCAGCTTACGCGAATGGGCATATGCTCGCGCCTATCCAACCTCCGAGCACCGCAAACGCGCCCTCAGTCCATGGCTCCATAATTATAACTGGCACCGCCCCCACGGCAGCTTACAATCACAACCGCCCATCAGCCGACTACGTCAGCCAATGAATAACCTGTTGAGGCTCCACACCTAGAGCCCGGCGTCGGATCGCACGGCGATCCGCAAGGCCGAACGGCCGCCCGAGCTTATGCGAGGAAAGCCAAGCGAGGCGGATGCCTCGCGCCCGGCGCCTGAGGGCCTAACAAAAGACTCGCGCTCAGCTCTGGATTCCCCCCTTCGGCAGGAACCAGCGGGCGATGATCAGCCCCGCGACCGCCAGGCCGATAAAGTCGCTCAGGAACAGATAGACCCAGTAACCATAGCCGAAATGGTTGAAGATCGGCTGGCCGATCTCGATGTAGAGCGTGGCGGCCAGCGCGAACAGGATCGCGATCCGCGCCCGGCTGAAGAAGTCGGGCACGCGCGAGCCGACCGCGCCCATCGCCAGCGCGATGATCAGCCCGGTCACGATCGCCAGCACGAAGCCCGATAGCAGCGAGGCGCTGTCGACCACCGGGAAGCCCCCGGTGTTGAAATGCACCATCGCCACCGGGCCGCGCGCATAGAGGATGTCGCCGGCGGCCGATCCTGTCGCCGGGATCGCATAGGTGCCCGTGCCGGTTATCGTCAGATTCTCGGCCAGCGCCTGCTGGATCGCCGCCGATTGCGGCTGCTCGATCCGGTTGAAGGCGAGCTGGCTGAGCGGCGTCCCCCAGAAGATGAAGCCGATGAAGAACATCGCAACGCCCGCGAACACGCCGCCGAGCAAGGTCTTGGCCATGAGGGACCCTCCCATATCAATAGCGACAGGCTAGGCGCTTGATCGTTGCACGCAAGCAATAGTGCGGCGGGCCGTGGTGCGGGGGCGCCCATCGCCCAGTTCGGGGGAGGGGAATATTATTGAGATTGACTTGCAATAGCAGAGATGCTCTTTCTGGTTCCGCCGAGAGGAGAAAGAGCCATGACCGAGCCCGCCGCATCGACTGCACGACTGTTGCCCCACAGCGCCCCCGACGAAAGCGGCGCGCGGCTCCTTCTTCTCTCGGTACGGCGCATCGGCGTCGGCGGGCTCAACGATGCCCACGCGGCCAGCCAGATGATCGGGGCCTTCGGCCTCGGCTTCCGCCGCCCGCTGGTGCTGGTCCGCGCGCTGATGGCGGAACTGGCGCGCGCCTCGTCGCGGTCGATCATGATCGCGCCGAGCTGCTGCTGCCGGATGACGATGGCCGAAGCGATGCTGGTCCGGGCGGTCGCGGGCGCCAACAGCGATCCGCGCGCGGCGCATGACCGGCTCTGCCGCCTCTGCGGGATCGAAACCGCGATCGGGGTGCTGTCGAGCGCGCAGGCGGTGGCGCAGGCCTTCGCCGATCTGGGGCGGCCGGTCGAGATCGACTGACGATCCTCGCCGCACCCGCCGCCGCGGCCCGGCTTCCGCGGGGCCGACGCGGAATCGACGGCCCCTTGTCTCTTTTCCTGAGGGGCGCCGCTTCCTATATGATCCCTATACTCTCGCATTTGCAGCATAGGGGCATAGCGATGACGGCCGTCGGTCAGGACTCTCTCAAAACCCGTTCCACCCTCAATGTCGATGGCAAGCATTACGCCTATTATTCGCTCGCCAAGGCGGCGGAGAAGCTCGGCGACATCTCGCGTCTGCCCTTCTCGATGAAGGTGCTGCTGGAAAATCTGCTCCGCTTCGAGGACGGCACCACCGTCACCACCGAGGATGTCCAGGCAATCGTCGACTGGCAGAAGGAGCGGACCTCCGAGCGCGAGATACAGTATCGTCCGGCGCGCGTGCTGATGCAGGATTTCACCGGCGTCCCCTGCGTGGTCGATCTCGCCGCGATGCGCGATGCGATGAACAAGCTTGGCGGCGATGCCCAGAAGATCAATCCGCTGGTGCCCGTCCACCTCGTCATCGATCACTCGGTGATGGTCGACAGCTTCGGCACCCCCAAGGCGTTCGACGAGAATGTCGCGCTCGAATATGCCCGCAATGGCGAGCGCTACGAGTTCCTGCGCTGGGGCTCGAAGGCGCTCAACAATTTCAAGGTGGTGCCCCCGGGCACCGGCATCTGCCACCAGGTCAACCTGGAGAATATCGCCCAGACCGTCTGGGCCTCGGCCGATGGCTCGGGGGTTGAGGTCGTCTATCCGGACACCTGTGTCGGCACCGACAGCCACACCACGATGGTCAACGCGCTGGGCGTGCTGGGCTGGGGCGTCGGCGGGATCGAGGCGGAAGCGGCGATGCTCGGCCAGCCGGTGTCGATGCTGATTCCCGAGGTGGTCGGCTTCAAGCTGTCGGGCACCCTCAACGAGGGCATAACCGCGACCGATCTGGTGCTGACCGTTACCCAGATGCTGCGTGCCAAGGGCGTGGTCGGCCGCTTCGTCGAATTCTATGGCCCCGGCCTCGACGCGCTGTCGCTCGCCGATCGCGCGACGATCGCCAACATGGCGCCCGAATATGGTGCGACCTGCGGCTTCTTCCCGATCGACGACGCCACCCTGATCTATCTGCGCCTCACCGGCCGTTCGGCCGAGAGCGTCGCGCTGGTCGAGGCCTATGCCAAGGAGCAGGGCTTCTGGCGCGACGCGACCGCGCCCGATCCGGTGTTCACCGACACGCTTCACCTCGACATGTCGACCGTCCAGACCTCGCTCGCCGGCCCGAAGCGCCCGCAGGACCGCGTCCTGCTCGCCTCGGTCGACGACGGTTTCAACAGCGAACTGGCCTCGGGCTACAAGAAGGGCGACGAGGCCGACAAGCGCGTGCCCGTTGAGGGCGAAAGCTTCGATCTTGGCCATGGCGATGTGGTGATCGCCGCGATTACGAGCTGCACCAACACCTCGAATCCGTCGGTGATGGTCGCCGCCGGGCTGGTGGCGCGCAAGGCCAACGCGCTGGGCCTGAAGGCCAAGCCCTGGGTCAAGACCTCGCTCGCCCCCGGCAGCCAGGTCGTCACCGACTATCTCGAAAAGGCCGGGCTCCAGAAGGATCTCAACGCGATCGGCTTCGATCTGGTCGGCTATGGCTGCACCACCTGCATCGGCAATTCGGGTCCGCTGCCCGATCCGATCTCGAAGGCGATCAACGGCAATGATCTCGTCGCCAGCGCCGTGCTATCGGGCAACCGCAATTTCGAGGGCCGCGTCTCGCCTGACGTGCGCGCCAATTATCTGGCCTCGCCGCCGCTGGTCGTCGCCTATTCGCTGTTCGGCACCACCGCGAAGGATATCACCGTCGATCCGATCGGGGAGTCCGCCGAGGGCAAGCCGGTCTATCTGAAGGACATCTGGCCCACCACGGCCGAGGTCGCCAACACCGTCGCCGCCGCGATCGACAGCGAGATGTTCAAGAGCCGCTACGCCAATGTCTACCAGGGCGACAAGAACTGGCAGGCGATCAACGTCGAGGGCTCGGACACCTACACATGGCGCGCCGGCTCCACCTATGTCGCCAACCCGCCCTATTTCGAGGGCATGTCGATGACCCCGGCCCCGGTCCAGGACATCATCGAGGCGCGGCCGCTGGCGATCTTTGCCGATTCGATCACCACCGACCACATCAGCCCGGCGGGCTCGATCAAGCTCGACAGCCCGGCGGGCCGCTTCCTGACAGAGCATCAGGTGGCGAAGGCCGACTTCAACAGCTATGGTGCGCGCCGCGGCAATCACGACATCATGATGCGCGGCACCTTCGCCAACATCCGCATCAAGAACCAGATGATCCCCGGCATCGAAGGCGGCATGACGAAGCACATCCCCTCCGGTGAGGTGATGGCGATCTACGACGCCGCGATGAAGTACAAGGCCGAGGGAACCCCGCTGGTCGTCATCGCCGGCAAGGAATATGGCACCGGATCGTCACGCGACTGGGCGGCCAAGGGCACCAACCTGCTCGGCGTCCGCGCGGTCATCACCGAGAGCTTCGAGCGCATCCACCGCTCGAACCTCGTCGGCATGGGCGTGCTGCCGCTCCAGTTCGCCGAAGGGGTCGACCGCAACACGCTGAAGCTCGACGACAGCGAGACTTTCACGATCGAGGGCGTCGCCAGCCTGCGCCCGCGCCAGCCCGTGACGGTGAAGCTGACCCGCGCCGACGGATCGACCGAAACGTTCGAGACGCGCTGCCGGATCGATACCGTCAACGAGCTGGAATATTTCCTCAACGGCGGGATTCTTCAGTACGTGCTGAGGAAGCTGGCAGCGTAACGACTTCAATCCCCCTCCCGCTTGCGGGAGGGGTTAGGGGTGGGCTTCGCGCTATCCGCGAGCGCCCACTTTGATCATGGGTCGCAGCCGCACCCCGGCCCCTCCCGCAAGCGGGAGGGGAGAAAAAAGGCCGGTCCGCAGAGCGCGGGCCGGCCTTTTTCGTAACAGCTATGGCCGAAGTCGGGCCGGACGCTGCCGGCCTGCTTTCGCTTTACGCCGCCTTGGGCGGCGCGAACTTGGTCAGGTCGATGCCATCGACAGCCGCCTTATACTCGTCGGCGCTGGGCGTGCGGCCCAGGATCGTCGACAGCACCACGACCGGGGTCGAGGCGAGCAGCGACTCGCCCTTCTTCTCGGCGGTGTCCTCGACGACGCGGCCCTGGAACAGGCGGGTGGAGGTGGCGAGGACGGTGTCGCCCTTCTTGGCCTTCTCCTGATTGCCCATGCACAGGTTGCAGCCCGGCCGCTCGAGATAGAGGATATTCTCATATTCGGTGCGGTTGGCCTGCTTCGGGTTCGCATCGTCGAACTCGAAGCCCGAATATTTCTGCAATATCTCCCAATCGCCCTCGGCCTTGAGCTCGTCGACGATGTTGTAGGTCGGCGGGGCAACGACGAGCGGCGCCTTGAACTCGACCTTGCCCTGGGCCGCTTCGACATTCTTGAGCATCTGGGCGAGGATCTTCATGTCGCCCTTGTGCACCATGCACGAGCCGATGAAGCCCAGATCGACCTTCTTGGCGCCGCCATAATAGGATACCGGGCGGATCGTGTCGTGGGTGTAGCGCTTCGACACGTCGGCGTTGTTGACGTCGGGGTCGGCGATCATCGGCTCGTCGATCACGTCGAGGTCGACGACGATCTCGGCGAAATATTGCGCATTGTCGTCGGGCTTGAGCGCCGGCTTCTCGCCCAGGCGGATCTCGGCGATGCGGGTGTCGGCCTTGGCGATCAGGTTCGCGAGGGTGCCGGCCGCATTGTCCATGCCCTTGTCGATCATGATCTGGATGCGCGCCTTGGCGATTTCCAGCGAGCCGATCAGCGTCTCGTCATCCGAGATGCAGATCGAGGCCTTGGCCTTCATTTCGGCCGTCCAATCGGTGAAGGTGAAGGCCTGGTCGGCGAGCAGCGTGCCGATATGGACTTCGATCACCCGGCCCTGGAAGACGTTGTCGCCGCCGGTCTGGGCCAGCATCTGCGCCTGCGTCGCATGGACGACGTCGCGGAAGTCCATCCAGGGTTTCATGGCGCCCTTGAAGGTGACCTTGACCGATTGCGGGATCGGCATGGTCGCTTCGCCCGTCGCCAGCGCCAGCGCCACGGTGCCCGAGTCCGCGCCGAAGGCGACACCCTTCGACATGCGGGTGTGGCTGTCGCCGCCGATGATGATTGCCCAGTCGTCCACGGTGATGTCGTTCAGCACCTTGTGGATGACGTCGGTCATCGCATGATAGACGCCCTTCGGGTCACGCGCGGTGATCAGGCCGAAATTGTTCATGAAGGACATGAGCTTCGGGATGTTCACCTGGGCCTTCTTGTCCCACACCGATGCGGTGTGGCAGCCCGACTGATAGGCGCCGTCGACCAGCGGCGAAATGACGGTGGCCGCCATCGCTTCCAGCTCCTGCGCGGTCATCAGGCCGGTGGTGTCCTGCGAGCCGACGATGTTCACCTTAACGCGGACGTCGGAGCCGGCGTGCAGCACCTTGCCCGGGGTGACGCCCACGGCATTGCGGTTGAAGATCTTCTCGACCGCGGTCAGGCCGACGCCCTCCGCGGTGATCTCCTTGTTCGGCGCATAGACCGGGGTCGGCTCGATGCCGAGGGTGCGCGCGGCGAAGGTCTGGAGCTTCTTGCCGAAGACGATGGCATAGGAGCTGCCCGCCTTCATGAATTCCATCTTCTGCGGGGTGAAGGCGGAAGCGACGTCGACCAGTTCGGTGCCGTCCTCGCTGCGCAGCTTCTTGTTCTTCACGTCGATCTTCAGGACGGTGCCGGTCTCGACCGAGAATTTCTCCTCGAGCACCGGATTGCCGTCATTGTTGATGATCGGATTGCCGTCCGGGCCGGTCTGCTTGGCCCAGTTCTTCAGGTTGATGCCGATGCCGCCGGTCACGTCGACGGTGGTGGCGAAGATCGGCGAGATGCCGTTGGTGCCGCCGACGACCGGCGCATAGTTGACGAAGGGGACATAGGGGCTCTGCTGCTTGCCGGTCCACAGCGCCACATTGTTGACGCCCGACATGCGCGACGAGCCCACGCCCATCGTGCCCTTCTCGGCGACCAGCATCACGCGCTTGTCGGGGTGCTGCGCCTTGAGCGCGACGATCGCCTGCTGGGCCTCGGGCGAGATCATGCACTGGCCGTGCAGTTCGCGGTCGGAGCGCGAATGCGCCTGGTTGCCGGGGGAGAGCAGGTCGGTCGAGATATCGCCTTCGCCGGCGACGAAGGTGACGACCTTGATCTCGTCCTCGACCTCGGGAAGCTTGGTGAAGAATTCCGCCTTGGCATAGCTTTCCAGCACATCCCTGGCGACGGCGTTGCCGGCATTGAAGGCTTCGCTCAGCCGGTGCATGTCGGCGTCGTAGAGGAAGACCTGGGTCTTCAGCACCTCGCCTGCCGCCTGCGCGATCGCAGGGGCATCGCCCAGCGCGATGTCGAGCAGCACCTCGACCGAGGGGCCGCCCTTCATGTGCGACAACAGCTCCAGCGCGAAGGCGGGGGTGATCTCGGGCACGGTCACGTCGCCCAGGATGATCTGCTTCAGGAAGCCCGCCTTGACGGCCGCGGCGCTCGTGGTGCCGGGCAGCGTGTTGTAGATGAAGAATTTGAGCGCGTCGGCGCGGTGCTCGTTGCCGGCTTCCTTGATGATGGCGATGATCTCGAAGATGAGGCCGCCATCGTCGATCGGTTTGGGCGAGAGCCCCTGAATTCTCCTGCTTTCGATTTCGGCGAGATAATCCAGGTAGACGCTCATAATGTTCCCACCCCTATGAAGTGCATGAAGCCCCGGCGCGACGCCACCGGCCGGCGTTGAATCCGGCCCTGGGCTGACGGGGGTTCCGGTACGCCAACCGGGCTGGACTGGCAAGGTGCTGCAATGCGGTAAAGACGCCGATCCGCGTGATGCGGGCGGCCTTTCCTACGGGCGCGGGCCGGCTTAAGCTTCGTCCCGGCGATCGGCGCCGGGGAGGCGGTGGATGAAACTCTATCTTGGCGGGCCGATGTTCGATCTGCCCAATGTCCGCTACAATCTGGCGCTGGCGGCGAAGATCCGCGCGCTCGGCTACGATGTCTACTGCCCGAACGAGAATGCCTCGATCAACGACAAGAGCCGCACCGACATCACCGGCGAGCGCATCTACCAGGCCGACATCGATGAGCTGATGACCGCCAACATCTTCCTGTGCCAGCTCTCCGAGGATTCGGGCACGGCGTGGGAGGCGGGCTATATGGATTGCCTGGCGCGGCATGTGGACCCGGCCAGATATCTGGGCGTGATCGGCCTCGCCACCGACATCCGCCTGTCGACCCTGCCCGATCCGGCCAAGGCCGACGTCGACAATCAGAGCTGGGCGCTCAACGCCTTCGTCGTCGGCGGCATCAAGACCTCGCTCGGCCTCTACACCAGCGAGGAGGCGCTGCTCGACCGCCTTGCCGGCCTGTTGCGCGGGGCGGGCCACCCGTATTAGCCCGGATCGACAGTCGCCGGCGCCGGACGGATATATTAGGGATTCGGGGGGAGTGTGCGTGCCGGAGCATGGCAGGGCCGATCGGGCGAACGCACGGGATGCGGCATCGCCGGTTTTTCCGTCGCTGGTCCGGCTGCTGCTCGACCAGCTCGACGAAGGCGTGCTGCTGCTCGACCGGGACGACCGCATCCGCCTGTGGAACCGGGCCTATCATGAAATGCTCGACATCCCCCGGGAGATGTTCGTCGACGGCGGCGTGATTGCGCCGCTGATCCGCCATCTCGCCGAGCGCGGCGATTACGGCCCCGGTGACCCGGCGGCGCTGGCCGATGGCATCGCCGCCGCCGTCCGCGCCCGCACGGCCGCCCAGGGCGAGCGCCAGATGGCCAATGGCAGCATCATCGCCGCGCAGTGGATTCCGCTCGATGGCGGCTGGTTCCTGTTCCGGTTGCGCGACGTGACCGGCGAGCGCAACGCATCCCGCTTCAAGGACGAGCTGATCGCCACGGTCAGCCACGAACTGCGCACCCCGCTGACCGTGATCAGCGGCGCCCTGGCGCTGCTGCGCGCCGGGACGGCGGCCGGCGAGGCGCATTCCGGCGAGCTGATCGAGGTCGCCCACAAGAATAGCGAGCGGCTCGCCCGGCTGGTCAACGACCTGCTCGACATCGACAAGCTCCAGTCGGGCGCACCCGATTTCCGGTTCGAGCCGAACGAGATGGGGGTGCTGCTCACCGCCGCGGTGGAACAGAACCGCCCCTATGCCGACGGGCTGGGCATCGCGCTCGCCCTGGAACTGCCCGACCGGCCCGTCACCGCCGAGGTGGACCGCGACCGGCTGCTCCAGGTAATGAGCAACCTGCTGTCCAACGCGGCGAAATTTTCGGTGGTGGGCAGCCGGGTGCGCGTCCGGCTGACGCCGGGCACCGCCGATCTGCGGATCAGCGTGATCGACAAGGGGCGCGGCATGTCGGAGGAATTCCGCCGCCGCCTGTTCACCCGCTTCGCGCAGGAGAACCGCTCGTCCGAACATGGCCAGATCGGCACCGGCCTCGGCCTTGCCATCTGCAAGAGCATTGTCGAGGGGCATGGCGGGCAGATCCATGTCGACACGCAGGAAGGCGTGGGGACGATCTTCCATGTCGACCTGCCGTTCCGGCAGAGCCCCGCCGGCTGACCCTCAGGCCGGCGCCAGCTCGAACAGCACCGTCACGTTGACAGTCATCTGCAGTTCGCCCGGCTGGATCGGCGCCGGAGGGGGCGGTGGGGCTGATGGCGCGCCCGCGATGCTGCCGCGTGCGAACATCACCGGCGGCGGTCCGTAGAAGCCGCCGCTCTCCGAGATCGAGAGGATGCGAATCACCTTCAGCCCGCCGGCGCGCGCGTAGAGATCGGCCCGGGCCCGCGCCTGCCCGATGGCCTGGGTGCGGGCCTGGTCCAGCGCGGGTTCGGGATTGTCCATCGTGAAGGAGGGGCCGTTGACCTGGTTGGCGCCAGCCGTGACCAGCGTGTCGATCACCCGCCCGAAATTCTTCAGGTCGCGCTGGCGGACGGCCACAGCATTGTTCGCGCGATAGCCGATGATCTTGGGAACCGCTGCGTCGGCCGCCGGGGGTGTATAAGGCTGGCCGCTATAGCGCGCGGCCAGGGCGGCATCGCGGTTCGGGTCCGAATAGACGGGCTCGACGGTCAGGTTGCTCGTCTGGATGTCGCGCTCGGCTATGCCCGCGCGGCGAAGCTGGGCGATCACCCTTTCCATCGCGGCGGAGTTCGCCGCGAGCGCGGCCGCAGCGGTGTTACCCTGCGTCGTCACCCCCGCGTTGAAGATCGCGAGATCGGGCGCCTGCAGCGACTTTCCCTCCACCGACACCGTCAGCACCGCATTGCCCGGAGCGACCACCGGCACCGGCGACAGGGCCTGGGCGGCGGCGCCCGATGGCGCCAAGGCCGCCCCGAGCAGCAATAGTAACGCTAAGCGCTTCATGGCCTTCCTCCGTCTTCGATGAACCGGCGGCACAATGAAATGCCGATCGCACCGATGGTTCCCGCGACCCTCGCCCCGCAAGGCCCGGTCAGCTTTCCTTCACCTCGGCTTCGCCAATCTCGCCGTCGATCGACCGCCTATGGAGATGCGAATGTCCGCGATCCGCCTGCCCCTCGCCACCGCCCTGCTGCTCATCCTCTCCGCCTGCGGCAGGGCGGGCCATGATCCGCGTGGCGTGCGCCCTGACGAAACGCTGCTTTCGGTGAGCGCCACCGGCCAGACCGAGACGCGCGCCGACCAGGCCCAGTTCCAGGCCGGCGTCAACAGCTGGAACGCCAGCGCCCGGGCGGCCAGTGCCGCCAACACCGCCAAGATCGCCGAGATCGTCCGCGCGCTCGAACGCGCCGGAATTCCCGAGCGTGATATTCAGACCCGTGCCGTTACCGTCCAGCGGGTCGACTGGGGCGATCACAAGGGTGAGTATCAGGCCAGCAACATCGTCAACGTCACCGTGCGGAACATTGCTGCGGCGGGGGAGGCGGTGACGGTGGTGACGAGCGCCGGCGCCAATATATTGGGCGGCCCCGATCTGCGGCTGGCCGATCCGGAAAAGGCGGCGAACATGGCCTATACCGCTGCCTATAAGGCGGCCCGCGCCCGCGCCGAGGCCTATGCGGACGCAGCCGGGATGAAAATCGCCCGCGTGCTCACGATCCGCGACGCGGGGGGAATGCAGGGCAATCATTATCTCCCCGGCGCCACGCCGCCACCAGTCGCCGTCGCGGTCGAGCAGTCGAACGCGGCCGCGTCGGTGGGGCGCTTCATGCCCGGCCAGACCCCCAGCGCTGTGTCCGTCCAGGTCGACTTCGCCCTCGCGCCGCGATGAGGCGCGGCGCGAGGCCAGGCCTTATCGCGCCCTGGCCGCCGCCTCGCGCCGCAGATGCCCCGCCGCCTTGAAGAAGAAGAAGACCGAGATCAGCTCCGCCGCCGTCGCTAGGCACAGCGCGTAGCGCAGCGAGGCGCCGGGCTGGGGCAGATGCGGCAACAGCGCGTCGCTGACCGCGCCGGTGACCGACGGGCCCAGGCCGATGCCGACGAGATTGATGGTGAGAATCAGCATCGCCGCCGTCAGGGCGCGCATCTGCGGCGGCACCAGCGACTGGGAGACCGCCGTCACCGGCGCGACATAGCAGGCGACCGCGATCGCCGGAATCACGCCGATCATCAGCGATATCTGCTGGGTGGGGGCAAGCAGCTGGGCGATCACGGTCGGCGCGGCGATCAGGCTGGCGATGCCGGGCACCAGCAGATAGCCGGCGGGATCGCGCCGCCCCCAGCGTTCGGAGAGCCAGCCGCCGGCCAGGATGCCGACCCCGCCGAACAGGCCGTTGAGCAGCGCGACATAGAGCGCCGCCTCGCCGATCGCCATGCCATGGACGCGGGTGTAGAAGGGCGCGGCCCAGCTCTGCATGGCGGCCTGGGCGAAGACATGGGTCGCGCCGCCGATCGAGAGGTAGCGGAACGCCTTGAGCCGCCACAGCAGCCGCATCGCCTCCCCCATCGAGGGTAGTGCGGCATTGGTCAGCCCGGGCGGATCGAGGCGGCCGCGCTTCGGTTCGTGCAGGGTCAGCAGCACGACCGGGGCGAGCAGCATCCCGGCGACGCCGACGATCAGGAAGGCCTGGCGCCAGCCGACATGGGTCGCCAGCCAGCCGCCGCTGGCGATGCCGATCATCGTCCCGATCGGAACCGCCAGCCCCCACAGCGCGATCGCCGAGGCGCGGCGTTCGGGCGGGAAATAATCGGAGATCATCGAATGGGTGCCGGGCACGCTGCCGGCCTCGCCCACCGCGACGCCGATCCTGAGCGTAAGCAGCGAGCCGAAGCCGGTGGCGAGGCTGGACAGCGCGGTCATCAGGCTCCAGGTCGCCAGTGCCCCGGCGATCATATATTTGCGCACCGCCCGGTCGGTGAGCCGCGCCAGCGGCAGCCCCATCAGTGTGTAGAACAGCGCGAAGCCGAGGCCGGTGAGCAGCCCCAGCTGGGTATCGCTCAGCCCCAGCTCGGCCTTGATCGGCACCTGCAGCACGGTGAGGATCGAGCGGTCGATATAGTTGAAGATGGCGACGATGAAGAACAGGAACAGCGCATAATAGCGGTTGTCCAGTCCGATGCGGGCAAGCTTCATGGCGGTGCCATCCTAACATGTTGCCGGACGCACGGATGCCGGGAAGCCCCCGGCGGGGGTCCCGGCATCCGCTTCGTCCTGGGGTCGCTTCGGATCAGAAGCGGCGTTCGAGCTGGATCATCACGGCGCGCGGCTCGTTGGCGATGGTCTCGGCCTCGCCATTGCCGCCCGGCGTGTCGATCGCCAGCGGCGCATAGTGGCGGTTGGTGAGGTTCCGGCCGATCACGGCGACCGACCATCTGTCGTCGATATCGGCCAGGCGGGCGCTGGCGTTGAAGGTGACATAGCCCTTCTGGAACGACGTCGGGTTCAGGTTGAGCCCGGCGAAATAGCTCGACGAACTGCGCGCGTCGATGTCGAACACCAGCTTCTTGGTGTCGCCCACCGGCTGGGTGAAGGTCGCGCCGCCCGTCAGGATCCATTCGGGCGAACGATAAACCGGCTTGCCCGACAGGTTCTGGATCTTCACCGTGGTGCTGCCCGGCGCGAACACGCAGCCCTGCGCCGTGGTCTGGCCGGCATAGCATTGCGCGTCGGAGAAGTTGACGAAACGGGCGCGGTTGTAATTGACCGAGCCGCGCAGCTGGAACGCGTTGGAAGCGCGGTAACGCCCTTCCAGCTCGACACCGCGCGAGCGGGTGTTGGCCGCGTTCTTGGTGGTGAAGCTCACCGCCACGGCGTCGAACGAGGTGAGCTGCAGGCCCTTATATTTATAGTCGAACGCGACAAGCGATCCGCTGAACCCGGTCGACGGGCTGGAGAATTTGACGCCGCCTTCGAAACCGCGCGCCTTTTCGGAATCGAAGGTGTCGCTCTGGATCGTCAGCGTCGAGGAGATGGTGCCCGGGTTGGAGAAGCCGCCCGACAGATAGCCGGTCTTGTAGGCACCGAACAGCATCAGGTTGCGATCGACATGCCAGCTGACCGTCGCTTCGGGGGAGACATTGTCCTCGGTGCGCTTGCCGGTCAGATGCTTGCCGACCGGGATGAAGGCGGCCACGCGCAGCGGGTGGATATAGATGCTGCTGAGATCGACCTTCTTGGTCTCCCGCGTGTAGCGCGCGCCGCCGGCGACCTCGAGATTGTCGAGCAGCTTCCAGTTGATCTGGGCGAAGGCCGAGACGGCGTGGCTCTTGTTGAGATATTTGAAGTCGGTCGCGTTGCGCTGGTTGGTCGCCGGATCGGCGGGCAGATAGGTCAGGTGGCCGCCGACATAGAAGTCGCGGTCATTATTCTCATAATAGCCGCCGGCGGCGAAGTTGACCGGCCCGTCGAAGCCGGAGACCGCGCGGAACTCCTGGTAGAAGCTGCGGTTGCGCTCCGCCGAATAGGACCAGAAGGGCGAGGTGGAGCTGGCGCCCTGGCTGCCGATCGTTCCGAAGCGGTAATAATAATAGCTGGTGACCGAGGTCAGCGTGATGTCGCTGAGCTTGTAGTTCATGGTCAGGATCGGCAGCAGCGTGTCGTTGTAGCTGTCGGGCACGGTCTTCGAGAAATCGAGCACGTCGAGCTGCTTCCACGGCTGCACGACATTCTGCGGGATATAGCCCTGCGGCCCGCGATTGTCGGCCCGGCAGTCGCCGAACGGGTCGGCGAAGCCCAGCGAGAAGGAGGTGGTCTGGCCCGCCGGGCAGCCCATATTCTCGAGCTGGCTGCTGGCGCCGTCGCCGCGATAGCGCGAGCCGAGCACCTTCAGCGTCGCATCGAAGCCGTTGCCGCCGTCATATTTCAGGGTCAGTCGGCCGGCGACCTTCTGCTCGGCGCCCAGCCGCTTCGGCGCGGCAGGGATGAACGGATCGCCGGCCGGGCCATAGGGATTGGCGATGCCGGGCGAGGTGTTCTTGAAATAGCCGTCCGAATTGCTCGCATAGATGGCGAGACGGGCGCCGAGCGTCTCGCTGAGCGGGCCGCTGATCGCCGCCTCGACCGAGGCCTGGCGCGCGCTGAACTCATAGGCGGGGCGGATATAGCCGGTCAGCGTGTCGGTCGGCCCGGCGCTCTTGACCGAGATCACGCCGCCCGGCGAGTTCTTGCCGAAGAACAGCGACTGCGGCCCCTTCAGCACGTCGACGCCGGCGAGATCGAAGATCGCGTCGCTGACGATGCGGCCGCGGCTGATCGGCATGCCGTCGATGTCGAACAGGATTGCCTGCTCCAGCGAGGCGTCGAGGTTCGAGGCGCTGACGCCGCGCATCGTCAGCGAGGCGCCGGCTCCGGAGAAACCCTTGTCGAAGCTGATGTTGGGTGCGAGCACCTTGAGGTCGGAGAAGCTGTTGACGCTGTAGCGGCGCAGCTCGCCCTGGCTGACCGCGGTGGCCGCGATCGGCACGTCCTGCAGGCGTTCCTCGCGGCGGCGGGCGGTGACGACGATGTCGGAGGTGTCGGCCGGGGCCGAGGCTTCCTCGGCGGCGGCGGGCGCCTGGCCCTCGGTCTGCGCCTGCAGCGGCGTGGCGAGCAGGGCGATCGGCAGCAGCGCGGCGCCGCTCTTGAGCAGGAACGATGGCTTCACAGGAGTCCCCTTCTGAAATGTGCTTGTCTCGGCTGCTCGCCCCCTTGGCGGCTGGCTCGTTTATGGCGGCTCCCCCCTAGCGGCTCCGCGGGCGGGCCACGGCCTAGCGATTTGCCTAGGCGAAAGCCGAAATATTTGGGCGTCGCTAGCCGGCGGCGGCGAATTCGGGGAAATTGCTGCCCCGGATCACCTCGCCCCTGGCCACGCCGGGCTCGCCGCCCTCGATGATCGCGCGCAGGTGCCGCGACGGATTGACGCGGGGCGTGTAGAGGATGTCGTCATACATCCAGCGGATCGCATAGCCGCGCCGCCGGCTGCTGGCGTTGTTGGCCGGGGCGCCATGCACCGCCATCGCATGATGGATCAGCACGTCGCCGGGTTCGAGGTCCCAGGAAAGGATGCGATGGCGGTCGCGATGCGCCTCGATGTCGGGCAGCTCCTCGACACCCGCTTCGAAGGCGTCGATCTCCGCCTGCTCCTCGGGCGTGAATTTCGACTTCACCCCGGTGAACGACTTGCGGTCGAGCCGCATCCCCCATTTGTGCGATCCGGCGACATATTCGAGCCCGCCATTGTCGAGCGTGGTCCGGTCGAGCGCCACCCACATCGAGCAGATCGCCTCGCCGGTGACGGGATAATAGGGGAAGTCCTGGTGCCAGGGGGTCTTCGTTCCCGGCAGCGCCTCCTTCACCAGCAGATAATCGTAGAACAGGCGGATGCGCTCCGACCCGACGGCGGCGGCGGTGAGTGGGCCGATCGGCGAATCGAGGATGAACCTCTCGAACGGATCGAAACGCTGCCACAGCGAGAAATCGCCCCAGAAGGCGCGCTTCGGCGCCGCATCGGCATCGTCGCCGGGTGCTGCGGCGGTCAGGTCCACGGCATATTCGCTGAGGTCGGCATAGGCCTGGTCGACGCCGTCGCGCAGCCTTTCGATCCAGGCGGGATCGACCACCCCGCGCAGGCAGGCGACACCGTCGCGCTCATAATCTTCGCGGGCCTCGGCCAGGGTCCTGGCGTCGGGAAGGGGCATGGGGAGTCCTTTCGGATGAAGGGAAGGGGCGGGGTTCGGTCCGGCGTCAGTCCGGCAGCAGCAGCGCGCCGTTGGTGACGAAGAAGCGCTCGATCGCGTCGCGCCCGAGCCGGGCAATCCGTTCTTCCATGACCCGCTTGCTGTCCTGCCCGCCCTCGAGATGGGGAAAGTCGCTGCCATAGGCATAGACCGGCGCGAGATGCGGGTTGCGTTCGATCTGTTCGTCCACCGGTTCGAAATGATAGGGCGTCACCCGTACGCTGCGCGCCAGATATTCGGACGGCTTCAGCTTCAGCACGTCGGTCAGCCGCCTGTCGAACTGGGTGCACCACATGTCGAGCGCGTCGGCGAACGGCGCCACCCAGTGCGACCCGCATTCGATCACCCCGAAGCGCAGCCGCGGGAAGCGCTCGAACACCCCGCCCAGGATCATCGCGCCGAGAAAGGCCTCCACCGCGAAATGGAGGGTAGAGGCGCGGAACGGCTCGACCGGGAATTCGAGCGAGCTCTTGGCGCCGTAGGAGAAGAGCGGGACATCCGAATACCAGGCCGGGCTGGCGAAGGCGAACTCGGTGCCGAGATGGAGCAGCACCGGCACGTCGCTGGCCTGGGCGAGATCCCAGAAGGGGTCGAGCGCGGCATGGGCCGGCGACAGCCCGGCGGGGGGTACGGTGGGGATCCAGAGACCCCGCAGGCCGCCGGCGATGGCACGCTTCGCCTGGGCCAGGAGATCGTCCACCGAATCGCCCCGGACCACCGCGACGGGCCGCATCCGGCTGCCGTCCACGCTTTTCACCAGATCGATCGCCCAGTCATTATAGCCGTCGATCGCGGCCTGGCCGGCTTCCCTGGCGTCGACCTTGGCGGGATCGAAGCCGAACACCTGCGCGGCGGCGGGGTTGTGATACAGGTTCAGCCCGATCAGCGCGAAGGTCGGGAAGACGAACTGGCGCTTCACCCCCATCATGTCCATCACCGCCGGGCGGCGGCGGAGGTCGATCGCGGAAGGGGTGTCGGCGCCCTTGCGGTTCCAGACGCTGTCATAGTCGATCGGTGCGTCGTCGGCCTTGATGTCGTCGCGCACCGTGGCGTTGGCGCCCGCCCGGCTGATCAGCCCACCGGCGAGCGGCGCCACCAGATCGGCCGCGCGCTGGCCGAACATGTCGGCCCACATGTGCATCGGCACCATCTCATGGCTGTCGAGGTCCATGATGTCCGCGATCGGGTCGGCGATGGTGGTCATGCGGTTTCTCCGGCGTGGATATAGTCGCCCTGCGCGTGGAGCATCGACCAGAGGCGCTCGGTGAACAGCCAGCGACCGCCGATCCTGGCGAAGCGGTCGCGATAGAGGCCGACCGCGGTGCGGCCGGTGCCGTTGGGCGAGGTGATGATCTCGTAGCTGTAGGTCCGCCCTTCGGCGCTGGTGCCGGTGGCGTCTATGTCGATCCGGCCCGGCATGAAGGAGACGAAGGCGAAGCTGAGCTGGCCCATGCCGCGCTTCCAGCCCGCCATAACCGCATCGCGGTCGACGCCGTCGAGGTCGGGCATCCCCTCCACGCCCCAGCGGCCGTCCTCGGCCCAGAGCGAGGCGAGCATGTCGGCGTCGCGGGTGCAGCAGGCGTCGGCGTAGCGCTCGATCAGTTCGCGGATGGCGATCTGGTCCGCGATCGTGCCGCCGCCGCGAAACGGCGCCGCCGATGATGGCGCAGCGTTCATCCTGTCGTTCCCCTCCAGAAACTTTAACGCGTTAAGCTTTTGATGGGGTATGCCGGTGGCGTAGCAGGGGAAAGCTGTCCTAAGTCATAGGCGGCGCCGGCAGGCAGCGGCGCCAGAAGCCGGGGCATGACGGTGATGTCGAAGCGCGAACTCTCCCGCCAGGATCGGCGGCGACGGATATTGGAGGCGGCCCGCCATCTGGTCGAGCAGCAGGGGGCCGCCGGCCTCTCGATGCGGGCGCTGGCAGCAAGCGTGGGGATCAGCGCGGTGACCGCCTATGCGATCTTCGGTTCGAAGGCGGGGATATTGCGCGCGATCGTCGAGGAGGACCGGGCCCGCTTCGCGGTGATGATGGACCGGGCCGGCGTTGGCCATGGCATCGACAGCATCTTCCGCCTGCTGACCCTCGCCTGCGACCTCTATCGCGACAAGGAGAGCTTCTACCGCGCGGTCTTCCAGCAATATTTCTCGGCCGGGGGGGTGGAGATCCGAGAGATCCTCGATCCCGGCCGCCACCGGCTGTGGCACGGCATCGTCAGCGGCATGGCCGATGAAGGCCTGTTCGCGATCCCGGTCGATCCGCATCTGCTGACCAGCCAGCTGGAGAATATCTTCCTCGCCGCGCATATGCGCTGGTGCCTGCGCGGCACGGGGGTCGATCTTCTCGAACAGGAGATCGGCCTGGGCTTCGCGATGCTGGTCAAGGCGATCGCGATTCCCGAACACCAGGCCTATCTGGGGAGCCTGATCGAGCGCTTCGGCGATCGGCTGCTGGCATCGGCTGCCGCCCTACCCGTCGAGGGGCCGGGCCCGCCGGCCGGGCAGGGCTGATCGCTTCCCGGTGCGGGGCGCTATTGGGGGCCGGGGCCCTTCTCCATCGACAGCTTCATCGCCGCGACCAGCTGGTCGACCGACTGGGGACGGGTGGGGAGCCGGAAATAGGCGGCGGGAAAGGCGGCCTTGCCCGCGAGGTTGAGCCGGAAGCGCCCGCCGACGTCGATCGGCGTACCGAGCGCGAAGATGGTGCGGGTCTCCGCGATCAGTTCGGCGGCGCCGGCCCCGATCAGCGGCGCGGCGGGCACGATCGCCGCGTTCATGAACGCCTCCAGCGCGGCGCCGACCGGCTTGAGATCGGGATCGGCGCTGATCAGATAGTCGGTCGCCTTTTCGGGCTTCGCGCTGTCGAGGCCGCGGACATGATAGACCCGCCCCTCGCGCCCGCCCGCGCTCCCCGCCTCGCCCGGCTCGATCTTCAGCTCGGCCCTGGGCGTCTTGTCCGCCGCCATGTCGAACAGCCCCTTGAAGATCGGCGGCAGCACCCGGTCCATCGCGGTCGCGACATCGTTGAGTCGGGCGACGGTGGGCTTTCCGCCCTCGATATCGACGATGTAGAATTCGCCGCCGATCAGCAGGCCATAATCCTCGTTGCCGACCTCGGCGATCCGCGCGTCGCCATTGTCGTAAACGTCGATCTGGAGCTGCTTGGCCTTGGCCACGTCGATATAGACGGCACGCAGCCCGGCGGCGGCGGGGTTCGCTGCCAGCAGCATCGCCGCACCTGTGATCAAGAGGCCCAGAATACGGCGCATCGTTATCTCCCGTCATCCCGGTGAAAGCCGGGATCTCACTGCCTTGTGACCTTAAGGCCCGTAAAACGGAAGAGAAGGGAGATTCCAGCTTTCGCTGGAATGACGAGGTGGGCAAGAAGCCCTGATGACCGTCACCCGCCTGATGCTGACCGATTTCCGCAGCTATGCCTCGGCGGTGATCGAGACGGGGCCCGGCTTCGTCGTGCTGACCGGCGAGAATGGGGCGGGCAAGACCAACATCCTGGAAGCCGTGTCGATGCTGGGGCCGGGGCGCGGCCTGCGCGGTGCCTCGCTGGCGGAGATGGCGCGCAGCGGCGGGCCGGGCGGTTTCGCGGTGGCGGCCGAACTGGCGGGCGACATCCGCCTCGGAACCGGCACGACGCCGCAGGCGCCCGAGCGCCGTCAGGTGCGCATCAACGGCGCGGCGGCATCGGCCGCGTCGCTTGGCGAATGGCTGTCGCTGCTGTGGCTGACCCCGGCGATGGACCGGCTGTTCACCGAGGGCGCCGAGGCGCGGCGCCGCTTCCTCGACCGGCTGGTGCTGGCGATCGAGCCGGGCCATGCCCATCATGTCAGCCGCTATGACGCCGCGATGCGCGCACGCAACAAGCTGCTCGCGGCCGAGGGGCCGCCCGATCTCGCCTGGCTCGACGCGCTGGAGGCCCAGCTGGGCCAGCATGGGGCCGCGATCGCCGAGGCCCGCGCCCGTACCGTGATCGCGCTGGCGCAGCGCATCGCCGCCGAGCCCGACGCCCCCTTCGCCCGCGCGCATCTCGCGATCGAGGGCTGGCTGCCGGGCGCCCGCCCGCTGGCCGACGAACTGCGCCAGGGCCGCCCGCGCGACATCGCCGCCGGGCGCACCCTCGCGGGGCCGCACCGCCAGGACCTCGCCGTCACCCATGCGGCCAAGGCGCAGCCGGCCGCGCGCGCCTCGACCGGCGAGCAGAAGGCGCTGCTGCTCGGCATCGTCCTCGCCCATGCCGATCTCGTCGCCGAGCGGCGCGGCACCCGGCCGCTGCTGCTGATGGACGAGGTGGCGGCGCATCTCGACCCGGTCCGCCGGGCGGCGCTGTTCGAGCGGCTGGGGCGGAGCGGCGGCCAGATCTGGCTGACGGGCACCGAACGCGCGCTGTTCGACGGGATCGGCGAGGCGAGCTGGCTGGCGGTCAGGGGCGGGGTCGTCGAACCCACCCGATAGCATCACCCCGGCGGAGGCCGGGGTCGCAGGAGGTGGTGCGGGCACCTCGCCGCAAGAGCCGGTAACGGCCCCGGCCTCCGCCGGGGCGACAATGATTCGGGCCAGATTTTTTTGGCATTTCGGACAGCCGCCGCTATAGGCTGGGCATGACGAACGAAACCGACAATACCCCCAACCAGAACAGCTATGGCGCCGAGTCGATCAAGGTCCTCAAGGGCCTCGATGCGGTGCGCAAGCGCCCCGGCATGTACATCGGCGACACCGACGACGGATCGGGCCTCCACCATATGGTGTTCGAGGTGTCGGACAACGCCATCGACGAGGCGCTGGCAGGGCATTGCGACCGGATCGTCATCACCCTGAACCCCGACGGATCGGTCTCGGTCGAGGATAATGGCCGCGGCATTCCCACCGGCATCCACCCCGAGGAGGGCGTGTCGGCGGCCGAGGTGATCATGACCCAGCTCCACGCGGGCGGGAAGTTCGACAACACCAACGATGCGAATGCCTATAAGGTGTCGGGCGGCCTGCACGGGGTCGGCGTGTCGGTGGTCAACGCGCTGTCGGACGTGCTGGACCTCACCATCTGGCGCGACGGGCAGGAGCATTACATGCAGTTCCGCCGGGGCGACGCGGTCGCCCCGCTCAAGGTCGTCGGTCCCGCGCCGGCGGGCAAGAAGGGCACCAAGGTCACCTTTCTGCCCTCGGCCGAGACCTTCAAGATCACCGAGTTCGACTTCGAGAAGCTCGAGCATCGCTATCGCGAGCTGGCCTTCCTCAACTCGGGCGTCCGCCTGTTCCTGGCCGACGAGCGCCACGCCGAGCGCAAGGAGATCGAGCTGTTCTATGAAGGGGGGATCGCCGCCTTCGTGAAATATCTCGATCGCACCAAGGTGCCGCTGATGCCCGATCCGGTCGCGATCATGGGCCAGCGCGACGATGTCGGCATCGATGTCGCGCTGGAGTGGAACGACAGCTATTATGAGCAGGTCCTCTGCTTCACCAACAATATCCCGCAGCGCGACGGCGGCACCCACCTCGCCGCCTTCCGCGCGGCGCTGACCCGCACGCTCAACAATTATGCCGACAAGTCGGGCATGATGAAGCGCGAGAAGGTGACGCTGACCGGCGACGACATGCGCGAGGGGCTGACCGCGATCGTCTCGGTCAAGCTGCCCGATCCCAAATTCTCGTCGCAGACCAAGGACAAGCTCGTTTCGTCGGAAGTCCGCCAGCCGCTCGAAAGCCTGATGGCCGACAAGCTGGCCGAATGGCTGGAGGAGAATCCGGGCCACGCCCGCTCGATCATCCAGAAGGTCATCGACGCCGCCGCCGCGCGCGAGGCCGCGCGCAAGGCGCGCGAGGCAAGCCGCAAGACGGTAATGGGCATCGCCTCGCTGCCCGGCAAGCTGGCCGACTGCCAGGAGCGCGACCCCAGCAAATGCGAGCTCTACCTGGTCGAGGGTGACTCGGCCGGTGGCTCGGCCAAGCAGGGCCGCGACCGCGTCTATCAGGCGATCCTGCCGCTCAAGGGCAAGATCCTCAACGTCGAGCGCGCCCGCTTCGACCGGATGCTGTCGTCGAAGGAAGTCGGCACGCTGATCCAGGCGATCGGCACCGGCATCGGCCGCGACGACTTCAACCTCGAAAAGCTGCGCTACCACAAGATCGTCATCATGACCGACGCCGACGTCGACGGCGCGCATATCCGGACCCTGCTGCTCACCTTCTTCTACCGGCACATGAAGCCGATCATCGAGGGCGGGCATCTCTACATCGCCCAGCCGCCGCTCTATAAGGTCGCGAAGGGCCGGTCCGAGGTCTATCTGAAGGATGATGCCGCGCTCGACGAATATCTCGTCACCGGCGGCCTTGCAGCGAAGATGCTGGAGACCCCCGGCGGCGCCCGCTCCGGCGACGATCTGCGCGTCCTGGTCGAGCATGCCCGGCGGATGAAGGCGCTGATGAACTTCGTTCCCAAGCGCTACGATCCGGTGATCGTCGAGGCGCTGGCGCTGACCGGCGCGCTCGATCCGGCGGCCGGCGACGAGGGCCATCGCGCCTCCGCGCAGGCGGTCGCCCAGTGGATGGGCCGGATCGATCCGGAGGCGGCCTGGTCGGGCGACCTGTCGGAGGATGGCGGCTATCATCTCCGGCGGTTGTGGCGCGGCGTGACCGATCATCACATCATCGATCCGGGCTTCATCCGCTCGGCCGAGGCGCGCAAGCTCCACGCGCTCGCTGCCGAGCAGGCCGAGAGCTATCGCCAGACCGCGCGGCTGGTGGCGCTGAAGAGCGCCGCCGCGGCGCCGGCCGAAGACGAGGACGAGCCTGCGGCCGACACCCGCGGTACCGCGATCAACCAGCCGTCCGAGCTGCTCGCGGCGATCCTCGCGGCGGGCCGCAAGGGCATGTCGGTGCAGCGCTACAAGGGCCTTGGCGAGATGAACGCGGAGCAGCTGTGGGAGACCACGCTGGACCCCGCCAACCGCTCGATGCTCAAGGTCGAGGTCGCGCAGGCCGATGTCGCCGACGAGATCTTCACCCGGCTGATGGGCGACGTGGTCGAACCGCGCCGCGAGTTCATCCAGGAGAATGCGCTGAGCGTGGCGAACCTCGACGTGTGATCCCATCGTCGCGACGGCCGACATGATCCGCATCCTTGTCGACGCCGATGCCTGCCCGGTGAAGGAGGAGATCTACAAGGTCGCCTGGCGCCATGAGGTGCCGGTCACCCTGGTTTCCAACCAGCATCTGCGCATTCCCGCCCATCCGCTGCTCGACAGGGTCGTGGTCGGTGCGGGCTTCGACGCCGCCGACGACTGGATCGCCGAGGCGAGCGGCCCGGCGACCATCGTCGTCACCGCCGACATATTGCTGGCGGATCGCTGCCTGAAGGCGGGCGCGGCGGTGATCAGCCCGGCGGGCAAGCCGTTCACCGCCAACTCCATCGGCTCGGCCGTGGCGACACGGGCGATCATGGCCGATCTGCGCGCCGGCGCGGTGGGCGAGGGCATCGGCGGCCCGGCGCCCTTCTCCAAGGCCGATCGGTCGCGCTTCCTGTCGGCGCTCGACGAGGCGCTGGTACGGAGGAAGCGGGGGCGTTGAGCCCTTCCTATTTCTTCTCCACGAAGGCCTTCAGCCGTGCCGTCTGACCGGCCATCACGCCATCGACTATCGGCGCCAGCGCCTGGAAGCCGCCGGGAACATGGCCGCCGACCGCATAGCTCTGGGTCAGTTCGGTGCCCGCTTCGACCGGTTTCAGTTCCCAGCTCAGCGCACCCGAAACCCCCATCGTCAGGAACGGGCCGAGTTCGGCGCGCAGCCGAACGGCTTTGTTGGGGAGGATGAAGACGACCTCGCCATGTTTTGCTTCGCCCCCGGCCTTCGGCATCTTCTCGCAGAAGCAGCCGCCCGCCCTGGGCTCCAGCGTCATGTTGGCGGCGTCGCCCGACCAGCTATGTTCGGAAACCCACCAGCGGCCCGGCGTCAGCAGCGCGGCATAGACCCTTTCGGGCGGGGCGGCGATCGTCACCACCTGGCGCACCGCCAATCCGTTTGTATCGGCCACCTTCACTTCCGCCTGTGCCGGCATCACGGGCAGCAGTGCCGCCAGTGCGATCATCGTTCGCCTCATCCCCATCTCCTTCGATTGGCCCGCCCGCATCCTATGCCGTCCCGGCCCGTTGATGCTAGACTGGCCCGACATCGAAGGAGACCGCCGATGAAGCGACTCGCGCTGAGCGTCCTGCTCCTCTCCCTGCCCGCCGCCGTGCCGGCCCATCATGGCTGGGCCTGGACGACGGGCAAGAATATCGAGATCGCCGGCCGGGTGGTCGAAGCGAAGCTCGGCAATCCGCACGGCGTGGTGATCCTCGACGTGCAGGGCGCGCGCTGGACGGTCGAGGTCGGCCAGCCCTGGCGCAACGAGCGTGCCGGCCTCAAGGACCGCGATTTCGCGGCCGGCGTCCGGCTGCGTATCGCGGGCGAGCCATCAGCCGATCCCAAGGCAAGGCTGATCAAGGCCGAACGCATCTTCATCGGCGATCGCCGCTTCGATCTCTATCCCGAGCGCGACTGATGGAGGAGTGGACGGCCGCGCTCGCCGCGACCGATCTGGCCCAATATCTGCGGCACGGGCGCTGGTCCTATGCGGCGGTCAACGCGCTCCATATCCTCGGGATTGGCCTGCTGGTCGGCGCGGTGGCGGCGCTCGACCTGCGACTGCTGGGCGCGTGGCGGGCGATTCCCCTCGTCCATCTCAGCCGGCCGCTGGTGCCGGTGGCGGGCGCCGGGCTGGCGCTGGCCATGGCGACCGGCCTCGCGCTGTTCGCGGTGCGGGCGCCCGACTATGCGGCGATGCCCCTGTTCGCCGCGAAGCTGGCACTGATCGCGGCGGGCACGCTGTCGGCGATCGGCCACCACCTGCGCAATGGCCGGCTGCTCGACCGGGCTTCGCCGGCCGCGCTCCGCCTGGCCGGGGCCACATCCCTGCTCTGCTGGGCGGGGGCGCTGTCGCTGGGCCGGCTGCTGGCGTTCAGCGGCGACTGACGGCGGCTGCTTTATTCGAAGCGAACCATGTCCAGCGGGCCCAGATAGTCGAGCTTGCCGATCGGGGCGCCCCGGTGGCGCAGGATCCCGTAGGCGGTAACGATGTGGAAGAAGAAGTTCGGTAGGCCGAAGTCGCGCAGATAGCTGGCCCCGGTGAAGCGGATCTCGGCCTTGGGCAGGGTGACGACCACCGGCTCCGCCTCGCGTCCGTCGATCGCTGCGGGCGCCAGGCTGTCGAGATAGGCGATGGTCCGGTCGATGCGGTCGCGCAGTTCGGCGACGCTCTTCTCCTCATCGGCCATGGAGGGTGCGGTTCCGCCCGACAGGCGGCTGGCCAGGAAACGCGCGGCATCGCTGGCGGACTGGACCTGGCGGATGAGGCTGAACATGTCGGGGGCGAGTCTGGCGCCCAGCCAGTCGGCTTCGGCCACCCCTTCCGCCTGGAAATGCGCGGCGGCCTTGTCGAGGATGGCGCCCAGATTGACCAGTGCCCGGCGTACCGGTGGGATCGCGGCTTCGTACAGGCTGGTCACGGTCTCTGCTCTCCTTCGCATGGTGCGCGGGAGGGCGGATAGCAAACCGCCCGCCCCCCTGAAAGGAGGACGGGCGGGACGCTGCGAGCGGGGGGCTGAATACCCGCAGCGGATGACTTTTCAGAACCGGTCAGCGGGCGAGCATCGCCACCGCCGAAAGCTGGCCGGGATGGAAGCCGAACTCGATCAGGCGGCGCTTGAGCTCGGAAAGCTCGGCGCCGTCGCGCAGCGTGCAGACGAACCGCCGCAATGTCTCGAGCCGCGGGTCGGCGAGGGGGAGCTTGGGCCGGAACCCGCTCACCCCGCCGAACAGCCGGGCGAGCCGGCTGCGTTTGCCCGCGCCGCAGCCCATCTCGCCCGCCTCGCGGATCGCGAGGCTGACGACCTTCCATTCGAGCGCCGAGAGCGGCGGGACCTGGGTCTTGGTATCGGCTCGAACATCACTGGCGGCGGTCATCGCTTCCTCCTGAATTAACGCTTGTTTACGATTCGCGGACGAGCTTCGCTGTGATCTCCGCCACATGGCGCCCCTGAAATTTTGCGCCCTCGATTTCCGTTGCGGAAGGCTGGCGCGATCCGTCGCCGTCGGCGATCGTCGTGGCGCCATAGGGTGCGCCGCCCTTGACCTCGTCGACACCCATCTGGCCCGCGAAGCTGTAGGGCAGGCCGACGATGGTCATGCCGAAGTGCAGCAGGTTGGTGATGATCGAGAAGAGCGTCGTCTCCTGCCCGCCATGCTGGGTCGCCGAGGAGGTGAAGGCCGCGCCGACCTTGCCGTTCAGCGCGCCCTTAGCCCACAGGCCCCCGGCGCCGTCGAGGAAGGCCGCCATCTGGCTGGACATGCGCCCAAAGCGGGTGCCGGTGCCGACGATGATCGCGTCATAATCCTCCAGCTCGGCGACGGTGGCGACCGGCGCCTTCTGGTCGAGCTTGAAATGATTCTTCTGGGCGATCTCCAGCGGCACCGTCTCCGGCACGCGCTTGACGTCCACCTGGGCGCCGGCCTCACGCGCGCCGTCGGCGATGGCGTCGGCCATCGTCTCGATATGGCCATAGGTGGAATAATAGAGGACGAGGATCCTGGGGGTCTTGGACATGATGGTTGCTCCGAAAAGGGGGTGGTTGCTTGTCACAGGTCCTTTCCCGTCACCCCAGCGATGGCCGGCATGACGGGAAAGGGTTGGGGTTACGCTACGTCGACCAGCACGATCTCGGCATCGTCGAGGGCGGTGATCGTCACTTCGTCGAGGTCGGCGATGGCAACGCCATCGCGCGGTTCGGCGGCGACGCCGTTGACCTCGATCCGGCCCTGGGTCGCGACCAGATAGGCCTTGCGGTCGCGGCCGATCGCATGGATCGCGCTCTCGCCGGCCTTCAGGGTAGCGCCCAGCACCCGGGCATCGGCCCGGATCGGCAGCGCTTCCTCGTCGCCGGCGATCCCGCTCGCCAGGGTCACGAACTGGCCGGCGCGCTCGCCCTTGGGGAAGGGGCGGGTGCCCCAGCCGGGCTTCTCGCCCTGGCGATCGGGGATGATCCAGATCTGGAAGAGGGTGGTGGGAACATCCTCCTCATTCTTCTCCGAATGGACGATCCCGGTGCCGGCCGACATCACCTGGACGTCGCCTGCCTCGGTGCGGCCGGCATTGCCCAGGCTGTCGCGATGGCTGATCGCGCCGGTGCGGACATAGGTGATGATCTCCATGTCGTTGTGCGGATGCGGGGCGAAGCCGGTGTGCGGGGCGATGGTGTCGTCGTTCCAGACGCGCAGGGCGCCCCAGTGGACCCGCTTCGGATCGCGATAGCCGCCGAAGGAGAAATGATGGCTCGCGTCGAGCCAGCCATGGTCGGCATGGCCGAGCGAGGCAAAAGGACGGACTTCGATCATCTGCTGCACTCCTCTTTGCCGCATGAGCGGCTGTTGGGAGCAAGATAGGCTTGTGCTGGTACAAATAAACGGAGATGATCGAAACTGATCGTTTCCATTTTTGTACCGGAGGGCCGATGGCACGCCTACCCGATTTCGAAGCCTGGGCGGTCTTTGCCAAGGTGGCCGAGTTGGGCAGTTTCTCGGGTGCGGCGGCCGAGTTGCGCCTGTCCAAGGCCACGGTGTCCAAGGCGGTATCGCGTCTGGAGGAACGGCTGGGAACGCCGCTTTTCCACCGCAGTTCGCGCAAGCTGTCGCTGACCGAGAGCGGCTCGGCCGCGCAGGAGCGCGCCAGCTTCCTGCTGGCCGAAGGAGAGGCGATCGAGGAGGCGATCTCCGAACGCGGCGCGGTGCCGCGCGGCCTTGTCCGGCTGGCCGCGCCGATGTCGTTTGGCATCGCCCATCTCCGGCCGATATTGCCGCTGTTCCTCCAGGCCTATCCTGAGGTGGCGATCGACCTGCACCTTTCGGACGAGCGGATCGACCTGATCGAGCAGGGGTTCGATATCGCGCTGCGCATCGGCCAGCTCGAGGATTCGGCGCTCAAGGCGCGGCGGCTGTTCCCGGTGCGCCTGCCGCTGGTCGGCGCGCCCGCCCTGTTCGACCGGCTCGGCCGGCCGGAGCATCCGCGCGATATCCCGCGCTATCCCGCGATCATCTACACCCATGTCCGCGCACCCGGCCGCTGGTATTTCAGCCACCGGTCGGAGGGGGACCTCACCGTCGAGGTGAAGGGCCCCATCCGTACCAACAATGGCGACGTCATCCTCGACGCGCTGCTGGCCGGCACCGCCATCGCCCCGCTGCCCGATTTCCTCGCCTGGAAATGCCTTGCCGCCGGAAGCCTGGAGGAGGTGCTTGCCGACTGGTCGATCGGGCGGACCGCCGCGCTGCATGTCGTCACCCCGCCCACCCCGCTGCGCCCCGCCCGGGTCAAGGTGCTGATCGACTTTCTGGCGGCGGCATTCCTGAAACCGCCATGGACGACGAGTTGAGCGCCGCTTGCCCATCCCCTATGTCATTCCAGCGAAAGCTGGAATCTCGCGCGGCAGGCGCGCTCGCCATTCCAATGAGATTCCAGCTTTCGCTGGAATGACGGCTTGGGTTAAAGGCGCGCATCCTCTTTATCCGGACCTTATCCCATGACCGACATGCCCGACCGTCTTTCGATCAATCCCAACAGCCCGCATTATAATGGCGAGCTGCTCGAGCGCGGCGTCGGCATCCGCTTCAAGGGCGTCGAGAAGACCAATGTCGAGGAATATTGCGTCAGCGAGGGCTGGATCCGCGTCTCGGTCGGCAACACCCGCGATCGCAAGGGCAACCCGCTGACGATCAAGCTCAGCGGCCCGGTCGAGCCCTATCTGAAGGACGCACCCGCCGAAGAAGCCTCGCAGGGCTGACGCGGTGGCGGCGGTTCATCGCATCGGATCGGACCGCCTGACCGCCGAGATCTGCGAAACCGGCGCCGAATTGCAGCGGCTGACCGACGCCGCCGGGCGCGACTGGCTGTGGGACGGCGATCCTGCCTTCTGGACCGGCCGGGCGCCGATCCTCTTCCCCATCGTCGGCACGCTGAACCGCGACCGCTTCCGCTGGCGCGGCGAAAGCCATGGCCTGCCGCGCCACGGCTTCGCGCGGCGGCGTGACTTCACCCTTGCCGAACGCGATGGCGACGCGCTGGTGCTGCGGCTCGACCCGGACGAGGCGACTCGCGCGGTATGGCCTTTCGACTGTTCGCTGGAGATGATCTTCACGATCCGGGCGGCGACCCTGACGATGACGGCGCGGGTGACGAACAGCGGCGCCGATCCGATGCCGGCCAGTTTCGGCTTTCACCCGGCGCTGCGCTGGCCGCTACCGGGGGAACAGGGCAAGGCGGGCCATGTCATCCGCTTCGACCGGCCCGAGCCCGCACTGGTCCGCCGCCTCGACGCGGACGGCCTGCTCGATCCCGAGCCGCGCCCGACTCCGATCGAGGGCGACACGCTGCGCCTCGACGACGGCCTGTTCGCCGAGGATGCGCTGATCCTCGATCGGCTGGAAAGCCGCCGTCTGGCCTTCGAGGGCCCTGCCGGCACGCGGGCGACGATCGATTTCCAGGGCATGCCGCACCTCGGCCTGTGGACGAAGCCGGGGGCCGGCTATATCTGCATCGAGCCGTGGCAGGGTCATAGCGACCCGGCCGGCTTTCATGGCGAGATCGGCGAGAAGCCCGGCATGGTGATGATCCCGCCGGGCGGACAGCGGCTGTTCAGCATGGCGATCACGATCGGATGATTGCCTTGTCGCTGGACTCCCGCCTCCGCTAGGCGGACGATGGCTCGAATGCCCCGGCGCCGATCCCATCCCCCGATCTGGAAACAGGCGACCGCTTATGGCGTGCTGCTGGCGGCCGGGACGCTGGCGCTGCAATGGCTCGACTATCGGCGGCTGGCGCATGACCATGTCGAGGAAATCGCCATCGCGCTGATCGCGGGCGCCTTCCTCGTGATCGGGATCGTCATCGGCATCCGCGCCTTCGCGCCGCGCGCGCCGGTGCCGTTCGACGGGAATCCGGCCGCGCTCGCCTCACTCGGTATATCGGCGCGCGAACTGGAGGTGCTGCGCGAACTTGCGGCCGGGCATTCGAACAAGCAGATCGCGCGCCTGCTCGCCATCTCGCCGAACACGGTGAAGACCCATGTCGCGCGTCTTTACGAGAAGCTGGGTGCGGCGCGGCGTACCGATGCGCTGGCCCGCGCCCGCGAACTGGGAATCCTGCCCTGATCGGTTGGAACCGCCCCGAATCACCCTAATGGGCGATTGCATCGGCGGGGTTTCGGGCCTTCACTCGCCGCT
Source organism: Rhizorhabdus dicambivorans (assembly GCF_002355275.1). NCBI lineage: Bacteria > Pseudomonadati > Pseudomonadota > Alphaproteobacteria > Sphingomonadales > Rhizorhabdaceae > Rhizorhabdus > Rhizorhabdus dicambivorans. The sequence goes on along the minus strand of NZ_CP023449.1, from coordinate 269,353 downwards.
CCAGAACGGGGAGGCACCATGTTCCGCACCATCCTGACCTATGGCACGATCGCCGGCCTGATCGTCGGCATTCCCAACATCGTCCTGATGCTGGCCTCCGGCGACGGGCAGCAGCTTCACAGCGTCACGCTCGGCTATCTGATCATGCTGGTCGCGCTCAGCGCCGTGTTCGTCGCGGTGAAGCGGCGGCGCGATGGCGCGCTGGGCGGTGCGATCGGCTTCTGGCCGGCATTGGGGCTGGGGCTGGCGATCAGCCTGATCGCGACGCTCTTCTATATCGCCGCCTGGGAACTGGTCTTCGCGATCAAGGGCACCGCCTTCCTCCAGTCCTACACCGACGCGATGGTCGCCGAGGCCGCCGCCAAGGGCGCGAGTGCCGCCGAGCAGGCGCGCATCCGCATGCATTGGAACGGCTTCTGGGCCGAATATCGCAACCCGCTCGTCCGCATCCCCTATACGGTCAGCGAGATATTGCCGGTCGGGCTGCTCGTCTCGCTGGTCTCGGCGGGGCTGTTGCGCAATCCCCGCTTCCTGCCGGCGAGAGGTGCCGACCGGTCATGAGGCAGGCGCCGGCGGGAACCCGCCGGCGCCGTCCCGTCAGGCCGCCTTCACCTTGCCCCGGAGCTTCGGCAGCAGCCCCCGGTCGTTGGCGGGCGCGCCGATCTCGATGCGGCGGGGCTTCATCGCCTCGGGCACCTCGCGCTGGAGCGCGATGCTGAGCAGGCCATTTTCGAAGCTCGCCGAGCGGACCTCGATGAAATCGGCCAGCTGGAAGCGCCGCTCGAAGGCGCGGGTGGCGATGCCGCGGTGCAGGTAGCGATCCGGCTCCGCTTCGGCATTGTCGGCCTTGTGGCCGCTGACGATCAGCTGGTTCTGCTGCGCGGTGATCTCGATCTCGTCCGGGCGGAAGCCCGCGACGGCGAGGGTGATGCGGTAGCTGTCCTCGCTGATCTTTTCGAGGTCATAGGGCGGGAAGCCCTCGCCACCGTCGCCGCGCGGGCCGGTTTCCAGCATGTCGAACAGCCGGTCGAAGCCGACCGTGGAGCGGCGATAGGGGGCGAAATCGATCCTTCTCATATCCAAATCCTCCTGTGAGCAATCTGAGCATGAGAGGCGCCGGAACGCGCCGGCGCTCTCGGTCGCCGGGCCCGCAAGGCACCCGGCGGACGGCTAGATAATTTTGCCTTCCACCACTTCAAGCCCGCTCTAAAAATTTTTTAGGTGCCTCTTATCAAGGGCTTGACGACTCGCTTCGCGCTTCCAGATTATCGGGCAGCGATCCCCGAGATCGCAGGGAGCGACAGGAAGAAAGGAGGCAGAACCATGTCCCTCTCCGATTTTCGACGCCCGTTCGACGTTGCCAGGCACCCCACCCTCGAACCCGAGGTGAAGCGGGCGATCCTCGCATCCTGGGCATCCGATGCCGCCGCCGTGGAAGGCAGGCCGGCGCTGCGCCGTCCGACCCCCCGCGCGCGTCCCGTCCCGATCGACGAGGTGATGGCCGCGCTTCGATCGCTCGATGGCAAGGAGGCGCACTGATGTCCGAACGTTTCCTCCACTATCTCGAAAAGGAACATGCCCGGCTCGAAGCAGCGATCACCGAGCAGCTGGCGAGGTTGCGGCCCGACGATCTGGAGGTCGCCCGGCTCAAGAAGGCCAAGCTGGCGGTCCGCGATCAGATCGCCGCATGGCAGGCCGAGCATAGCCGGAGCGAAGTGGCCTGAAGCGGCCCCGCCCGCCCCGTCTCCGGGGACGGGCGGGCCTCCCCCGTTTCCGCGATCAGGCGGCGAAGCTGACGGTGACGCTGTCCGCCGATCGCCCGGCGGGGCCGTGATAGACCGCCTCGATATTGTTGCCGTCGGGATCGATCAGGAAGGCGCCATAATAGCCGGGATGATAGGGCCGTTCGCCGGGCGCGCCGTTGTCGCGCCCGCCGGCCGCCAGCCCGGCGCGGTGGAAGGCGTCCACCATCGCCCGGTCGCGCGCCTGGAAGGCAAGGTGGTGGCGGCCGGTGAGCCTGCCCTGGGCGGCTTCGCTGTCGGCGGTGGAGACGAACAGTTCGTCGGCCCAGAAATAATCCTCGGCGCTGCCCGCGATGGGAATGCCGAGCACATCGAACAGGGCCGCATAGAAACGCCGGCTCGCCTCGATATCGGCGACGACGAGCTGGATATGGTCGATCAGCCGGCCACGGTGCAGGGTCTGGGTTTCCATCACATCCTCCGCTTGGTCGACGGTCTCAACCGGATCGTGGCGCGGCGGTTCCACCAACGGGAACCGGCCTGCGTCCGATGCGTCCTGATCGGCGATGATCCGCGCTACCGACTGGATGACCCTTGCCTTCGACGGCTGGCGCCTCGGCGTCGAGGCCTCGTCGGTGGTGACGATGCGGCTGGCGAAGCTCGCCGCAGGCGATGCCGCCGCCCTGGCCGAGGCGCAGCTGATGGTCGGCGAGAAGATCGAGGCCGCCGCCGCGCTGCAGATGCGCGCCATGACCGGCCGGCTGGGCGCCACCCCGGCGCGGCAGGCCAAGGCGACGATCGCCCATTATCGAAAGGCGGTGGGGCGCAACCGGCGGCGGCTGCGCAAGGGCTGACCGGGCCCGGAAGCACGCCGGCCCGGCGATCGGGACCGTGATCGCCGGGCCGGACAAGACTGAAGCCACTTCCAGAAAAAGGATGGGGGCGATTCCCCTGCGCCCCCGCACGCCAACGCAACCACACGGACGCCATGCAACGCCGATCCCCGCTCTAGGATGGTTAAGGGCATGGCGCAGTGACGCGCGTCACAGAGCGGACCGACGCGTGATTTTTTTGGCCGGACATGGTTGATCGGCCCTCCCCGCGCGCTTGACCTGCCGGGGTGGCGCGCCCACATTCCGGCCATGGACAAGCTTGATCTTCCCGATGAGGAGTGGCGCCGGCGGCTCAGCCCCGAGCAGTACCATGTCCTCCGCCAGGCCGGCACGGAACGCGCCTTCACCGGCAAATATTGGAACAATAAGGAAGACGGCGACTATCGCTGCGCCGGCTGCGGCGAACTGCTGTTCGACAGCGGCAGCAAATATGATTCGGGCTGCGGCTGGCCGAGCTTCACCACCCCCGCTGATGAAGAGATGATCACCGAGCATCGCGACGCCAGCCACGGCATGATCCGCACCGAGGTCCGCTGCGCGAAATGCGACGGCCATCTCGGCCATGTCTTCCCTGACGGGCCAGGGCCGGACGGGCTGCGCTACTGCATCAATTCGGCGTCGATCGATTTCGAGGGCAAGAGGTAAGGGGGCGTGACCCCTGGTCACCTCAGCGAAGGCGGGACCTTTGAATTAATCCCGCCCCTCCTGATCTGTCATTCCCGCGCAGGCGGGAATCCATATTCTCTGAAGCTCGAACCTCTTGGGCGAAGGGGTTATGGATCCCCGCATCCGCGAGGATGGCGCGTGTTGGGGAGCGGACGCGCTTTACGCAAAGGTTCCGCGAAGGCTGGGGTCCATGTCTCTCTTCAACCGCGATGGCATCTGGGAAGAAAGCAGACATGGATGCCAGCCTCCGCTGGCATGACGATCATATATGACTGCCCCATTCATCACCGCGTCATCATTGCTCGTCGATACCGATGTCCGGTCGATCGAAATCGGGGGCGATCCGCTTGGCAGGCACAGTCATAACCGCTAATCCGGCAATCGTTCATGCCGACCGCGCCCACACCCAAGGATAAGCCTCGCCACATGGGCTGGTTGAAGACCTTCCTGAAGCTTTCGCTGTTCGGCCTGCTCGCGGGGCTCGGCGCGCTCATCATCGCGGTGCTGATCGCGATGGCCTCGCTGCCGAGCTTCGAGGAGCTGAAGTCGAGCCCCAACGGCCAGATGGTCCGCGTGCGCGCCGCCGACGGATCGGTGATCGTCTCGCTGGGCCCCAGCTACGGCGACTGGCTACCGATCGGCCAAATCCCGCAGACCATGACCAAGGCGATGGTCGCGGTCGAGGACCGGCGCTTCTACATGCATCCCGGCATCGATCCGATCGGCATGGCGCGCGCCGCCTATGTCGCCTTCCAGCGCAAGGGCGAGGGGCGCCGGCTCCAGGGTGCGTCCACCATCACCCAGCAGATCGCGCGCAATATCTTCCTCACCAATGCCTACAGCTTCGGCCGCAAGTTCCGCGAGGTGATCCTGGCGCTGGCGATGGAGCGCAAATTCTCCAAGGAACAGATTCTCGAGCTCTATCTGAACCGGGTCTATTTCGGCGGTGGTGCCTATGGCATCGATGCGGCGGCCCGCAAATTCTTCGATCATTCGGGGACGAAGCTGAGCCTGGGTGAGAGCGCGATCATCGCCGGGCTGGTCAAGGCGCCATCGCATTATTCGCCCACCGCCGACCGGGAGGCCGCGATCGGCCGCGCCAAGGTGGTGCTGGAGGTGATGCAGGACGCCGGGGCGATCACGCCTTCGGAAGCGGAAGAGGTGGACCTCGACAAGGTCAACCTCGCTCCCGAGCGCGACCAGAATGCGGTGCGCTATTTCACCGACTGGGCGCTCGCGCAGCTCGACGAGGTGGTGGACGAGCAGATCGAGCCGATCGACGTGTGGACGACGATCGATCCGGCGATGCAGCGAGCCGCCGATGCCGCGATCCGGGCCAATGCCCCGCCGGGAGCACAGGGCGCGCTGGTCGCGCTCGACCGTGACGGCGCGGTGCGGGCGATGGTCGGCGGGCGCGACTATGTCAGCTCGATCTACAACCGCGCCACCCAGGCGGAGCGGCAGCCCGGCTCCGCCTTCAAGCTGTTCGTCTACCTGGCCGGCATGGAAGCGGGGATGAAGCCCGATACGCCGGTGGTCGACGAGCCGGTCGACATCAATGGGTGGAGCCCGCGCAATTCGAATCGCGAATATGCCGGCGAGATCGACGTGCGGACGGCCTTCGCCTTCTCGATCAACACGGTTGCCGCCAAGATCGGCCAGCAGGTGGGGTTCGAGACGGTCGCAGACATGGCGCACCGCTTCGGCATCGGCACCAAGCTGAACACCCATCCGTCGATGGTGCTCGGCACCTCCGACGTGCGGCTGATCGACATGACCCGCGCCTTCGCCGCAGTGGCGCGCAAGGGCGTCGCGGTGGTGCCCTATGGCATCGTCAAGGTGACAACCGCCAAGGGCGACCTGCTCTACGAGCATCGCGCCGACGACAACCGCGTGCTCGTCGCCCCCTGGGTGGCGGCGGAGGTAACCGACCTGCTCCAGACCGCGGTCAACACCGGCACAGCGCGTGCCGCGCAGATCGGCCGGCCGGTGGCGGGCAAGACCGGCACCACCTCCTCGAACAAGGACGGCTGGTTCCTGGGCTTCTCCAGTGGCATCACCACAGGCGTGTGGATGGGCCGCGACGACGCCAAGCCGATCGCCGGCCTGCAGGGCGGACGCGCGCCCGCCCGCGCCTTTGCCGATTTCATGAAGGTCGCGGTCGCCAAGCGCCCGGTCGAGCAGTTCGAGACGGCGGTGACCCTGCCCGAATTCCAGCTTGAGCCCGACGACGAGACCTATCTCAACATGCCCGACGAGGGCATGGTCGACGCCGACGGCATGCCGATCGACCAGGGCGAGCCGCAGGCCGATCCCGGCGACGGTTTCGAGCCCCAGGCCGCGTCGCCCGCCGCCGCGCCGCCGCGCGTCACGCCGCCGCCGGTGGCGACCCGCGGCGCCGCTCCCGCACCGCCGCAACCGCGCACCAGCCTTGGGTCCGATTTCCTGAGCGGGGTCGATCAGCAGCGCCCCGCCCGGCGGCAATAAGGCTGTCCGGACCTTCCCAACGCGGCGTCGATTCCTGATCAGGCAAGGCGGTAGGGTACGACGTCCCTGCGATCGGCGTCGACCGCGATAGCGCGGCCGGCGGGCGGGAAGGCGCGCTGGTCGCAATGGCGGCGCGGGCATAGCCGGCAGGAAACCCCGATCGGCGTGGCGGCCTCGACATTGCGGGTGTCGAGCGCGTCGGCATAGATGAAGTCGCGGGCATGATCGGCCTCGCAGCCCAGCGCCACCGCATAGCGGCGCGGCGCGCGGGTGAAGCTGCCCGACGGCTTCACCAGGCCCTTGGCCATGGAGACATAGCGGACGCCATCGGGCATCTCGGCGAGCTGGACGAGGATGCGGTCGGGGATCGCCACCGCCTCATGGACGATCCACAATGGACAGGCGCCGCCGAAGCGGGCGAATTGCAGCCGCGTCGCCGAATGACGCTTGGTGATGTTGCCCGCCATGTCGACCCGGCAGAAGAAGAAGGGGATGCCGCGCTCGGCGGGGCGCTGCAGGGTCGACAGACGGTGGCAGGCCTGTTCGAAGCTGACCCCGAAGCGCTGGCAGAGCCGGTCTATGTCGTGGCGCAGCGCGCGCGCCGTGTCGCGGAAGCGGCGATAGGGCATCAGCAGCGCCCCCGCCGCATAGTTGGCGAGCCCGACCGAGAGCAGCGGCCGCGCCTCGGCCGCGCGCAGCTGCGCCGCGCCCGCGACCGCGCCGATCGCATCGGCGAATTCGAGCTGGGCAAGCTGGTGCGCCATCATGAAGCGCCGCGTCTCGGGCGGCTGGGCGGCGCCGATGGTGAGCAATCCGCGCGCCCGGTCGAAGCGGCGCAGCAGGCCGCCATCCTCGCCGGTGCCGTCGCTGGCGGCGATCACCGCGTCGACGCCGTGGCGATGCTTCAGCGCATGGGCGAGCAGCGCCTCGGGCAGCGGTTCGGCGTCGAGCTCGCCGGCCAGCGCCTCGGCGGCGCGGTCTATGCTGTCGACATAATTGCCCTCGTCGTGGAACCAGTCGCGCACCTCCTCCCAGGGCAGCCGGTCATCGCCGGGCACGCCGCTGGCGATCCGGTCGTCGACCAGCTGGAGCCGTTCCTCGGTGCGGCGCCAGGCGTCGTGGAGGCGGACGAACTGGTCGGCGAACAGCGGCTGCTGCTCGACCATGCGGTGGAGCGTCTGCGGAGTGATCTCCGACGCGGCGAACAGCGGATCGGCCAGCGCCTCGCGCAGGCCGGCCAGCCGCCGCTCGTTGTCGCCGGCCGCATCGCCGTTCCAGTCGATCGGGAAGGTGCGGGCGAAGGCCTCGCTCACCGCCGGGGTGATCGGCCGGTCGTCATTCTCGAGCTGCGAGAGATAGGAAACCGACAGCCCCACCCGCGCTGCCATCGCCGCCTGGCCCAGGCCCGCCCGCTGGCGCAGCGCCTTCAGTTCATGTCCCGCGAACAGGCGGGTCCCGGTGCGTCGGGCCACATGCCTTCCTTCCTTCCACCGTCACCCCAGCCCTTCGACTGCCTTGCAGGCGCTCAGGATAAACTTCGGCAAAGCCGAAGGCTGGGGTCCATGTCTCTCCCATCCTCGGTGCCATCTGGGAAGGAGACAGACATGGATGCCAGCCTCCGCTGGCATGACGGTATTTGCAAATACCCTATTCGCAATTCCGCAATTTCACATTTGCCTTATCCGGCAAAGCTTGAAAAGGGGGCGCGTTCACGAATCCCTAGGGAGCATTGTACCCGCATGCTGGCGATCCTGCAGAAGCTCGAGGAAAAGCGCGCCGCGGCCCGGCTGGGCGGCGGAGAGAAGCGCATCGACGCGCAGCACAAGAAGGGCAAGCTCACCGCGCGCGAGCGGATCGAGGTGCTGCTCGATGCCGACTCGTTCGAAGAATATGACATGTATGTCGAGCATAACTGCACCGACTTCGGCATGGAGCAGGAGCATATTCCGGGCGACGGCGTCGTCACCGGATCGGGCACGATCAACGGCCGGCTCGTCTTCCTGTTCAGCCAGGATTTCACCGTCTATGGCGGCGCGCTTTCGGAGCGGCACGCGCAGAAAATCTGCAAGATCATGGACATGGCGATGAAGGTCGGCGCCCCGGTGATCGGCCTCAACGATTCGGGCGGCGCCCGCATCCAGGAGGGTGTCGCCTCGCTCGGCGGCTATGCCGAAGTGTTCCAGCGCAACATCCTGGCGTCGGGCGTGGTGCCGCAGATCAGCGTGATCATGGGCCCCTGTGCGGGCGGCGCGGTCTATTCGCCGGCGATGACCGACTTCATCTTCATGGTGAAGGACTCGTCCTTCATGTTCGTGACCGGCCCCGACGTGGTGAAGACCGTCACCAACGAGGTGGTGACCCAGGAGGAGCTGGGCGGCGCCGTCACCCACACCACCAAGACCTCGGTCGCCGACAATGCCTTCGAGAACGACATCGAGGCGCTGCTGTCGGTGCGCGAGTTCGTCGATTTCCTGCCGCTGTCGAACCGGCACGAGCTGCCGACCCGCCCGACCGACGATCCCTGGGACCGCGCCGAGCCCAGCCTCGACACGCTGATCCCCGACAGCGCGACCAAGCCCTATGACATGAAGGAGCTGATCGCGAAGGTCGTCGACGAGGGCGACTTCTTCGAGGTCCAGCCGAACCACGCCGGCAACATCGTCGTCGGCTTCGGCCGGGTCGAGGGCCGCCCGGTCGGCATCGTCGCGAACCAGCCGATGGTGCTGGCCGGCTGTCTCGACATCGCCTCGTCCAAGAAGGCGGCGCGCTTCGTCCGCTTCTGCGACGCCTTCGACATTCCGATCATCACCTTCGTCGACGTGCCCGGCTTCCTGCCCGGCACCGCGCAGGAGCATAACGGCATCATCAAGCATGGCGCCAAGCTGCTGTTCGCCTATGGTGAGGCGACCGTGCCGAAGATCACCGTCATCACCCGCAAGGCCTATGGCGGCGCCTATGACGTGATGAGCTCGAAGCATCTGCGTGGCGATCTCAACTATGCCTGGCCGACCGCCGAGATCGCGGTGATGGGCGCCAAGGGCGCGGTGGAGATCATCTTCCGCAAGGATATCGGCGATGCCGAGAAGATCGCCGCGCGCACCAAGGAATATGAGGACCGCTTCGCCAACCCGTTCGTGGCGGCGTCGAAGGGCTTCATCGACGAGGTGATCATGCCGCATTCCACCCGGCGCCGGATCGCCCTGGGCCTGCGCAAGCTCAAGAACAAGAGCCTCGAAAACCCCTGGAAGAAGCACGACAATATCCCGCTTTGACGCTTTTCCTCCCCGGCCGTCCCGTCCGCAGCGGGGCGGTTTGAAAAGATCCTGTCAAAGCCTCCCGCGGACGCGCGGGACAAGGAGTGAGTGATTATGGAAGACATCTACATCGTCAGCGGCGTCCGCACCGCGATCGGCGACTTCGGCGGCTCGCTCAAGGGCTTCTATCCGTCCGAACTGGGCGCGAAGGTGGTGGGTGAGGCGATCGGCCGCGCTGGCTTGGCGCCCACCGATATCGGCCATGTCGTGATCGGCCAGGTGATGCCGACCAGCGCCAAGGATGGCATGCTGGCGCGCACCATCGCGCTGGACGCGGGCATTCCCTATCAGGTGCCGGCGATGACCCTGAACCGCCTGTGCGGATCGGGCGTCCAGTCGATCGTGTCGGCGGCGCAGATGATGCAGCTGGGCGAAGCGACCATCACCGTCGCGGGCGGCGCGGAATCGATGTCGAACGTCCCCTATCACGACCATGGCATCCGCTGGGGCGTGAAGATGGGTAACAATACGCTGACCGACGCGCTGATCCAGGGTCTCCAGGATGCCGGCGGCGGCTATCATATGGGCATCACCGCCGAGAATTGCGCCGAGCGCCACCAGATCACCCGCGAGGAGCAGGATGCCCTGACGGTCGAAGGCCATCAGCGTGCGTCGCGCGCGATCGAGGAAGGCCGGTTCAAGGACCAGATCCTCCCGATCGAGATCAAGACCCGCAAGGGCGTCACCGTCTTCGACACCGACGAGCATGTCCGCGCCGATACCAGCGCCGAGGCGCTGGCGGGGATGAAGCCGGCGTTCAAGAAGGACGGCACCGTCACCGCCGCCAACGCCTCGGGCATCAACGACGGCGCCGCCGCCGTGGTGCTGGCGACCGCGGGCGAGGTCGAGAAGCGCGGGCTCAAGCCGATCGCAAAGATCGTCAGCTGGGGTCATGCCGGGGTCGAACCCGAATATATGGGTGAGGGCCCGATCAAGGCGGTGCCGGTCGCGCTGGAGCGGGCTGGGCTGAAGCTGTCCGACATCGACGTGATCGAGGCGAACGAAGCGTTCGCGGCGCAGGCGCTGTCGGTCGCCAAGGCACTCGGCTTCGACCGCGAGAAGCTGAACCCGAACGGCTCGGGCATCGCGCTCGGCCATCCGGTCGGCGCCACCGGCACGATCCTGACGGTCAAGGCCGCCTATGAGCTGCAGCGCACCGGCGGCCGCTATGGCCTTATCACCATGTGCATCGGCGGCGGCCAGGGCATCGCCATGGTCATCGAAAGGGTCTGATGATGAAGCTTGGCCGTCTGAACCATGTCGGGGTCGCCACCCCGTCGATCGAGAAGAGCATCTCCTTCTACCGCGACGTTATGGGCGCGGAGGTGATCCGCGAGCCGTTCGACCTGCCCGCGCAGGGCGTGAAGGTGTGCTTCGTCGACACGCCCAACAGCCAGATCGAGCTGATCGAGCCGCTGGGCGAGTCCTCCCCGATCCACGGGTTTCTCGCCAAGAACCCGGCGGGCGGCCAGCATCATCTCTGCTATGAAGTGCCGGACATCCACGCCGCCAAGGCGTGGTTCGAAGGCAAGGGCGCCAAGGTGCTCGGCGAGCCGCGTATCGGCGCGCATGGCACCCTGATCTTCTTCGTCCATCCCAAGGACATGGGCGGGGTGCTGACCGAGATCATGGAAACACCCAAGGGCGACCATTGAGGAATCTGCGATGAGCGACGTGAAGAAGCCCGATCTGGCCCAGTGGGAAGCCGCCGCCGCCAAGGAGGTGAAGGGCAAGGACCTGACCTGGCAGACCCCGGAAGGGATCGCGGTCAAGCCGCTCTACACCGCCGAGGACGTGGCCGATATCGATCCCGGCCTGCCCGGCTTCGCGCCGTTCACCCGCGGCGTGCGCGCCTCGATGTATGCCGGGCGCCCCTGGACGATCCGCCAATATGCGGGCTTCTCGACCGCCGAGGAATCGAACGCCTTCTATCATCGCAACCTGAAGGCCGGGCAGAAGGGCCTTTCGGTCGCCTTCGACCTCGCCACCCATCGCGGCTATGACAGCGATCATGCGCGCGTGACCGGCGACGTCGGCAAAGCGGGCGTTGCGATCGACACGATCGACGACATGAAGATCCTGTTCGACGGCATCCCGCTCGATCAGATGTCGGTCAGCATGACGATGAACGGCGCGGTGATCCCGATCCTCGCCTTCTTCATCGTCGCGGGCGAGGAGCAGGGCGTGCCGCGCGCCCAGCTCGACGGGACCATCCAGAACGACATCCTCAAGGAGTTCATGGTCCGCAACACCTATATCTACCCGCCCGAGCCGAGCATGCGGATCATCTCGGACATCTTCGGCTACACCAGCCGCGAGATGCCGAAGTTCAACTCTATCTCGATCTCCGGCTATCACATGCAGGAGGCCGGGGCGACGCAGGTGCAGGAGCTGGCCTTCACCATCGCCGACGGCATGGAATATGTGAAATATGGCGTGGCCTCCGGCCTCGACATCGACAAGTTCGCCGGGCGCCTGTCCTTCTTCTTCGCGATCGGCATGAACTTCTTCATGGAGATCGCCAAGCTGCGCGCCGCGCGCGTGCTGTGGCACCGGGTGATGACCCAGCTCGGCGCCAAGGACGAGCGCTCGAAGATGCTGCGGACGCACTGCCAGACCTCGGGCGTCTCGCTGACCGAGCAGGACCCGTACAACAACGTCATGCGCACCACGATCGAGGCGATGGCGGCGATGCTGGGCGGCACCCAGTCGCTCCACACCAACGCCCTCGACGAGGCGATCGCGCTGCCGACCGACTTCTCGGCGCGCATCGCCCGCAACACCCAGATCGTCATCCAGGAAGAGACCGGGATGACCAAGGTCGTAGATCCGCTCGGCGGCTCCTATTATGTCGAGGCGCTGACCCAGGAGCTGGTCGACAAGGCCTGGGCGATCATCGAGAAGGTCGAGGCCGAGGGCGGCATGGCCAAGGCCGTCGCCGCCGGCTGGCCCAAGGCGATGATCGAGGAGGCCTCCGCCGCCAAGGCGGCGCGGATCGACCGGGTCGAAGAGGTGATCGTCGGCGTCAACAAGTACAAGCTGGCGCAGGAAGACCCGATCGACATCCTCGACGTCGACAATGTCGCGGTACGCGAGGCGCAGATCCGCCGCATCCAGAAGGTCAAGGCCGGCCGCGACGAGGGCAAGTGCCAGGCGGCACTGGCGGCGCTGACCGAGGGCGCGCGCGGCTCCGCCAACCTGCTCGAACTGGCCGTCGAATGCGCCCGCGCCCGCGCCACGCTGGGCGAGATCAGCGCGGCGATGGAAGAGGTGTTCGGCCGCTTCGGCACCAACCCGACCCCGGTAAAGGGCATCTATGGCGGCGCCTATGGCGACGATCCGCGCTGGCTGGGCCTGATCGAGGGTGTCGGCACCATCACCCAGCGCAAGGGTCGCAAGCCGCGCATGCTCGTCGCCAAGATGGGCCAGGACGGCCATGATCGCGGCGCCAACCTCGTCTCCTCGGCGTTCGGCGATCTCGGTTTCGAGGTGGTCGCGGGGCCGCTGTTCCAGACGCCGAAGGAAGCCGCCGAGCTGGCGATCAAGGCCGATGTCGACGTGGTCGGCGCCTCCAGCCTCGCCGCCGGCCACAAGACGCTGATCCCCGAGCTGATCGGCCTGCTGCGCGATGCCGGCCGCAGCGACATCAAGGTGATCGCGGGCGGCGTCATTCCCGCGCAGGATTACCAGTTTCTCCGCGACGCGGGCGTGCAGGGCATTTTCGGCCCGGGCACCAATCTGGTCAGCGCGGCCACCGAAGTGCTACGGCTGCTGGGTCACAACCAGCCGCCTGAAGGCTTCGAGGAGGCCGCCGAATAATGAATGCCCATGCCAATCCACGCCCCGACGTCCGTTCCGACTGGACGCGCGAGGAGATAGCGGCCCTGTTCGATCTGCCGTTCAACGATCTGCTGTGGCAGGCGCAGGCGGCGCACCGCGCCAATCACGCGGCGAACGAGGTGCAGCTTTCCACCCTGCTGTCGATCAAGACCGGCGGCTGTGTCGAGGATTGCGGCTATTGCAACCAGTCGGTCCATGCCGAGACCGGGCTGAAGGCCACCAAGCTGATGGACGTGCGCGCGGTGTTGCAGACCGCCGCGCAGGCCAAGGACAACGGCTCGACCCGCTTCTGCATGGGAGCCGCCTGGCGCAACCCCAAGGACCGCGACATGCCCGCCATCGTCGAGATGGTGAAGGGCGTGCGCCAGATGGGCATGGAAACCTGCATGACGCTGGGCATGCTGACCGAGGATCAGGCGAAGACCCTCGCCGATGCCGGTCTCGACTATTACAACCACAATATCGACACCTCGCCCGAGCGCTATGCCGAGGTGATCACCACCCGCACCTTCGAGGACCGCATCGAGACGCTCGAGCATGTCCGCGAGGCGGGGATCAACGTCTGCTGCGGCGGCATCGTCGGCATGGGCGAGACCCGCGCCGACCGGGTCGGCTTCATCCATGCGCTGGCGACCCTGCCGGTCCATCCCGAAAGCGTGCCGGTGAACGCGCTGGTGCCGGTCAAGGGCACGGTGCTGGGCGACATGCTGGCCGATACGCCGCTGGCGAAGATCGACGAGATCGAGTTCGTCCGCACCGTCGCGGTCGCGCGCATCACCATGCCGGCCTCGATGGTCCGCCTGTCGGCGGGGCGCGAGAGCATGTCCGACTCCGCGCAGGCCTTGTGCTTCATGGCGGGCGCCAATTCGATCTTCACCGGCGACAAGCTGCTGACCACCGACAATGCCGGCGACGATCGCGACGCCGCCCTTTTCGCCAAGCTCGGCGTCATGCCGATGCGGGCCGAGTGCAAGGCGGAACTGGCGGCGGAGTAATCACAACAACATCCGTCATGCTGACGAAAGTCGGCATCCAGACGCGCAACGCCTGATGATCAGCGGAGCGTGAATGGGCCCCGGATCAAGTCCGGGGCGACGATCGGGTAGGGAAGACTAGGGACCGTATGTTCAAGAAGATCCTGATCGCCAATCGCGGCGAAATCGCCTGCCGCGTGATCAAGACCGCCCGGCGCATGGGCATCAAGACGGTCGCGGTCTATTCGGACGCCGACGCGCGCGCGCCGCATGTCGAGATGGCCGACGAGAAGGTCCATATCGGCGCCTCGCCCGCGTCCGAATCCTATCTGGTCGCCGACAAGATCATCCAGGCGTGCAAGGATACCGGCGCCGAGGCGGTCCACCCCGGCTATGGCTTCCTGTCGGAGCGGACCAGTTTCGCCGAGGCGCTGGCCAAGGAGAATATCGCGTTCATCGGCCCGCCGGCCAATGCGATCGCCGCGATGGGCGACAAGATCGAATCGAAGAAACTGGCTATGCAGGCCGGCGTCAACGTCGTCCCCGGCTTTGTCGGCGAGATCGACGATACCGACCATGCCGTCCGCATCGCCAACGACATCGGCTATCCGGTGATGATGAAGGCCTCGGCCGGCGGTGGCGGCAAGGGCATGCGCCTCGCCTATAGCGAGAAGGACGTCCGCGAGAATTTCGACAGCGTGAAGCGCGAGGGCCTCAACAGCTTCGGCGACGACCGCGTCTTCATCGAGAAGTTCATCGAGAGCCCGCGCCACATCGAGATCCAGGTGCTCGGCGACAAGCATGGCAACATCGTCTACCTGAACGAGCGCGAATGCTCGATCCAGCGCCGCCACCAGAAGGTGGTCGAGGAGGCGCCGTCGCCCTTCGTCACCCCCGAGATGCGCAAGGCGATGGGCGAGCAGTGCGTCGCGCTCGCGCGGGCCGTGGGCTATTACAGCGCCGGCACGGTCGAGCTGATCGTCTCGGGCGCCGACAAGACCGGCCAGGGCTTCTACTTCCTCGAGATGAACACCCGTCTCCAGGTCGAGCATCCCGTCACCGAATGCATCACCGGGCTCGATCTGGTCGAGCAGATGATCCGCGTCGCCTATGGCGAGAAGCTGGCCTTCACACAGGCCGATGTGAAGATCAACGGATGGGCGGTCGAGAACCGCGTCTATGCCGAGGATCCCTATCGCGGCTTCCTGCCGTCGACCGGCCGCCTCGTGCGCTATCGCCCGCCGGCCGAGGCCGACAATGTCCGCGTCGACGATGGCGTCTATGAAGGCTCCGAAATCTCGATGTTCTACGATCCGATGATCGCGAAGCTGATCACCTGGGGCCAGACCCGCGAGCAGGCGATCGACAAGCAGGTAGCGGCGCTCGACCGTTTCGAGATCGACGGCATCGGCCATAATATCGATTTCCTCTCCGCGCTGATGCAGCATGAGCGGTTCCGCTCGGGCAACATCACCACCGGCTTCATCGCCGAGGAATTCCCCGAGGGCTTCACCGGCGCGGCTGCCGATGAATTGCTCAGCCGCCGCCTCGCCGCGATCGCCGGCGTGCTCGCCAGCATCGATGCGGCGCGCGCGGGGCAGATCGAGGGCCGGCTCAACGGTCCGGCCGATCCCTCCACCAGCTGGGTGGTCACGCTCGACGGGGTTGAGCGCCAGATCGAGATCGCGGGCGATGCGGTGACCGTCGATGGCGTGCCGATCGTGGTCGATGCGCCCTATGTGCCCGGCCAGCGCCTCGTCGAGGCGGTGGTCGACGGCGAGGCGCTGTCGGTGCGGGTCGAGCGCAAGCGCACCGGCTGGCGCTTCACCGCGCGCGGCGCGAGCCATAATCTGCGTGTGCTGACCCCACGTGTCGCGGCGCTGTCGCACCACATGATCGAAAAGATCCCGCCGGACATGTCGCGCTTCCTGCTCTGCCCGATGCCGGGCCTGGTGACGGCGATCCATGTCGGCGAGGGCGCCAGGGTCGAGGCCGGCCAGCCGCTGGCGGTGGTCGAGGCGATGAAGATGGAGAATATCCTGCGCGCCGAGAAGGCGGGGACGGTCAAGGCCGTCGCCGCCAAGCCGGGCGATAGCCTGGCGGTCGACGCGGTGATCCTCGAGTTCGAATGATCCGGCTGTTCCCCTCCCGGCGACGGGAGGGGAACCGGCCCTTAGAGCCTTTCACGATCCGATTGCATCGGCTCGTCGGCTCTAGCTCAGAAGGCGAAGACGAGGCCCGCCATCGGGCGGATGCTGTCGAAATCATAGGTGTCGGCCTGGAACCGCAGGCGCGGGCCCGCCTCGCCGAACACTCCGCCGAGGCCGATATCCTTCGGCCCGATCTCGGTGCCGATGCCGTAGGACCAGCCCTTCTGATCGGAGAAGCCGCGCCGGCCGTTGACCCACTGATAGCCGGCCGATGCGAAGATCAGCCCACTCTGGCCCGCGCGCACGCCGAACCGGCCCTTCACGCCATATTCCCAGTCGATATCCTTGAAGCCCTTGGCGGCATTGCCTTCGACGCCGACGAAGACCGGGCCGAACGGCATGTTCACGCCGGCCACGCCTTCGATCAGCGCGCCGTCCATCTTGCCGCGCGGGCCGACCGTGCCGAACTCGCTGCGGCGATCGAAATTATGATAGCCGCCGAGCACGCCCACATAAGGCTCGATCGAGAAGGCGGGCTCGCTGCCGTCGGGTGAACTGTCCTGCGCCATCGCGGCGGTGCTGATCGAAGCCGCGAGCACGGCGATGAGGGCAAACTTCATTGATACTCTCCACTGGAACCGCCCGGTAAAGGGGCATCCCCGCCATCACGGCATGGGGACGGCCAGCAGAACCCGACCGGCCGGGAGAGGTTGCGCTTTGAAAAAATCTAATATTATCCGTGGTATATCGGCAACAGATTGACTCGCTTCGCCCCATAATCATTTCCGCTGGCCGTGAACCATCCTTTCATCCGTCGGTTGATCCCGCATCTCCAAGGGAGCGACGGCCGCATGTTTCTCGATCTGTTTCTGCCGATGCTGGGTGCGGTGATCGCCGGCGCGCTGATCGGGGCCGAGCGGGAATATCGGGCGAGCCCGGCGGGGTTCCGCACCCATATACTGGTCAGCCTGTCCTCGGCTCTGCTGATGCTGGGGGCCGTCCACCAGATCCATTGGCTCAGCGACACGCCGCAGGACATCGTCCGCATCGATCCGGTGCGCATGGCCCATGGCGTGCTGACGGGCATCGGCTTCCTGTGCGGCGGGGTGATCTTCCGCGAAGGCATGACGGTGCGGGGCCTGACCACGGCGGCGTCGCTGTGGATGACCTCCGCGCTGGGAATCCTGTTCGGGGTGGGCTTCTATATGCTGGCGATCGGCGCGACGCTGGCGACGCTGATCGTGCTGGCCGCCGTCCATCTGAGCGAGCGGGCCATACCGCAGCGCAGCTTCGCCGAGCTGACCGTCCGCTACCGCCGCACCATCCCCCAGGGCCGCCAGCGCCTGGCCGACCTGATCCGAACGCACGGCATGCGTCCCCACGCGATATCGGAACGGGTCGACGGCTCGGTGCTGGAACTGGAGACGATGGTGGGCTGGAGCTCGGACGTGAGCCAGGCCGCGCTCACCGCGGCGCTGCGCGACGATGCCGAGGTGATCGGCTACGCGTTCATCACGCGCTGATCGGCGCCCCGCCCAGCGCCGCCGCCGCCTTCGCGCGCCTGACGATCTCGGCCGTGTCGGGCTTCCCCGCCGGCACCACCCAGCTGCCGCCGACGCAGAGCACGGCGTCGATCGCCAGCCAGTCGGGCGCGGTCGCCTCGGTGATGCCGCCGGTCGGGCAGAAGCGGGCGTTGAATAGCGGCGCGGCGAGCGCCTTCAGCGCTGGGATGCCGCCATTGGCGGTGGCCGGGAAGAATTTGAAATGGGTCAGCCCCATGTCGAGCCCGCGCATGATGTCGCCGGCATTGGCGGTGCCGGGCAGGAAGGGAAGCTGGCTGGCGATGGCGGCGTTGGCGAGCGGATCGGTCAGCCCCGGTGAGACCAGGAAGCGCGCGCCGGCATCGACGCTGGCCCGGACATCGTCCGGATTGAGCACCGTCCCCGCGCCGACCACCGCGCCCTCGACCTTGACCATCTCACGGATCACGTCGAGCGCGCAGGGGGTACGCAGCGTCACCTCCAGCGCGGGCAGGCCACCCTCCACCAGCGCCTCGGCGATCGGTCGCGCATGGGCGACGTCATGGATAACGAGCACCGGGATGACCGGGGCGAGGGTCATGATCTGGTCGACGAGCATCATTGGTCCTCCTGGAAAGCGGCGGCGGCGCCGAGCAGCCCGGCCTCGGCATGGCGGGCGAGGCGGATCGGGAAGGTCGCCATTCGGTGTTCGAAGCGGCCCTTGGCGCGGAAGCGGTCGTGGAACAGCGGGCCGCGCAGTCGCTCCTCGATCCGGTTGGCGAGACCGCCGGTGATGACGACGGCATGGGCGCCATGGGCGAGGGCCAGATCGCCCGCGACCGCGCCGAACGCCATGACCAGCCGGTCCAGTGCCTCGGCGGCGAGCGGGTCGCTCCCGTCGGTGGCGGCCTGCCACAGCGCGGCATCGTCGCGCGGGACGATCGCGCGGCCGCCGAGCAGCGCCAGCGTCTCGTGGATGTCGGCCAGCGCGGGGCCGGAGACGATCCGCTCGACCGAGACGCGGCGGTGCCGCTCGCGCAGCCGCGCGAGCAGCTTCTCCTCGAAGCCGTCGAGTGCCGCGAAATCGATATGTCCGCCCTCGGTCGCCAGCACGATGCGGCGGCCCCTGCGGCGCAGCAGCTGCGCGACGCCGAGGCCGGTGCCGGGGCCGATCACGGTGGTGACGCCCTCGGCCGGGAGCGGCCCTTGCGGCCCGCCGAGATGGATCAGCTCATCCTCGTCCAGCACCCCTACCGCCGCCGCCATCGCTGCGAAATCGTTCAGCAGCGACAGCCGCTCCACCCCCAGTTCGGCGGCCAGGGTGGCGGGGCGGATCGTCCAGCCATTGTTGGTGAAGCGGATCAGCTCGCCCTCGACGGGCCCCGCTATGGCAATGCTGGCCGCCTTGGGCAGGGCGCCGCCCTGCGCTTCGGCGAAGGCGGCCCAGGCGGCGGGGAGGCCGGGATAGTCGGCGGTCCTGTACTTGGCGACCGGGCCGAGCGACGGGCGGCGGTCGCCGTGCAGTTCGGCGATCGCGAAGCGGGCATGGGTCCCACCCAGATCGACCGCGACGAGCTCGGTCATTTCCATTCGTCGTCCCGGCGGAGGCCGGGGCCGCCATAGGTTCTTGTCGCCACGTCGCCGCGCAAACTCTTGCGGCCCCGGCCTCCGCCGGGACGACGAATTGGCTGGGGCACCACGCCCTTCACAGCCCCGCCGCCGCCAGCATCGCCGAACCGCCGCGCTCGGCGGTGTCGGCGCCCTGGCGCATGAAGGCGAACAGCTCGCGGCCGGTGCCCTGCTGCGCGGCCGGCGGAGCGGCAGGCTCGCGGGCCGCCCATTCCGCCGGATCGACCAGCGCCTCGATCGATCCGTCATGGCCACACAGCCGCACCGGATCGCCGTCGCGCAGCCTGCCGATCGGGCCGCCCCCGATCGCCTCCGGGGTCAGGTGGATCGCCGCCGGCACCTTGCCGCTGGCGCCCGACATGCGGCCATCGGTGACCAGTGCCACCCTGAACCCCTTGTCCTGCAGCACGCCGAGCGGCGGGGTCAGCTTGTGCAGTTCGGGCATGCCATTGGCGCGGGGCCCCTGGAAACGGACCACCACCACCACATCGCGGTCCAGCTCGCCCGCCTTGAAGGCGCGGATGACGTCGTCCTGGTCGTCGAACACCCGGCACGGCGCCTCGATCGTCCAGCGTTCCCGGTCGACCGCGCTGGTCTTGAAGGTGCCGCGGCCGAGATTGCCCTGCACGAGCCGCATGCCGCCATCGGGCTGGAAGGGGTTCGAATGCGGCCGGAGCATCGCCTCGTCGAGCGGGGCGGCGGGGGCATCCACCCAGGCGAGGCCGTCGCCATCCAGCTTCGGGTCGCGGGCATAGTCGGCCAGATCGCGGCCCGCGACGGTCAGGATGTCGCGATGGAGCAGGCCGCCGTCGATCAGCGTGGCGATGACATAGGCCATGCCGCCCGCCGCCTGGAAATGGTTCACGTCGCCCGAGCCGTTGGGATAGACCCGCGCGATCAGCGGCACGGCGGCGGAGAGCTTGTCGATATCCTCCCAGTCGATCGTGATGCCCGCCGCGCGGGAGATGGCGGGCAGGTGGATGACATGGTTGGTCGAGCCTCCCGTCGCCAGCAGGCCGACCGCCGCGTTGACGATCGCCTTCTCGTCGACGCAGTGCCCCAGCGGGCGGTAATCGTCGCCGTCCCAGCCGATCTCGGCGAGTCGATGGACCGCCTTGCGGGTCAGCTCCTGGCGCAGCTTGGTGCCGGGATTGACGAAGGCGGCACCGGGGATGTGGAGGCCCATCACCTCCATCATCATCTGGTTGGAATTGGCGGTGCCGTAGAAGGTGCAGGTGCCCGCGCCATGATAGGAGGCACTCTCGGCCTCCAGCAGCTCGGCGCGGCCGACCTTGCCTTCGGCATAGAGCTGGCGGACGCGCTGCTTCTCCTTGTTGGCGAGGCCCGATGGCATCGGCCCGGCCGGCACGAGGATCGTCGGCAGATGGCCGAAGCGAAGCGCACCGATCAGCAGGCCCGGCACGATCTTGTCGCAGATGCCGAGCAGGGCGGCGCTTTCGAACATGCCATGGCTGAGCGCGACCGCCGTGGAGAGCGCGATGGTGTCGCGGCTGAACAGGCTCAGCTCCATGCCGCGCTGGCCCTGCGTCACGCCGTCGCACATCGCCGGCACGCCGCCGGCCACCTGCGCGGTCGCGCCCGCCTCGCGCGCCCAGATCTTCATCTGGTCGGGATAGCGGCCATAGGGCTGATGCGCCGACAGCATGTCGTTATACGCGGTGACGATGCCGATGTTCATGGCGGACCCGTCCCGGATCGCCGGCTTGTCCTCGCCCGATGCCGCGAAGCCATGGGCGAGATTGCCGCAGGACAGGTTGGGCCGGTCGACCCCCGATTCCCGCTCGCGCGCGATCAGGTCGAGATAGGCGGCCCTCCCCGGCTTCGACCGCTCGATGATACGGGCGGTGACGGCTTCGACGGCGGGGTGCAGGGTCATGGATAGCTCCCGATAATATCGTCGCCCCGGCGGAGGCCGGGGCCGCTGGCGTCTTGGGGCGACATGGCGCGCCCTTCATGGCGGCCCCGGCCTCCGCCGGGGCGACGTGTCAGAAGGCCGTCACGCGCTCCAGTGGATATCGATCGCCTGTTCGGCATCAGCAAGCACGCGGCCCACCGGCAGGCTCGAGCCCGCCCCCTCCTTGATCGCCTTTTCGAGCAGCTTCTTCTTTTCCTTGCCGGTCAGCACCAGCATCAGGGTGCGCGCCGACAGGATGGCGTTCTTGGTCAGCGTCACCCGCGCCACCGGCGCCTCGGGCGGCAGCGGATCGGGCATCACCCCGACCATGCGGCGGCCCTTGGGCGCGTTGAGCGCATCGTCCAGATCGGGCCCGGCGAAGATCGAGGCGGTGTGCCCGTCGGTGCCGACGCCCAGCCAGACCAGATCCGGCGGCCAGGGGAAATCCTGCAGCCGCGCGTCGGCGGCGACGCCCGCGCTCTTGTAGTCGGGGGCCTTCTCGCTGATCACCGGGATCACGCGGGCGCCCTTGGGCAGGAAGATCCTGGCGATCGACGCGGCGTTGGACAGCGGATCGGTCATCGCCACAATCCGCTCGTCGGTCGGGATGATCGTCACTTTCTTCCAGTCGAGCTTCGCCTTGGCGAGCTTCTCGTAGATCGGCAGCGGCGTCTGGCCGCCGGGCAGCGCGATCAGGCAGCTGCCGCGCGCGTCGAGCGCCGATTCGATGATGAAGCCGACATCGCCCGCCACCGCCTCGATCAGTTCGGACGAGTCCTCATAGTCCCACCATTCGGCTTCGATCATCGCTTCCTCTTCCTTCTTCAAGATCCTCCCTGCGCGTTAGCGCGGGGAGGGGGACCGCGCAAAGCGCGGTGGAGGGGTCTGCGACCCCCCTACCCCTCCACCATCCTTCGGATGGTCCCCCTCCCCACGCTTCGCGTAGGGAGGATCGTATAGGTTTCACTCCTAATCATGCCATGTCACGCCATCCCGTTCGGTCAGCGCGATCGCGGCGGAGGGCCCCCAGGTGCCGGCGGTATAGGGCTTGGGCCGCATCGCATTGGCGGCCCAGCCGTCGCGGATGGCATCGACCCATTCCCATTGCGCCTCCACCTCGTCGCGCCGCACGAACAGGGTCTGGTCGCCCTCGACCAGATCGAGCAGCAGCCGTTCATAGGCGATGCGGCGGCGGGTATCGGCGAAGGCATTGGGCATGGAGATATCGAGTGGTACTTCCCTCAGGCGGATGCCGTCGCGGTCGAGCCCGGGCTCCTTCGACATCAGCAGCAGGCGGACATTTTCGTCGGGCTGCAAACGGATGATCAGCTTGTTGGGTTGCAGCACCGCGCCCCGTCCGTCGAAGATCGAGTGCGGTACGCCCTTGAACTGGATGAAGATCTCCGACTGGCGGCTGGGCAGGCGCTTGCCGGTGCGCAGGTAGAAGGGCACGCCGTTCCACCGCCAATTGTCGATATGCGCCTTGATCGCGACGAAGGTCTCGGTGTCGGAAGGCTTGCCGAGTTCGTCGAGATAGCCGGGCACCGCGCCCCCAGCGACCGCGCCGGCACCATATTGGCCGATCACGCTCTGCGCCTGGACGGTGGCACGGTCGATCGGGCGCAGCGAGCGGAGCACCTTCACCTTCTCGTCGCGCACCGCGGTCGCGTTGAACTGGGCGGGCGGCTCCATCGCCACCAGCGCAAGCAGCTGGAGCATGTGGTTCTGCACCATGTCGCGGATCGCGCCGGCGCCGTCATAGAAGCCGACCCGGCCTTCGAGGCCGACGGTCTCCGAAACGGTGATCTGGACATGGTCGATCCCGCCCGCGTTCCACAGCGGCTCGAACAGGCTGTTGGCGAAGCGCAGCGCCAGCAGGTTCTGGACGGTCTCCTTGCCCAGATAATGGTCGATGCGGAAGGTGCGGTCCTCGGGGAAGACCGCGGCGACCGCGTCGTTGATGTGGCGGCTTGATGCCATGTCGTAGCCGAGCGGCTTTTCCAGGCCGATACGCACCCCGTCGCCGGCCAGGCCCGCCTTGGCGAGGCCCTGGATCGTCGCCTCGAACAGCGAGGGCGCGGTCGACAGGAAGATCGACAGCCCCTTGTCGGTAGAGCCGACCGCCTCGGCGAGCGCGGCGAAGTCGCTTTCCTTCGACGCATCGACGGGCACATAGCTCACCCGTTTCAGGAAGCTCGCCAACGCTTCCTCGTCGAGCCGTTCGGAGGGAACGAACCTGCGCAACGCCGTCTCGGCGAAGGCGCGGAAGGCGCCATCGTCATGCTCGCTGCGCGCGGTGGCGACGATCGCAAGGTCGGCGGGAAGCAGGCCGTCGGCGGCAAGACCGTAGAGCGACGGCAGCAACATGCGCTGCGACAGGTCCCCCGTCGCGCCGAACAACAGGAGCTTCTCGCTGGGTGCCGTCACCAAATGTCTCCCTCGATCGCCCCGGCCGTCACGGCGCTGGAACCATCTTGTAGCAAATGCATCGCATCGCGGTAGCTGCCATGTCGCATTGCCGCATTATTGCCGTCCCACCGTTACAGCGGGGGGACGATCCCATGTCACAGACGTTCGAAATGGCCGAGCGCAGGCTCGCGGTTCGGCTGGCGAGGGACGAGGCGGACGTCGTTGCGGCGCAGCGACTGCGCTACGACATCTTTTTCCGCGACATGGGCGCCGCGCCCTGCGCCGGCCAGACCGGCGGACGCGATGCCGATCCCTATGACATGCTGTGCGATCATCTGCTGGTCGAGGACCATGCCCGCCCGGGCAGCCCCGTGGTCGGAACCTACCGGCTGCTTCGCCAGAGCGTCGCCGAAGCGCATGACGGCTTCTATTCGGCGGACGAGTTCGATCTGGCGCAGGTCATCGCCCATGGCCGGCGCGAGGGAATGGAACTGCTCGAGCTCGGCCGATCCTGCGTCGATCCCGCCTATCGCGATGCGGGTACCATCCAGCTCCTCTGGCGGGGCATCGCCGATTATCTCCAGCGGCACCGCATTGGATATATGTTCGGCTGCGCGAGCTTTCCCGGGATCGATCCCGCCGAACATGCCGAGGGCCTGTCCTTCCTCGCCCATGACCATATGGCCCCGCCCGAGCTGCGCGCCCGCGCGATCGGGCCGGACGCCATCCCGCTCGGCACCCTGCCGATCGGCGGCTATGATCCGCGTCTGGCGCTGCGCCGCCTGCCCCCGCTGATCAAGGCCTATCTCCGCGTCGGTGCCGAAGTGGGCGAGGGCGCCTATATCGACCGCGCCTTCAACACCATCGACATCTTCGTGCTGATGCCGGTCACCCGCATCGCCTCGCGCTACGCACAGCGCTTCGAGGTGGCGGCTTAGTTTGCTCGCGCTTGCGGAGCCTTGGCAGGCTCCGGGTCTGTCTGTCCTGCGTCATTTCCGATTGACGCCGCTCGCGGTGCCCTTCATCGGCGGCCCCGAAGGGCCGGAAGGGGATGGCGGTGTCGAAAGTCAGGTTCCTGTTCAGTGCGGCTTTCCTTGGCGTCCTTTCGTCTCCGGCTCTTGCCGAGGACGCCGACATCGTCGTCACCGGCCAAGGGCTTCAGCGCTCGCCCGGCGACGCCGCCTATGACGTGATCAGCATCGACCGCCGCCGGCTGGAGATGTCGGCGAGCGGGCGGATGGAGGATGTGCTGCGCGATGCCGCCGGCTTCCAGCAGTTCCGCCGCTCCGACGCGCGCTCGGCGCACCCCACCAGCCAGGGCGCGACCCTGCGCGGCCTGGGCGGCAATGCCTCGACCCGCGCGCTGATCCTGCTCGACGGGGTGCCGGTGACCGATCCGTTCGGCGGCTGGGTGAGCTGGGCGGCGCTCGATCCGGCGCGGATCGGCCATGTCCGGGTGACGCGCGGCGGCGGCAGCGGCGTGCTGGGCGCGGGCGCGCTGGCGGGCACGATCGAGCTGTCGAGTATCGGGCCCGAGCAGGCGCCGGGCCTTAGCGCGGGGCTGGCTTATGGCAGCCGTGAATCGATCGACGCCGATGCGACGCTGACGGCCCGGCTGGGCGGCGGCTTCGCGATGCTTTCGGCCGGCCATGCGCGCGGCGACGGCTTCATCCCCATCGTCGCGGCCAGTCGCGGGCCGATCGACCGGCCGGCGCGCTACCGGCAGAGCCGGGCGGCGGCGCGCGCGGTGATCCCGGTCGGCGCGGACACCGAATTGCAGGCGAACGGCTCCTTACTGCTCGACCAGCGCGATCGCGGCGTGCCCTTCACCGGCAACGCCAATCTCGCGGTCGACGCGTCGCTGCGGCTGGTCGGGCGCGGACAATGGGGCTGGGAGGCGACCGCCTGGCTCCAGCATCGCGAATTCTCGAGCGGCTTCGCCAGCATCGGCGCGCGGCGGGCGACGGTCAGCCAGTCGCTCGACCAGTATAATGTCCCCGCCAACGGGCTGGGCGCGCGGATCGAGCTGCGCCCGCCGCTCGGCGAGGGGCGGACGCTCCGGATCGGCGGCGACGTCCGCCACGTCACCGGGCGGACCGAGGAGCTGGTGATCGCCACCAACATCGGCCGGATCGCGGGGGGCGAGCAAAGTATCGCCGGGGGCTTCGCCGAGCTGACCCTGCTGCCGGTGCCGGGCCTGACCGCCACCGCGAGCGGCCGGATCGACCATTGGCGGCTGCGCGACGGCCGGCGCACCGAGATCAGCCGCACCACGGGCGCCCTGGTCGCCGCCAACAGCGCGCTCTATCCGGACCGCTCGGGCACCGAGACCACCGGGCGAGTCGGCCTCGCCTGGAGCCCGCTGGAGGCGCGGGCGATCACCGCGCGTGCGGCGGCCTATAGCTGCTGGCGGCTGCCGACGCTCAACGAGCTGTACCGTCCGTTCCGGGCCGGCAATGATTCGACCGTCGCCAATCCGCTGCTGAACCCTGAGCGGGTGAAGGGGATCGAGGCGGGGCTGGAATATGCGCCGCTGCCCGGCTGGCATCTGGGCGGGACGGTCTTCTGGAACCGGCTCGACGACGCGATCTCGAACGTCACCATCGCGGCCAACACCCGCCAGCGCCGGAATGTCGACGCGATCCGCAGCCGGGGCATCGAGATCGACGGCATGGCGACCGTCGGCGAATATCGCATGATTGGCAGCTACACGCATATCTCCCCGCGCGTGCGGGCCAGCGGCGCCGCGCTGGCGCTGGACGGGCTGCGGCCGGCGCAGACACCGCGCGACCAGATCAGCGTCACCGCCGAATGGAACCGCCCCGGCGTGGCGCGGCTGGGCGTCACCGGCCGCTATGTCGCGGGTCAATATGAGGACGACCAGAACAGCCGCCGCCTCGACGGCGCGCTGACCTTCGATGCGGTGGCGTCGGTGGTGGTCGTGCGCGGGGTGAGCGTCGAGCTGCGGGCCGAGAATATCGCCAACAAGCGGGTCGAGGCGACGATCGGCGCCGATGGCGTGGTCGAACGCGCGACGCCCCGAACCCTGTGGGTGGCGCTGCGCCTCCAGCGATAAATATGTCTTCGTCATGCCAGCCCCTCGACTGCCTGCAGGGCAGGCGCTCGGGATAAACTTTCGCCGAAGGCGAAAGGCTGGCATCCATGTCTGTCTTTCCACGCGATGCCATCTCGGGTGCGGAGAGACAGGGACCCCAGCCTTTGCTGGGGCGACGATAAAGGGGGAGCCATGATCATCGACAGCGACGCTGCGCCGGCCACGCGACCGCCCTTCTGGCGCTCGCTCTATGCCCAGGTCCTCGTCGCGGTCGCGCTCGGCATCCTGCTCGGCTGGCTCGCGCCCGACATCGGCGCGCAGCTCAAGCCGCTGGGCGATGCCTTCATCAAGCTGGTCAAGATGATCATCGCGCCGGTGATCTTCCTTACCGTCGTCACCGGTATTGCGGGGCTGAGCCATCTCGGCGATCTCGGCCGGGTCGCCATCAAGGCCTTCGGCTATTTCCTGGCTGTCTCGACGCTGGCGCTGGTCGTCGGCCTGGTGGTCGCCAATATCGTCCAGCCGGGCGCGGGGATGCACATCGCCCCCGCCCAGCTCGATACCAGTCATATCGCCGATTATGCAGCCAAGGCGCATGACCAGACGCTGACCGGCTTCCTGATGGGGATCATCCCGACCACGCCGGTTTCGGCGCTGGTCGAGGGTGAGATATTGCAGGTGTTGTTCGTCGCGATCCTGTTCGGCGTTGCGCTGTCGCTGGTCGGCGAGCGGGCGGCGCCGGTCACCGACCTGCTGGAGCGGCTGACCCTGGTGGTGTTCCGGCTGGTCGGCATCTTGATGAAGGTGGCCCCGATCGGCGCGTTCGGGGCGATGGCCTTCACCATCGGCAGGTTCGGGATCGATGCGCTCGCCAATCTGGGCGGGCTGATCCTGTGCTTCTACCTCACCTCGCTGGGGTTCGTGCTGGTGGTCCTGGGCCTCATCGCGCGGATCGCGGGCTTCTCGATCTACCGGCTGATCGCCTATCTGAAG
This sequence comes from Rhizorhabdus dicambivorans, assembly GCF_002355275.1. Taxonomy (NCBI): domain Bacteria; kingdom Pseudomonadati; phylum Pseudomonadota; class Alphaproteobacteria; order Sphingomonadales; family Rhizorhabdaceae; genus Rhizorhabdus; species Rhizorhabdus dicambivorans. Next base: position 241,766 of record NZ_CP023449.1, on the reverse strand, counting down.
GACGAGCTGCTGCTGGTGCTCGGCACCTCCTCCTCGGAAAGCGCGCTGCCCAACCTGATGGCGAAGATGGAGCGGGCAGGCTGCGCCAAGCCGATCGTCGGCCTTGTCGTGCCGACCGGCTATTCGTTCAACCTCGACGGCACCAACATCTATATGACGCTGGCCGCCCTGTTCATCGCCCAGGCCTGCGACGTCGATCTGCCGCTGGGCGAGCAGATCATGCTGCTGCTGGTGGCGATGCTGTCGTCCAAGGGCGCCGCCGGTGTCACCGGCGCGGGGTTCATCACGCTGGCGGCGACGCTGTCGATCGTGCCGTCGGTGCCGGTGGCGGGGATGGCGCTGATCCTGGGGATCGACCGCTTCATGTCCGAATGCCGCAGCCTGACGAACTTCGTCGGCAACGCGGTGGCGACGGTGGTGGTGGCCCGCTGGGAGGGCGCGCTGGACCAGGAGAAGCTGAAGGAAGCCCTGGGCTGAGCCCATTGTCGCCCCGGCGGAGGCCGGGGCCGCCACGAGCATATGGTACACCGTCGCCTCTTAGCTGGTACGGCCCCGGCCTCCGCCGGGGCGACGTTCGTGGCTGGCGCGCAAAGCCTTCTACCCGCCGCCCCTTTCCAGTAAGACCCTGAGCCGATGGCGATACCCTTCCTCGGCTCCAAACCCTTTTTCGATGACAAGAACCATGCCTTCTGGGTGCTCCAGTCGGCGGGGTGGACCGGCTATTTCGTGCTCCGGACGCTCGGCGGTTTGGCCAACAATATGGGCCTGCTGTTCATCGTGCCGACCGCGCTCACCACCGCGACCGGCTATTCGCTAACCCTGCTGATGGCCTCGGCCTATCGGCGGCTGATCACGCTCAAGCCGATCATCACCTGGACGGTGTCGATCCTGATCCTGGTCCTTGCCGCGGCGGTCTTCTCCTCGATCGAGACCTGGGCGCATGCCACCTTCTACCGGCCGCAGGAAATGCCCAAGGGCATCCAGTTCTTCGGGGCGATCCTGCTCGATTTCGCGCTGCTGGCGGCCTGGTCGGCGCTCTATTACGGGATCAACTTCTACCTGCTGCTGGAACAGCAGTCGGACCGGGTCGAGCGGCTGGAAAGCCAGGCCTCGTCGGCCCAGCTCGCCATGCTGCGCTATCAGCTCAACCCCCATTTCCTGTTCAACACGCTCAATTCGATCTCGACCCTGGTGCTGCTGAAGGAGACCCAGCGCGCCAACGCGATGCTGTCGCGGCTCTCCTCCTTCCTGCGCTACACGCTGGCGAACGAGCCCGAGGGCACGGTCAGCCTTGCCCAGGAAATCGAGACGCTGAAGCTGTATCTCGACATCGAGAAGATGCGGTTCGAGGAACGGCTGCGCACCGAGTTCGAGGTCGACCCGGCGGCATCCGAAGCGCGGCTGCCCTCGCTGCTGCTCCAGCCGCTGGTCGAGAATGCGATCAAATATGCGGTCACGCCGCTGGAGGAGGGCGCCGATATCCGCATCGAGGCACGGCTGACCGGCATGGAACCGGATCGCCGGCTGGTCATTACGGTCACGGACACTGGACCGGGGTTGACCGATGGAATGATGCGCCCCACCTATTCGACAGGCGTCGGTTTGGCGAATATTCGCGACAGACTGGCGCAGGCTTATGGAACGGACCAGCGATTTGAGGTCCAGACTGAGCGACAGGAAGGGTTCGGAGTCGTGATCGACATCCCCTTCCAGACCGCGAAACAGCGCAAGGACATTGCATGACGATCCGCACCATTCTCGTCGACGACGAGCCGCTTGCCATTCAAGGGCTCCGTCTCAGGCTTGCCGCACACGAGGATGTCGAAATCATCGAAACCTGCCTGAACGGCCGCGAAGCCATCCGGGCGATCAAGACCCACAAGCCCGATCTCGTCTTCCTCGATATCCAGATGCCGGGGTTCGACGGCTTCTCCGTGATCCAGGGGCTGATGGAGGTCGAGCCGCCCCTGTTCGTCTTCGTGACGGCCTATGAGGATCACGCGATCCGCGCCTTCCAGGCACAGGCGCTCGACTATCTGCTGAAACCCGTCGACGAGCAGCGGCTGGCCGACACGCTCGACCGGGTCCGCCAGCGGCTGGCGGAGAAGAAGGGCGTCGAGGAGGTCGGGCGGCTCAAGGAGGTGCTTGCCGAGGTCGCACCCGACGCGGCCGACAGCTATTCCGAAAGCGACGACGCGCCCGCCTCGAACCGTTTCGAGAAGATGATCAACATCAAGGATCGCGGGCAGATCTTCCGCGTCGACGTCGATACGATCGAGCGGATCGACGCCGCCGGCGACTATATGTGCATTTACACCGGCGACAACACGCTGATCCTGCGCGAGACGATGAAGGATCTGGAGAAAAGGCTCGATCCGCGCCGCTTCCAGCGCGTCCACCGCTCGACCATCGTCAATCTCGATCTGGTCCGCCAGGTCAAGCCGCACACCAATGGCGAATGTTTCCTGGTGCTCGATTCGGGCGCGCAGGTGAAGGTCAGCCGCTCCTACCGCGAGGTCGTCGCGCGCTTCGTGCATTGATAATTCCTCCCCTGCCATGCAGGGGAGGGGGACCGGCGTAGCCGGTGGAGGGGCGGCGCGCAGCGCCCATCGTTCCGCATTCCCCTCCACCATCCGCTTCGCGAACGGTCCCCCCGTTCCGGGGAGGAATTGGAGAAGCATGATGACCATCCGCCCGCGCCGCAGCGCACTCTACATGCCCGCATCGAACTCGCGCGCGATCGAGAAGGCGCGGTCGCTGCCGTGCGACGTGGTGATCCTCGATCTTGAGGATTCCGTCGCGCCCGAGGCCAAGGCCGAGGCGCGCGCCAATGCGGTGGCGGCGGTGCGCGACGGCGGCTTCGGCGGCCGGGAGGTCGTGATCCGGGTCAATGCTTTCGGAACGCCCTGGGCCGAGGACGACCTGAAGGCCGCCGCTGCATCGGGCGCCGATGCGATCCTTGCGCCCAAGGTCGGCGATGCCCACATGGTCGGCCGCTATCATGCGGCGATGGCCAATGCGCCGGCCGGCATGGGTTTCTGGGCGATGGTCGAAAGCAGCCGGGCGATCTTCCGCCTCGACGCGATCGCCGAGGCGATGGCGGCACGGCCGGGCGCCTTCGTGCTGGGCACCAACGACCTCGCCAAGGAGATGGGGGCGAGGCTCACGGTCGAGCGGACACCCTTCCTGGGCATGATGGCGCTCGCGGTAGCGGCCGCCAAGGGCCATGGGCTCGCCATCCTCGACGGCGTGTACAACGCCTTCGACGACGAGGAGGGGCTGGCGCGGCAATGCGTGGAGGCGCGGGCCTATGGCTTCGACGGCAAGACGCTGATCCATCCCCGCCAGATCGAGATCGCCAATCGCGGCTTCGGCCCGGACGCGGAGGAGATCGCCTGGGCCGAGGCGGCGGTGGCAGGCTTCGCGGCACCGGAAAATGCGGGAAAGGGCGCGATCCGGGTCGGCGGCGAGATGGTCGAGCGCCTGCATCTCGACCAGGCGCACAGGATCCTGGCGATGGCGGGTGCGCCGATATCGGTGGATCGCCCAAGCTAAGGCTCTCCGGCCGCGGCTTCAAGGCCGTAAATCTGCAACTTTTCCGATATTTAGCGCGATGCTACTCTGCGCCCTGCACACCGCTGGTTCCCGAAAGGGGGGGATACGCAGACGCGGGCCGAACCTGTGATGCCGCGCGGCCAGCCGCGTATGGCGCTCGATCGTCGAACCCTTGGTCTTTCGGCGCTGTTCGTCGTGATCATCGTCTGGGCGATCATCGAGGCCGCCTACATCTCGTCGCCGATCGACGCGGCCGATGCGGCGCAGATCGCCGCGCTGGTGTTCGCGGTGCTCGGCGCCGCGGCCGCGCTGGTCTGGTCGTGGCGGGTCCGCCCGGCCGCGCGCGAGAAGGCCGACCAGCACGAGCTGGTCGACGCCGTCGAGCTGGCGGCGGTCATGGTGGTCGACGACCAGGGGGTGATCCGCCACTGGTCGCGCGGCTGCGAGGAGCTGTACGGCTGGACCGCCGCCCAGGCGGTGGGCCGGATGCGGCGCGATCTGCTGGCCACCCAGGCCGGCGAATCGCCCGACGACCTGTGGCGCCAGCTGAAGGCCGAGGGCCGGATCAGCAAGGAGATGGTCGAGTGCCACCGCGACGGGCATGAGCTGGTGGTCAACGACCATGTCAAGCTGGTCCAGCATGAGGGTGGCCGCTGCTCGGCGGTGATCGCGGTGACCGACGTGACCGAGCAGCGCCACGCCGAGGATGCGTTGCGTCTCAGCGAGGCCCGGCTGGCCACCGCCGTCTCGGTCCAGGGCATCTTCATCTATGAGGTCGACCTGATCGAGCGGCGGACGATCTGGACGACCCCCGGCGAAAGCTTCTTCGGCGGAGCGGCCGAGGGCGCCACTTCCGACCATTGGCAGAACGAGCATAGCCGGCAGATCCGCAAGGTCGTCGATCGTGCGGTGGAGGGTGGTGACGACCGGCTCCATTTCGATTTCAGCTTCCATTATCCCGATGGCTCGCCGCGCATGGCGGAAGGCTGGGCGCGGATCATCCGCGATCCCGCGGGGCGTCCGATCCGGCTGCTCGGCACCCATCTCGACGTCACCGAGCGCCGTGAGCGCGAAGAGGCGCTGCGTGATGGCGAGGCCGAGCGGCGCGCCATCCTCGCCACCGTCCCCGATGCGATGTTCGTGTGCAACGAGCGCGGCGTGGTGCGCGCCTGCAGCGCCACCGCCGGAGAGATGCTGGGCTACGCGCCCGAGGCGCTGGTCGGGACCCGGATCGGCGACCTGATCGAGGATCCGCGCGGCCGCGGCGCGGTACGGCGCGATCTGAAGGACTATAGCACGGGCACCGGGCAGCGTGGCTGGCCGGTCCCCGTGACCGTGCGCCGCGCCGATGGCGAGCTGGTCCCGGTCTCCTTCGTGGTTGGCGATGCGCTGGTCGAGGGTACGCGCATCTATGTCGTGTTCGGACGCGACATGCGGCCGACCATCGCCACCGAGGAACGCTTCCACCGGCTGAGCAACGATCTTGCCCAGGTCTCCCGCCTGGGCATGATGGGCGAGATGGCGGGCGCGCTGGCGCATGAGTTGAGCCAGCCCCTTTCGGCGATCGTCAATTTCCTGGGCGCGGTCGATCTGATGCTCGACGCCGGCGACGCCACCGATCCGCACCGGCTCCGCCACGCGCTCCAGCGGGCGAGCGAGCAGGCGACGCGCGCGGGGGAGATCATCCGCCGGCTGCGCGCCTTCATCCTGCGCGGCGAGGCCGACATGCGCGGTGAGGCGCTGCCAAGCCTGGTGCGCGAGGCGGCGGCGCTGGCGCTGTTCAACAGCAGCAGTTTCGGCATCCGCCTCAGCTATGATTTCGAGAGCGAATCGCGGCTGGTGCTGTGCGATCGCATCCAGATACAGCAAGTGCTGGTCAACCTGATCCGCAACGCCGCCGATGCCATGGCGGCGCAGGGCGGCGGCCGGCGCGAGCTTTTGATTTCCACCCAGATGGCGAGAGACAATTTGATCCAGATCGAAGTGCAGGATTCGGGGCCGGGCATCGCGGCAGAGATGCTGGAGCGTCTGTTCAGCCCCTTCGCCACCACCAAGCGCGAGGGGCTCGGCTTCGGCCTCGCCATATCGCGGCGGATCGTGGAGGCGCATGGCGGCCAGCTCGCGGCCGGCCCGGCGCCCGATGGCGGCGCGGTCTTCCGCTTCACCCTGCCGGTGATGGAGGAAGCGGCGTGATGATAAGCCGGAACATCTACATCGTCGACGATGACGATGCGCTGCGCCAGTCGGTGGAGGTGCTGCTCGACGTGGCGGGCGGCTTCGTCACCCGGTCCTTCGCCTCGGGCGAGGCCTTCCTGGACCAGCTGCCCCATCTGGAGACGGGGTGCGTGCTGCTGGACCTCAACATGCCCGGGCTGAACGGGCTGGAGGTGCTGCGCCAGCTCCAGCAGCTCGACGACCGCTTCGAGACGATCCTGCTCACCGGCCAGGGCGATATCGGCGTGGCGGTCGAGGCGATGAAATCGGGTGCGATCGACTTCATCGAGAAGCCTTATGACAATCGCATGCTGCTGAACGCGCTCTCCAACGGCTTCGCGCGGATCGAGGACCGCGAGAAGGAGGCGAGCGCGATCCAGCAGGCGCGCGACGGCATCGAGCGGCTGACCCCGCGCGAGAAGGACGTGCTGCTTGGCCTGATCGACGGCAAGGCCAACAAGATCATCGCCTTCGAGCTCGATATCTCGCCGCGCACGGTGGAGATCTACCGGGCCAATCTGATGGACAAGCTCGGCGTGCGCAGCGTGGCGGAAGCGGTGCGGATCGCCTTCGCGGCCGGGCTGGTGCCGGTGTTCCCGCGCTGAGCCAGCCGGGGCGACGGATTTATGGGACGGTCGGGCGCCTTTCGGGCGCACCATGGTTTGACCCGTAACGAGCCTCGGGGATAATCAGCCTCATGACCACAGCGAAACCCTTCGCCGTCCTCGTCACCGGTGGCGCGGGCTATATCGGCAGCCATGCGGTGCTGGCCCTGCTCGATGCGGGCTGGGACGTTTCGGTGATCGACAATCTCGTCACCGGCTTCCGCTGGGCGGTCGACGCCCGCGCGCGCTTCCATGAAGGCGACATCGCCGACGAGGCGCTGGTCGCGAGGATATTGGCGGAGGACGGGATCGGCGCGATCCTCCATTTCGCGGGATCGGTGGTGGTGCCCGAATCGGTGTCCGACCCGCTCAAATATTATCGCAACAACACCGCCAACAGCCGCAGCCTGATCGAGAGCGCGGTGAAGGGCGGGGCCAGGCATTTCATCTTCTCCTCGACCGCCGCGACCTATGGCATCCCCGACAGCATCCCGGTGCGTGAGGACATGCCGACCGTGCCGATCAATCCCTATGGCATGTCGAAGCTGATGACCGAGGCGATGCTCAAGGACGTCGCCTTCGCCCATCCGATCAACTATTGCGCCCTGCGCTACTTCAACGTCGCGGGCGCCGATCCGCAGGGCCGCACCGGCCAGTCGACCGCCGGGGCCACCCATCTGATCAAGGTCGCGGTCGAGGCGGCGCTGGGCAAGCGTGCCGAGGTGGCGGTGTTCGGCACCGACTATGCGACCCCCGACGGCACCGGGGTGCGCGACTATATCCACGTCACCGACCTCGCCGACGCGCATCTCCACGCGCTCGACACGCTGATCGCCGATCCGGCGCGCAGCCATGTCATGAACTGCGGCTATGGCCGGGGCTTCTCGGTGCTCGAGGTGCTCGCTTCGGTCGACCGCATCTCCGGTGGCTCGATCGTCCGCCGCATGGAACCGCGCCGCGCCGGCGACCCCGACGCGCTGATCGCCGACAATGCCCGCATCCTGGCGACGACCCCATGGCGGCCGAAGCTGGACGATCTCGACACGATCGTCGCGCACGCGCTGGCGTGGGAGCGGGGGCTGGGGGAGCGGGGTTAGCGTCTTTCCATGCCTAGCCCATTTTTAGAACTCCGCGTCCAGCTCTTCGACTTCCTCGGGCTCGGCCAATGCGGCCTTCGTCCACTCCTGCATCAGCGGCCAGTCGAGAATCGTCTTCACATAGGCCTGGCAGACCGGATCGAGCGGCACCGCATAGCTGGTGAACCGGGCCGCGACCGGCGCGAACATCGCATCGGCGACCGTGGGCTTGGCCCCGAACAGCCAGGGGCCGCCATAGCGTTCCATGCAGTCGCGCCAGATCGCCTGGATGCGCTCGATATCGGGCTTTGCCCCCGCGAAGATGCGGAAGCTCTCGTGTCGCGCCCTCAGGTTCATCGGCAGCGCCGAGCGCAGATTGTGGAAACCCGAATGAATCTCGCCCGAGATCGAGCGGCAATGGGCGCGGGCCAGCGTGTCGGCGGGGTAGAGCCCCGCCTCGGGAAAGCGCTCGTTGCAATATTCGGCGATGGCGAGCGTGTCCCACACGCTCGCCCCCTCATGGGTCAGCCGGGGCACCAGCACCGATGGCGAGAGCAGCAGCAGCTCGGCGCGCTGGCCCGGCGCGTCGATCGGCACCATCTCCTCGATCACGTCGAGCCCGGCGAGGCGGCAGAGCAGCCAGCCCCGCAGCGACCAGGAACCATAGTTGCGGCTTGAAATCGTCAGGACGGCTTGCGGCATGGGCACCCCCTTGGGGAGGACCATGGCACCAGATGTGCGGTCGCGTCAAAATATTATGGCGCAGTGCAACATAAAAAGGCTGGCCGCCGCCCGAAAGCGTCGTTAGTCTTCCGGCTTCGGGGGTTTGTGCCGCGGATGTTGTACCAGTTCTACCAGGCAATGACCGACATGGCCGCGCCGATGCGGATGTTCGCGGCGGCCGGACTGCGGGCGCGCCCGGCGCTGGGCCGGTTCGGCGAGCAGCCGGTGGCGGACAGCCTGTTCGCCGCTCTCGACATGGTCGCCCACACCCGGCTGACCGCCGACCGCCCCGCTTATGGCATCGACCGCGTGGTTTCGGGCAACAGCGACGTGGCGGTGCGCGAGGAGGTGGTGGCGGCGACGCCGTTCGCCGACCTGCTCCACTTCGCCAAGGATGAAGGTTCGGCGCGCCAGCCCAAGCTGCTGCTGGTGGCGCCGATCTCGGGGCATTTCGCCACGCTGCTGCGCAACACCGTGCAGGTGCTGCTGCGCGATCACGACGTCTATATCACCGACTGGAAGAATGCCCGCGATGTGCCGGTGTCGGCCGGTCGTTTCGGATTCGACGACTATGTCGACCATCTGGTCCACTTCCTGGAGGAGATCGGCCCGCCAGCGCATATGGTCGCGGTGTGTCAGCCCTGCGTGCCGGCGCTCGCCGCGGTGGCGCTGATGTCGACCGACGCCAACCCTGCGACCCCGCGCAGCCTGACCCTGATGGGCGGGCCGGTCGACGTGCGGGTCAACCCCACCGTCGTCAACGATCTCGCCAATTCCCACGACTTTGCGTGGTTCGAGGATAATCTGATCCACAGCGTGCCATGGCGCTATGAAGGGCGCGGGCGGAAAGTCTATCCCGGCTTCCTCCAACTCACCGCCTTCATGTCGATGAACTCGGGGCGCCATTTCGACCAGCATCGCGCGCTCTACCAGCATCTCGCCGATGGCGAAGCCGAGCAGGCCCGGGCGATCCGCGACTTTTACGACGAATATTTCGCGGTGCTCGACCTCACCGCCGAATTCTATCTCGAGACGATCGACCGGGTGTTCCAGCGCGCGCTGCTCGCCAAGGGCGAGCTCGACTATCGCGGCCGGCGGATCGACCCCGGAATGATCCGCCGCACAGCGCTGCTGACCGTCGAGGGCGAGCGCGACGATATCTGCGCGGTCGGCCAGACCGCCGCCGCGCACGACCTCTGCACCGGGCTGCGCCCGCATATGAAGCAGCACTATCTCCAGGCCGGCGTCGGCCATTATGGCGTGTTCAGCGGGCGCAAGTGGGAAAGCCAGATCTACCCGCAGGTGCGCAGCTTCATACTCGGAGCTGAATAGCGCCCAAGTATATTGTTTGTTTCGCCTCAGGCGCCGGCGGCCGCCGCCGCGGCCTTGGCTATCCTCGCAATAAGCTCGGGCGCGCGTTCGCGCTTGCGGAGCCTTGGCAGGCTCCGACGACGAGTTCAGCGTCGGCACACGCCAGTGTCCGGCAAGGATCGTAGCCGGTCCGCGGAGTGCCGGGGGCAGTCCGTAGACGGAGATCGGTTCGCATAGCGAGCCGTGGCGGCCGCCCGAGCTTGTTGCGAGGATAGCCAAGCGAGCCGGATGGCTCGTGCCGGCGCTTGAGGGCCAAACGAAAAGCCAAAAAAAGGGCCAATCCCCGGAGGGATCGGCCCTGAAAGTTTTAGGAGAGGATGCCTGAAAGGCCCATTCTTTGTGCAAGTGCGAACAAGAAAATGCAAGACAAAATTTTATGCGCGCACAGGATTTTTTATATCCCATTGAATTACAACATGTTTTTATCTTCACCACTGTAAGTCTGCTGCACTTGCGTCGAATCTTGCTCGCAAGTGCAAGGCGCGGCTGCGATGGATTGCCAGCCCCTGATCGGGCCGCCATGCTGCGGACAGGACTGGAGGATCGGCGATGGCGGCACGGGCAGACGGGGCGAAGGGGCGCGAACTGACGATCCGGGGTCTCGTCCTTGGCGCGCTGATCACCTTCATCTTCACATCGGCGAACGTTTATCTCGGTCTCAGGGTCGGCCTGACCTTCGCCACCTCTATCCCCGCCGCGGTGATTTCGATGGCGGTGCTGCGCTTCGTGCGCGGCGCGACCATCCATGAGAACAACATCGTCCAGACGGTGGCTTCGGCCGCGGGCTGCATCGCCGCGATCATCTTCGTGCTGCCGGGTCTGGTGATGGTCGGCTGGTGGCAGGGCTTTCCCTTCTGGCAGAGCTTCCTGCTGTGCGCCGCCGGCGGGATGATGGGCGTGGTCCTGTCGGTGCCGCTGCGCCGCGCGCTGGTGACGGGATCGGACCTTCCCTATCCCGAAGGGGTCGCGGCTGCCGAAGTGCTGAAGGTCGGCACCGGAACGCGCGAGGGTGCGGCCGAGGCGCAGGCCGGGCTGCGCACCATATTGGCGGGATCGATCGCCTCGATGGGCTTTGCGATCTTCGCCGCTACCCGGCTCGCCACCGCCGAGGCGGCGACCTGGTTCCGCCTCGGCGGCAGCTATGCGGCGACCGGCATCTCGGCCTCGCTCTCCTTCGCGCTGCTCGGCGCGGGCCATCTGGTCGGGCTGTCGGTCGGCATGGCGATGGGGCTCGGCCTGGTCATCGCCTTCGGTATCGCGACGCCGATCCTGTCCTGGATCGCGGCGTCGCCGGGTCCGGCCGAAGAGGCCGCGCTGGCGGTGTTCGGTGGCCAGGTGCGCTTTTTCGGCGCGGGCGTGATCGGCGCGGCGGCGATCTGGACGATGGGCAAGCTCGCCCGGCCGCTCTGGCAGGGCATGGCGGGCGCGATCGCGGCGTCGAAGGCGCGCAAGGCGGAGGGCGCGGCGCTGCCGATCGAGGAGCAGGATATCGGCGTCGGCTGGCTCGGCATCATCGTCGCGGTGGTGGCGCTGCCGATCGTGGCGCTGCTCTGGTATTTCGCGGGTCAGGGCCCGCTCGCGGTCCATGCGCTGCCGCTGTCACTCGGCTTCTATCTCTATGTGCTGGTGATGGGCGGCTTCGTCGCGGCGATCTGCGGCTATATGGCGGGGCTGATCGGTTCGTCGAACAGCCCGGTATCCGGACTCGCCATATTGGGCGTGCTGGGATCGGCGCTGCTGCTGGCGGTGGCGGTGCAGCCGATCGCCGGGGCGGGTGCGGGGCCGCACCTCGTCGCCTTCGCGCTGTTTGTCACCGGGCTCGTCCTCGCCTGCGCAGTGATCGCCAACGACAATCTCCAGGATCTCAAGACCGGCCAGCTGATCGGCGCGACGCCGTGGAAGCAGCAGGTAGCGCTGATGGTCGGCGTGCTGGCGGGCTCGGCGGTGATCCCGCCGATCCTCGACCTGCTCAACGCCGCCTATGGCTTCGCGCCGCTGCCCGGCACCGGCCTGCCCACCCCCGCCGATCCGTTGCCCGCGCCGCAGGCGACGCTGATCGCCGGCCTCGCGCGCGGCATCCTGGGGGAGGGGCTCGACTGGAAGATGATCGGCCTCGGCGCCGTCACCGGCCTGCTGCTGGTCGCGCTCGATGCCTATATGGGGCGGCGCAACTGGCTGCGCCTGCCGCCGCTCGCGGTCGGGATCGGCATCTACCTGCCGATGTCGGCGACCCTGCCGGTGGTGATCGGCGCGCTGATCGGCTGGCGCTATGATCGCCGCCGCCCCGATCCGGTCTCGCAGCGCATGGGCGTGCTGCTCGCCTCGGGCTTCATCGTCGGCGAAAGCCTGTTCGGCGTCCTTCTTGCCGGTCTGATCGTCGCCACCGGCAGCGGCGCCCCGCTCGCGCTGATCGGCGAGGGGCATGAAGGGCTGGGCATGGCGGTGGGAACGCTGATGGTGATCGGCCTGCTCGTCGCGCTCTATCGCTGGACGGCGAGGCAGGCGGCGCGGGTGGCGTAACCCGTCGTTCCGGCGGAGGCCGGAGCCGCCACGAAATGGTTCCGCGCCCGCCTCTTGCGGCTCCGGCCTCCGCCGGGGCGACACCGGGCCGCATTGCCAATTCAGCGCAGTATCGCTATGGCGCCCGCCGGCTCTTTCAAATCCTCACAGTCTCAGGTGAACCATGAAGATCAGCGGCGTGGACATCCGTCCCGGCAATATCATCGAATATGAAGGCGGTATCTGGCGCGCGGTCAAGATCCAGCATACCCAGCCCGGCAAGGGCGGCGCCTATATGCAGGTCGAGATGAAGAACCTGATCGACGGGCGGAAGAACAATGTCCGCTTCCGTTCGGCCGAGACCGTCGAGCGCGTCCGCCTCGACACCAAGGATTTCCAGTTCCTGTTCGCCGAGGGCGACGACCTGACCTTCATGGACAAGGATACCTACGAGCAGATCACCCTGCCGCGCGACCTGCTCGGCGATGCCGCCGCCTTCCTGAACGACGGCATGGACGTGGTGATGGAGCTGTATGACGAGCGCCCGATCTCGGTGCAGCTGCCCGACACCGTCGAGGCGATGATCGTCGAGGCCGATGCGGTGGTGAAGGGGCAGACCGCCTCGTCCAGCTACAAGCCGGCCCTGCTCGAAAATGGCGTCCGCGTGATGGTGCCCCCGCATATCGCCAGCGGCACCCGCATCGTCGTCGACGTCTACAGCCAGGAATATGTCCGCCGCGCGGATTGAGTAGCCTCCCCCCCCTTTCAAGGGAGGGGATCGAGGGGTGGGTGGCGAGCGTCAGCGAGCCTCTCCGGCCTTTCGCAGAACTTCGCCGAGGGGATCGACCCCTCGGCTTCGTCACCCACCCCTGGCCCCTCCCTTGAAAGGGAGGGGGAGAAGAATATGGTAGCTCATTCCGGCCTCATCACCGTCATGGACCGCGCGGCGCGCAAGGCGGCGCCCCGGCTGCGGCGCGATTTCAACGAGGTCCAGCAGCTTCAGGTGAGCCGCAAGGGGCCCGCCGATTTCGTGTCGATGGCCGACAAGCGCGCCGAGCAGACGCTGGTCGAGGAACTGCGCAAGGCCCGGCCCGACTGGGGCTTCATCCTCGAGGAAGGCGGCGAGATCGCGGGCGATCCGTCGAAGCCGCGCTGGATCATCGATCCGCTCGATGGCACCACCAATTTCCTCCACGGCCTGCCCCATTTCGCCATCTCGATCGCGGTCGAGGAGCCGCGCGTCGGCAGCAAGCGCGGCGAGGTGACGCAGGGGCTGGTCTATCAGCCACTCACCGACGAGAGCTTCTGGGCGGAAAAGGGGCGCGGCGCCTGGCTGCAGAGCCAGCGGCTGCGCGTATCGGCGCGGCGCGACCTGTCCGAGGCGCTGGTCGCGACCGGCATCCCCTTCCTCGGCCATGGCGACATCCGCCAGTGGACGGCGATCTTCGCGCAGGTCGCGCCCGAGGTGGCGGGAATCCGCCGCTATGGCTCGGCCGCGCTCGACCTCGCCTGGGTCGCGGCGGGGCGCTACGACGCCTTCTGGGAAGCCAGCCTCAACATCTGGGACGTCGCGGCGGGCATCCTGCTGGTCCGCGAGGCCGGTGGCTTCGTCAGCGATTTCCGTGGCGGCGACCGGATGCACGAGCGCAACGAATATCTCGCGACCAATGACGGGCTGGCGACCAAGCTGCACAAGCTGGTGGCGCAGGGCGTGAAGGGGCTTTAGGCCGCTCCCATGGATCGTCATGCCAGCGAAGGCTGGCATCCATGTCTGTTTCCTTCTCAGGTGCCATTTCGGGTGTGGAAAGACATGGGCCCCAGCCTTAGCTGGGGCGACGGATCAGGGCGTGATAAACCCACGGAAATCCGGCGCCCTTGTTGCGAATCATTCTCACTGCCCCGATGGCTTGCTTCGCATGTGCGGCACGCCTAAACGGTCGCCCAAAGGCCGGATTCCCGGCCCTCTTGCTCGGAGTCCCTCATGGCGTCAGTCGCCGCCGGATATCTGCCGATCCTGATCTTCCTCGGCATAGCGCTCGTGCTGTCGAGCGCCTTCGTGTTCCTGCCGATGGCGGTTGGCCGCCTGACCGGCGCGCACCAGCCGACGCCCGAGAAGCTGGCCGAATATGAATGCGGCTTCCCCGCCTTCGAGGACAGCCGCGCGCAGTTTGACGTCCGCTTCTACCTGATCGCGATTCTGTTCATCATCTTCGATCTGGAGGCGGCCTTCCTCTATCCCTGGGCGGTGTCGCTGGGCGGGATCGGCTTCGTCGGCTGGCTGTCGATGATGATCTTCCTGGTCGAGCTGACGATCGGCTATATCTATGCATGGAAGAAGGGAGCGCTGGAATGGGAGTGATCCTCGACCCGGCGCGCAATCCGCATCCGACGGAAAATGTCGCGCCCGATCCCGAATTCTTCGCGTCGCTTCAGGCGGAGGTCAACGACAAGGGCTTCCTCGTCACTTCGACCGAGGAGCTGTTCCAGTGGGCGCGCACCGGCTCGCTGTGGTGGATGACCTTCGGCCTCGCCTGCTGCGCGGTCGAGATGATCCACGTCAACATGCCGCGCTACGATCTGGAGCGCTTCGGCGCCGCGCCGCGCGCCAGCCCGCGCCAGTCGGACGTGATGATCGTCGCCGGCACGCTGTGCAACAAGATGGCCCCGGCGCTGCGGCGGGTCTATGACCAGATGTCCGAGCCCAAATATGTCATCTCGATGGGCTCGTGCGCCAATGGCGGCGGCTATTATCACTACAGCTATTCGGTGGTGCGCGGCTGCGACCGGATCGTGCCGGTCGACATCTACGTCCCGGGCTGCCCGCCGACCGCCGAGGCGCTGCTCTACGGCATCATGCAGCTCCAGCGGAAGATCCGCCGCGTCGGCACGCTGGAACGGTAAGGGCTGAACGATGAGCGAGTCCTCCCTCACCTTTCCGCGCTATTCGGCCGTCGAAGGCTTTGCCGAGGCGGCGAAGGCCGCGCTGGGCGACCGGCTGATCGAGGCGCGCGAGTGTGTCGGCGAATGGGCGCTGCACGTCCGCCGCGACGCCACCGTCGATGCGCTGCGCATCCTGCGTGACGAACTGGCCTATCAGCAGCTCATGGAGATCGCCGGGGTCGACTATCCCGACCGTGCCGAGCGGTTCGAGGTGGTCTACTGCCTGCTCAGCCTGACGAAGAACCACCGCATCCGCGTCCATGTCGCGACCGACGAGGTCCAGCCGGTGCCGAGCGTGACGGGCCTGTGGCCGGTCGCCGGCTGGCTGGAGCGCGAGGTGTTCGACATGTACGGCGTGCTGTTCGACGGCAATGCCGATCTGCGCCGCATCCTCACCGATTACGGCTTCCGCGGCCATCCGCAGCGCAAGGACTTCCCGCTGACCGGCTATGTCGAGCTGCGCTATTCGGAAGCGCACAAGCGCGTCGTCTATGAGCCGGTCAAGCTGGCGCAGGATTTCCGCAGCTTCGATTTCATGAGCCCGTGGGAAGGCGCCGACTATATCCTGCCCGGCGACGAGAAGGTCTCGCCGACCGAGCCGGGCGCGCCGAGCCCCGCGCCGGCCAAGAAGGATCCGGAGCCGGTGGTCGCCCAGGCGCCGCCGCCGACGCCCAAAACCACCGACAGCCCGGCCCAGACCGGTGCCGGCGAAGCCGCCAACAAGGCGGCCGCCAAGCCCAGGGCGAAGGCGAAGCCCAAGGCGGAAACGTCGAAGGATAACGGAGGCAAGGCATAATGGCCTCGACCTACGAGACGCTGACTCCCGAAGCCCAGCAGGGCGAGACGGAGATCCAGAACTACACGATCAACTTCGGCCCGCAGCATCCGGCCGCGCACGGCGTGCTGCGCATGGTGATGGAGCTCGACGGCGAGATCGTCGAGCGCGTCGATCCGCATGTCGGCCTGCTCCATCGCGGCACCGAGAAGCTGATCGAGTACAAGACCTATCTCCAGGCGCTGCCCTATTTCGACCGGCTCGACTATTGCTCGCCGCTGGCGATGGAACACAGCTATGTGCTGGCGATCGAGAAGCTCCTCCAGATCGAGGTGCCGCTGCGCGCCCAATATCTGCGCGTGCTGTTCGCCGAGCTGACCCGCATCTGCAACCACATGCTCAACCTCGGCAGCCACGTCATGGACGTCGGCGCGATGACGCCGAACCTGTGGCTGTTCGAGGTGCGCGAGGACTGCCTCAACTTCTTCGAGCGGGCCTCGGGCGCGCGCATGCACGCGGCCTGGTTCCGCCCCGGCGGCGTCCATCAGGATGTGCCGCTCAAGCTGCTGACCGACATTGCCGACTGGCTCGACACCCGCCTGCCGCGCCTGTTCGAGGACGCGATCAGCCTGGTCGCCGACAACCGCATCTTCAAGCAGCGCAACGTCGATATCGGCGTGGTCAGCCGCGACGACGCGATCGCCTGGGGCTTTTCCGGCCCGATGATCCGCGCCGCCGGCATCCCCTGGGATATCCGCAAGTCGCAGCCTTATGACGTCTATGACCGCATGGATTTCGAGATTCCGGTCGGAACCAAGGGCGACTGCTACGACCGCTTCATGGTCCGGGTCGAGGAGGTCCGCCAATCGGCACGGATCATGCGCCAGTGCCTCAGCGAGATGCCCGAGGGGCCGATCGCCAGCCTCGACCGCAAGGTGGTGCCGCCCAAGCGCGGCGAGATGAAGCGCTCGATGGAAGCGCTGATCCACCATTTCAAGCTCTACACCGAAGGCTTCCACGTGCCGGCCGGCGACGTCTATGTCGCCACCGAGAGCCCGAAGGGCGAGTTCGGCGTCTATCTGGTCTCGGACGGCAGCAACAAGCCCTACCGCTGCAAGATCCGCCCGACCGCGTTCAGCCACCTCCAGGCGATGGACTTCATGATGAAGGGCCATATGCTCGCCGACACCACCGCCATCCTCTCGGCGATCGACGTCGTGTTCGGGGAGTGCGACCGGTGAGAAGGCACCCTCCATCGCGAACGTTGGAATATTTGCTTTTCGGCATGGCGGCGCTGATGAGCGTGTCTTGGGCTTTTGCTCTCATCACCAATTGGGATGGGAATATCGGGGGCGCCCCCATTGCCGCGCTGATCATCGCCGCCCTTGTCGGTATTGGCTTGTATCTTCGCAAACAGCGGTTGAATTTTTATACGTCGCGAGGTGTCTCCTAGTGTCTGACGCTTCCAAACTCGCTACCGCAGAGCAGATGATCGCGCATTACAATGCGCAGGACGCCGACGCCTATGTCGCGCTGATGACCGACGACGCGGCCGAGGCCGGCTATCGTGGCGCGGTGGTGCGCGACGGCAAGGAAGGGGTGCGTTCGGGCCTCAAGGCGATGTTCGCCGAGTTCCCCGAGAACCGCGCCGAAATCCTCACCGGCCACCAGCTCGGCGACTATGTCGTGCTGCACGAGAAGGTGTGGCGTTCGAACGCGTCCGAGCCGTTCGAGGTGATGAGCATCTACAGTTTCGAAGGCGACAAGGTGTCGCGCGTGGAGTTCGTGCGCTGATGGCTGACGCAGCCCATATCCCCGACGAGGCCGAGACCCGCGCGCGCTGGGGCGCTTTCGCCTGGACGCCGGAAAATGCCGAGCAGGCGAAGAAGATCATCGCCCGCTACCCGCCGGGCCGCCAGCAGTCGGCGGTGATGCCGCTGCTCGATCTGGCGCAGCGCCAGGTGGGTGCCGAGACGCAGACCCAGGGCTGGCTGCCGATCCCGGTGATGGAATATATCGGCCAGCAGCTCGGCATGGCCTATATCCGCGTGCTGGAAGTGGCGAGCTTCTACACCATGTACAATCTGGCGCCGGTCGGCCGCTACCATGTCCAGGTGTGCGGCACGACGCCGTGCATGCTGCGCGGGTCGGACGATGTCCTCGACGCCTGCTACAAGAAGGGCCTGAAAAAGGGCGCGACCACCGCCGACGGGCTGTTCACCCTCACCGAGGTCGAATGCCTGGGCGCCTGCGCCAACGCGCCGATGGTCCAGATCAACGACGATAATTACGAGGACCTGACCTTCGAAACGACCACCGCGATCCTCGAAGCGCTGGCGAAGGGCGAGAGCCCCAGGGTCGGCCCGCAGATCGACCGGCAGACGAGCTGCCCCGAGGGCGGCCCGACCACGCTGCAGGAAATGGTCTCCGAGAATCATGACTATAGGAGCCGCTGGGATGCTCCGGCATGAGCGGCCTGCTCGCCATCATCGTCACGATCGTCGTGGCCGTCATCCTGCTCAAGCTGGCGTTCAAGCTGCTGGGCATCATCATCGCGATCGCGGTGGGCGTGGCGGTCTATTTCATCGCGGCGAAATTCTTCGGGAAGTCGGCATGAGCTTCGCCATTCCCTTTCCCGTCATGCCAGCGAAGGCTGGCATCCATGTCTCTCCCGACATGCGGTGCCGTTCGCGGATAGAGACATGGACCCCAGCCTCCGCTGGGGTGACGGTTGTTGTTGGGGGTGGCCTCCGTGCTTGACGACAAGGATCGCATCTTCACCAACGTCCATGGCTTCCAGCCGTGGAACCTCGACGCCGCCCGCAAGCGTGGCGACTGGGACGAGACGAAGAAGCTGCTCGAGCGCGGCCCGGATCAGATCATCGAGGACATCAAGGCCTCGGGCCTGCGCGGCCGTGGCGGTGCCGGCTTCCCGACCGGCATGAAGTGGAGCTTCATGCCCAAGGAACCCAAGCCCGGCAAGCCGAGCTTCCTGGTGATCAACGCCGACGAATCCGAGCCCGGTTCGTGCAAGGATCGCGAGATCATCCGCCACGATCCGCACAAGCTGATCGAAGGCGCGCTGGTCGCCGGCTTCGCGATGCGCGCGCGCGCCGCCTATATCTATATCCGTGGCGAGTTCATCTACGAGGCGAAGGTGCTGTTCGCCGCCGTGGAGGAGGCTTACGCCGCCGGGCTGCTTGGGCGGAACGCCGCGGGCTCCGGCTATGATTTCGACGTCTTCGTCCATCGTGGCGCGGGCGCCTATATCTGCGGCGAGGAGACCGCCCAGATCGAGAGCCTCGAGGGCAAGAAAGGCCAGCCACGCCTGAAGCCGCCCTTCCCGGCCGGCGCCGGCCTCTATGGCTGCCCGACCACGGTCAACAATGTCGAATCGATCGCGGTGACGCCGACCATATTGCGTCGCGGCCCGGCCTGGTTCGCCGGCATCGGCCGCAAGGGCAATGAGGGCACCAAGCTCTTCCAGATCTCGGGCCATGTGAACAAGCCCTGCGTCGTCGAAGAGGCGATGGGCATTCCGTTCAAGGAACTGATCGACCGCCACGCCGGCGGCATCAAGGGCGGTTGGGACAATCTGCTCGCGGTGATCCCGGGCGGCTCCTCGGTGCCGCTGGTTCCCGCCGCGCAGATCATGGACGCGCCGATGGATTTCGACGGATTGAAGGCGCTCGGCTCCGGCCTCGGCACCGCCGCCGTCATCGTCATGGACAAGTCCACCGACATCGTCCGCGCGATCAGCCGCCTCAGCTATTTCTACAAGCATGAGAGCTGCGGCCAGTGCACCCCGTGCCGCGAGGGCACCGGCTGGATGTGGCGGGTGATGGAGCGGCTGCGCACCGGCGACGCGGCGGTCGAGGAGATCGATATGCTGTTCGACGTCACCAAGCAGGTCGAGGGCCACACCATCTGCGCGCTGGGCGACGCCGCCGCCTGGCCGATCCAGGGCCTGCTCAAGCATTTCCGCCCCGAGGTGGAGCGCCGCATCGCCGAGCGCGGCAATGCCGGCGGCACGATGATGGAAGCGGCCGAATGACGCGCGCATTCCATGCCCTGATCGCGGGCGCGCTGGCGCTGAGCCCGGCACTGGCGGCGGCGCAGGACACCGGCACCCGCATCAACCGCTATCCCAAGGCCTGGCAGAGCAACGACATCGCCATGTCGGAGGGTGATCGCGCCCGCCAGACGATGCTCGATTATGCGCGCTGCCTGATCAGATCGAACGAGACGCGGGTACGCGCCTTCGCGACGGTGTTCCCCGACACGCTCGATTATCAGTCGCGTGCCAAGCGCCTGTCGACCGACGAGTGCATCGGCGACGGCATCCTCTCCTTCAACACCGGCATCCTGCGCGCGAGCGTCTATACCGCGCTCTACCTCCAGGATTTCGGCCGTTCGGCGCCCGCGCTTTCGGCGACGCCGATCGACTATAAGGCGGACACCACCGGCCAGGACCCCGCCCGCGCCAACCAATATGTGGTGCTGCGCGAGTTCGCCGAATGCGTCGTCCGCGCGGCGCCGGCCGAGAGCCGCGCGGTCGTGATCGGCCCGATCGGCAGCAAGGCCGAGGACGAGGCGTTCCGCGCGCTCGCGCCCAGCCTTGGCCCCTGCCTGCCGCAGGGTTCCTCGATCAAGGCCGGCCGCACCATGTTGTCGGGCCTGCTCGCCGAGGCGCTGTACCGCCTCTCGGCCGCGCCCTCCCAAGCTTCTTCTGCAGGAATGTCCTGATGCCCAAGCTCAAAGTCGATGGGATCGAGGTCGAAGTCCCCGCCGGTGCCACCGTGCTCCAGGCGTGCGAGGCGGCCGGCAAGGAGATTCCGCGCTTCTGCTATCATGAGCGGCTGTCGATCGCCGGCAATTGCCGCATGTGCCTGGTCGAGGTGAAGCCCGGGCCGCCCAAGCCGCAGGCGTCGTGCGCGCTGCCGGCCGGCGACAACCAGGAGGTGTTCACCCAGTCGCCGATGGTGAAGAAAGCGCGCGAGGGGGTGATGGAGTTCCTGCTCATCAACCACCCGCTCGATTGCCCGATCTGCGATCAGGGCGGCGAGTGCGACCTGCAGGACCAGTCGGTCGCCTATGGCAAGGGGCAGAGCCGCTTCCACGAGAACAAGCGCGCCGTCACCGACAAATATATGGGCCCGATCGTCAAGACGACGATGACCCGCTGCATCCAGTGCACCCGTTGCGTGCGCTTCGCCGAGGAAGTGTCGGGGGTCGAGGAGATCGGCGCCCTCTATCGCGGCGAGAATATGCAGATCACCTCCTATCTCGAGCAGGCGGTGACCAGCGAGCTTTCGGGCAATGTCGTCGATCTCTGCCCGGTCGGCGCGCTGACCAGCAAGCCCTATGCGTTCGAGGCGCGGCCGTGGGAGCTCAAGAAGAGCTACGGCATCGATGTGATGGACGCGGTCGGCACCAATGTCCGCTTCGACAGCCGTGGCCGGCAGGTGTTGCGCGTGCTGCCGCGCATCAACGAGGACGTGAACGAGGAATGGGCGTCGGACAAGACGCGCCACGCCGTCGACGGGCTGGTCCGCCGCCGTCTCGACAGGCCCTATGTCCGCAAGGGCGGCAAGCTGGTCGAGGCGAGCTGGGCCGATGCCTTCGCCGCGATCAAGGCGGTCAAGGCCGGTTCCTCGATGGCGGCGGTCGCGGGCGACCAACTCGACTGTGAGACGATGTATGCCGCGAAGGCGCTGCTCGCGCAGATGGGCTCGACCCTGCTCGAAGGCCGCCAGACCGGCATGGACTATGACGTCACTAATCTGGCGGCGGTCAATTTCAACAGCACCATCGCCGGCATCGAGACCGCCGACGCGATCCTGCTGGTCGGCACCAACCTGCGCTGGGAAGCGCCGCTGATCAACACCCGCGTCCGCAAGGCGGTGAAGCGCGGGGCGAAGGTGTTCGCGATCGGCGAGGCGCTGGACCTCAGCTACAAGGTCGAATGGCTCGGCAACGATCTCGGCCTGCTCGGCAGCCTGCCGCAGGCGGTGACGGATGCCTTTGCCGGCGCGCAGCGCCCGGCGCTGATCCTCGGCGGCGGCGGGCTCAAGGCGGGCGCGCAGGGCGCGACGCTGGCGCTGGCCGGTCCGCTCGGGCTGATCCGGGACGGCTGGAACGGCTATAATGTCGTCCATCTCGCCGCCGCCCGCATGGGCGCGCTGATGCTCGGCTATGGCGCGAAGGGCGGTATTGCCGATCTCGCCGCCGCCGCGCCGAAGCTGCTCTTCCTGCTCGGCGCCGACGATGTCGACGTCGCGAAGTTCGACAAGAGCTTCAAGGTCTATATCGGCCATCATGGCGATGCGGGCGCGGCTGCGGCCGACGTCATCCTGCCGGGGGCCGCCTATACCGAGAAGCCGGGCACCTATGTGAACACCGAAGGGCGCGTCCAGCGCGGCGACCGCGCGGTCTTCCCGCCCGGCGACGCGCGCGAGGACTGGGCGATCCTGCGTGCGCTCAGCGAGGTGCTGGGCCACAAGCTGCCGTTCGACAGCCTCGATGCGCTGCGCGCGGCGATGGCCGCCGACGTGCCCGATCTCGGCCGTGAAGGCCTCGCGGCCTACCCATGGGCGCCGCCGGCGCTCCCGGCCGCCGCCTCGGGCCCGGTCGGCTATCCGGTCAAGGACTTCTACCTGACCAACCCGATCGCCCGTGCCAGCGACACGATGCAGCGCTGCTCGGCCGAACTGATCCACGGGCAGAGCTTCGCGGAGGCGGCGGAATGAGCGTCCGGACCTCCATCGTCGCTCCGGCGGAGGCCGGAGCCGCCATCGGGATGGCAAACGGTCGCAAAATGCTTCTGACGGCCCCGGCCTCCGCCGGGGCGACGGTTGAGGGAGGGGTCGCTTGACCGCGCTGTTCCAGCATTGGGGCCTGCCCTTCGAATGGGCGTGGCTCGCCTCGACGATCATCGGCATCCTGGTGATCGCGCTGCCGCTGATGCTGGCGGTGGCGATGATCATCTATGCCGATCGGAAGATCTGGGCGGCGATGGCGCTGCGGCGCGGCCCGAACGTGGTCGGCCCCTGGGGCCTGCTGCAGAGCTTTGCCGACGGCCTGAAGGTCTTCCTGCAGGAAACCATCATCCCGGCGGCGGCGAACAAGGGCCTGTTCATCCTCGCGCCGATCATCACCTTCACGGTCGCGCTGATCGTCTGGGCGGTGATCCCGTTCGCGCCGGGCGTGGTGCTGGCCGACATCAATATCGGCCTGCTCTACATCCTCGCCGCCTCGTCGATCGGCGTCTATGGCGTGATCATCGCGGGCTGGGCGTCCAACTCCAAATATCCCTTCTATTCGGCGCTCCGCGCGGCCGCGCAGATGGTCAGCTACGAGGTCTCGATCGGCTTCGTGCTGATCTCGGTGGTGCTGTGGACC
Source organism: Rhizorhabdus dicambivorans (assembly GCF_002355275.1). Lineage (NCBI taxonomy): Bacteria > Pseudomonadati > Pseudomonadota > Alphaproteobacteria > Sphingomonadales > Rhizorhabdaceae > Rhizorhabdus > Rhizorhabdus dicambivorans. Next base: position 218,607 of record NZ_CP023449.1, on the reverse strand, counting down.
GGCAGCTTCAACATGTCGGCGATCGTCGAGGGGCAGCGCGCCCATATCTTCGGCTTCATCAACGGCTATGGCTTCAATCCGCTGCTGTTCCCGATGGCGGTGGTGTTCCTGATCTCGGCGATGGCGGAGACGGCGCGCGCGCCATTCGACCTGACCGAGGCTGAAAGCGAGCTCGTCGCCGGCTACCAGACCGAATATTCGTCGATGGCCTTCGCGCTCTACTGGCTCGGCGAATATGCCAATGTGATCCTGATGTGCGGCCTCAACGCCATCCTGTTCTGGGGCGGCTGGCTGCCTCCGGTCGACTGGGCGCCGCTCTACATGGTGCCGGGTATCGTCTGGTTCTTCGCCAAGCTGATGTTCTTCTTCTTCGTCTTCTCCTGGGTGAAGGCGACGGTGCCGCGCTATCGCTACGACCAGCTGATGCGGCTGGGCTGGAAGGTCTTCCTGCCGCTGTCGCTGTTCTGGGTGTTCCTGGTTTCCGGGTGGCTGATGCTCACCCGCTACGGAGTCTGATCCGATGAGCCTCGGGCACATCATCAAGTCGTTCACGCTCTGGGAGTTCGTGAAGGCGCACTGGCTGACCCTGAAATATTTCTTCAAGGCCAAGGCGACGATCAACTACCCCTATGAGAAGAACCCGCTGTCGCCGCGCTTCCGCGGCGAGCATGCGCTGCGCCGCTACCCGAACGGCGAGGAGCGCTGCATCGCGTGCAAGCTGTGCGAGGCGGTGTGCCCGGCCCAGGCGATCACGATCGAGGCCGAGCCGCGCGACGACGGTTCGCGCCGCACCACGCGCTACGACATCGACATGACCAAGTGCATCTTCTGCGGCTTCTGCCAGGAAGCCTGCCCGGTCGATGCGATCGTCGAGGGCCCGAACTTCGAATATTCGACCGAGACGCGCGAAGAGCTCATCTACGACAAGGAAAAGCTGCTTTCGAACGGGGACCGCTGGGAACCCGCCATCGCCGCCAACCTTGCCGCCGATGCGCCGTACCGGTAACGCCGCCGCCGAGATGGGAAGCTGATAAAGCCGTGATCCAGACCATAGCCTTTTATCTGTTCGCCTCGCTGGTGATTGCCTCGGGCACGCTCACCATCCTGGCGCGCAATCCCGTGCACAGCGTGCTGTGGCTGATCCTCGCCTTCTTCAACGCGGCGGGGCTGATGATTCTCGTCGGCGCCGAGTTCATCGCGATGCTGCTCGTCATCGTCTATGTCGGCGCGGTCGCGGTGCTGTTCCTGTTCGTGGTGATGATGCTCGACATCGACTTCGCCGAACTGCGCGCGGGCTTCGCCCAATATCTGCCGTTCGGCGTGCTGCTGGTGATCGTGCTGGCGGCGGAGATGATCTTCGCGGTCGGCGCCTGGCACGCGGGTGGCATCGACATGGCCCAGCGCATCGCGCCCACCCCGGACGAGGTGCCCAATATCGAGGCGCTCGGCACGCTCCTCTACACCCGCTATCTCTACATCTTCGAGGGCGCCGGCCTTGTCCTGCTCGTCGCGCTGATCGGCGCGATCGTGCTGACCCACCGGGTGCGCGGCGGCGTGAAGGCGCAGAATGTCAGCGCGCAGAACATGCGCCGGCCCGAGGATGCGACCCGCAACGTCAAGCCGGCCGTCGGCCAGGGGGTGGAGCTGTGATCGCCAACCTTAAGATCCGCCCTGCGCGTAGCGCGGGGAGGGGGACCATGCCTAGCATGGTGGAGGGGTCTTCCGACCTCTGCGCCATCGCCGGCCAATCGGTTCTGCCCTACCCCTCCACCACCCTGCGGGCGGTCCCCCTTCCCATGCTGCGCATAGCGAGGATCGGAGAATGATCGGGCTGCAGCACTATCTCGTCGTCTCGGCGATCCTGTTCGTGATGGGGGTGTTCGGCATCTTCCTCAACCGGAAGAACGTCATCATCATCCTGATGGCGATCGAGCTGATCCTGCTGTCGGTGAACATCAACCTCGTCGCCTTCTCGGCCTATCTCGGCGATCTGGTCGGCCAGGTCTTCGCGATGTTCGTGCTGACGGTGGCGGCGGGCGAAGCCGCGATCGGCCTGGCGATCCTCGTCATCTATTTCCGTGGCCGCGGCACCATCGCGGTCGACGACATCAACCGGATGAAGGGGTGATCATGGCTCTCCTCCTCGTCGCCCCGGCGGAGGCCGGGGCCGCCATGCTGCTGGGCGCGTCCGACTCTCTTGCGGCCCTGGCCTCCGCCGGGGCGACGCCTGTGGAAGGGGTCCCGCAGCGGTGATCACGCTTATCGTCTTCCTGCCCCTGCTCGCCGCGATCGTCGCGGGCCTCGGCAACCGCCTGATCGGCAATGTGCCGGCCAAGCTGGTCACCACCGGCGCGCTGTTCGCCTCCTGCGCGATGAGCTGGCCCGTGTTCATGGGTTTCATGACCGGTGAGCTGACCGCGCACGTCCATCCGGTGCTCACCTTCATCCAGTCGGGCGACCTTTCGGTCGACTGGGCGCTGCGCGTCGACACGCTGACGGCGGTGATGCTGGTGGTGGTGACATCGGTTTCCAGCCTCGTCCATCTCTACAGCTGGGGCTATATGGCGGAGGATCCGAGCCAGCCCCGCTTCTTCGCCTATCTGTCGCTGTTCACCTTCGCGATGCTGATGCTGGTGACGTCGGACAGCCTGGTGCAGATGTTCTTCGGCTGGGAAGGCGTCGGCCTCGCCTCCTATCTGCTGATCGGCTTCTGGTATCACAAGCCCAGCGCCAATGCCGCCGCGATCAAGGCTTTCGTGGTCAACCGGGTCGGCGATTTCGGCTTCTCGCTCGGCATCTTCGGCACCTTCCTGGTGTTCGGCACCGTCTCGATCCCCGAGATCCTGGCGGCGGCCCCCGGCTATGCCAATGCCTCGATCGGCTTCCTCGGCGCGCGCGTCGACCTGATGACCCTGCTCTGCCTGCTGCTGTTCGTCGGCGCGATGGGCAAGTCGGCCCAGCTCGGCCTGCACACCTGGCTGCCCGACGCGATGGAAGGCCCCACCCCGGTGTCGGCGCTGATCCACGCCGCGACGATGGTGACCGCGGGCGTGTTCATGGTCTGCCGCCTGTCGCCGATGTTCGAGGTCAGCGAGACGGCGATGCATGTCGTCACCTATGTCGGCGCCGCCACGGCGCTGTTCGCGGCGACGGTCGGCACCACCCAGACCGACATCAAGCGCGTCATCGCCTATTCGACCTGCTCGCAGCTCGGCTACATGTTCATGGCGGCGGGCGTCGGCGCCTATGGCGCGGCGATGTTCCACCTGTTCACTCATGCCTTCTTCAAGGCGCTGCTGTTCCTCGGCGCCGGCTCGGTGATCCACGCGATGCACCATGAGCAGGACATGCGCTATTATGGCGGCCTCAGGAAACATATCCCCTTCACCTATTGGGCGATGATGGCGGGTACCCTCGCGATCACCGGCGTCGGCATCGTCGGCGTGGCGGGCTTCGCGGGCTTCCACTCGAAGGATGCGATCATCGAGGCGGCCTTCGCCAACGGCTCGTCGTCGGGTGGTGTCGCCTATGCGGTGGCGGTGTTCGCGGCGCTGCTGACCAGCTTCTATTCGTGGCGGCTCGTCTTCCTGACCTTCTACGGCAAGCCGCGCTGGGCCGGCTCGGAGCATATCCAGCACGCCGTCCATGACGCGCATGGCCATGACCATCATGACGAGCCCGCACAGGAAGATGCCGGCCATGACCCGCATGCACATGCCGCGCATGACCACGGCCATCCGGCCGAGGGTGACGCGGGCTATCATCCGCACGAGAGCCCGGCGACGATGCTGATCCCGCTCGCGGTGCTGAGCGTCGGCGCGATCTTCGCGGGCTTCCTCTGGGCGCCCTATTTCATCGATTCGCACCATGGCGGCGCCTTCTGGGCGGGCAGCCTGGCCTTCGACGAGCATCTGATGCACGCGATGCACGAGGTGCCGTGGTGGGTGAAATGGTCGGCCACCATCGTCATGATCACCGGCTTCCTGATCGCGCTGTGGGCCTATGTGCTCGACCGCACGGTGCCGGCGCGCTTCACCGCGCAGTTCAGCGTGCTCTACGATTTCCTGCTGCGGAAATGGTATTTCGACGAGCTGTACCATGTGCTGTTCGTGGTCCCGGCCTTCTGGCTCGGCCGCTTCTTCTGGAAGAAGGGCGACCAGGGCACGATCGACCGCTTCGGGCCGAACGGCATCGCCGCTCTGGTCTCGGGCTCCGGGGCCTGGGCGCGCCGCGCGCAGACCGGCTATCTCTATACTTATGCACTGGTGATGCTGCTCGGCCTGGCCGCCGCCGCGACCTGGGCGATGGTGGGCTGATATGGGCTTTCCGATCCTAACCCTGATGATCGCGCTGCCGCTGGTGGCGGCGCTGGCCTGTCTGTTCGCGGGTGCCAGGGGTGCACGCTGGATCGCGCTCGCCGCGACCGTCCTCGATCTGATCCTCGGCATCCTGCTGTGGACCCGCTACGAGATCGGCGGGCCCCAATGGCAGTTCACCGAAAGCGTCGCGCTGTTCGGCCGCTTCGCCTGGGCGCTCGGCATCGACGGCATCGCGCTGCTGCTGATCGTGCTGTCGGTGTTCCTGATGCCGATCTGCATCCTCGCCTCCTGGGAGGCGATCGAGAAGCGCGTGCCCGAATATATGGCCGCCTTCCTGCTGATGGAGGCGCTGATGATCGGCGTCTTCGCGGCCCAGGACCTGTTCCTCTTCTACATCTTCTTCGAAGCCGGCCTGATCCCGATGTACCTGATCATCGGCATCTGGGGCGGCGCGGACCGCATCTACGCCAGCTACAAATTCTTCCTCTACACGCTGCTCGGATCGGTGCTGATGCTGATCGCGATGCTGTGGATGGTGAACGAGGCGGGCACCACCGACATCCCGACCCTGATGGCCTATGACTTCCCGGCCTCGGCGCAGACCTGGCTGTTCCTGGCCTTCTTCGCCAGCTTCGCGGTGAAGATGCCGATGTGGCCGGTCCACACCTGGCTGCCCGACGCGCACGTCCAGGCGCCCACCGCGGGCTCGGTGATCCTGGCCGGCGTGCTGCTGAAGATGGGCGGCTACGGCTTCATCCGCTTCTCGCTGCCGATGTTCCCGATCGCCAGCGCCGAGCTGATGTGGCTGGTGATGGGCCTGTCGATGGTCGCGGTGGTCGTCACCTCGCTGATCGCGCTGGTGCAGGAGGACATGAAGAAGCTGATCGCCTACTCGTCGGTCGCGCACATGGCCTTCGTCACCATCGGCCTGTTCGCCTTCAACCGGCAGGGGATCGAGGGCGCGCTGATGGTCATGCTCGGCCACGGCCTCGTCTCGGGCGCGCTGTTCCTGTGCGTCGGCGTGATCTACGACCGGATGCACACCCGCGAGATCAGCCGCTATGGCGGCCTTTCGAACAATATGCCCAAATATGCGCTGCTGTTCCTGCTGTTCACCATGGCGTCGGTCGGCCTGCCCGGCACCAGCAACTTCGTCGGCGAATTCCTGAGCCTGGTCGGCGCCTATGCGATCTCCTCCTGGGTGGCGCTGGTCGCCACCACGGGGATCATCACCGGCGCGGCCTATATGCTCTACCTTTACGCCCGGATCGCCTATGGCGCGCCCCGGACGCCGGAGGCCGCGGCGATGACCGATCTCACCCCGCGCGAGATGCTGATGCTCGTGCCGATCGCGCTCGCCACGCTGTGGATGGGCATCTATCCCGAAAGCTTCCTGGCGCCGATGCGCAACGATGTCGGCGCGGTCCTCGCCCGGCTCGCCCCCGCTGCACCCGAAAGCGACGCCAAGGTCGCCGTCGGCAAGGCCCCAACCGTATCTGCGCATGCGGAGGCGCACCACTGATGTCGATGACCGCATCGCTCGCCCTTACCGTTCCCGAGCTGATCCTTTCGATCGGCGCGATGCTGCTGCTGATGGTCGCGGCCTTCGGTGGCGACGGCCTGTCGCGCGCCATCGGCTGGGGCGCGGTCGCGCTGTTCGGCGCCGCCGCCTTTTCGCTCACCGGCCCCGCCGGCAGCGGCGGCCCGGGTTTCGACGGCCTCTACATCGCCGACAGCTTCGCCGCCTTCGCCAAGCTGCTCATCTATATCGCTGCCGCCGTATCGGTGATGGTCGCGCCGGGCTTCTTCAGCCGGGCGGGCGGCTATCGCGCCGAATATCCCATCCTGATCCTCTTCTCGGCGGTCGGCATGGGGATGATGGTGTCGGCGGGCGACCTGCTGACGCTCTATGTCGGTCTCGAGCTGCAGTCGCTCTCGGCCTATGTGCTGGCGGGCTTCCTGCGCGGCGACACCCGCTCGGCCGAAGCGGGGCTCAAATATTTCGTGCTCGGCGCGCTGGCCTCGGGCATCCTGCTCTACGGCATCTCGCTGCTCTATGGCTTCACCGGCACCACGCTGTTCGCGGGTCTGTCGGATGCCATGTCGAAGGAGATCGGCACGGGCACGATGTTCGGCCTGGTGTTCGTGCTGGCCGGCCTCGCCTTCAAGATCTCGGCGGTGCCGTTCCACATGTGGACCCCGGACGTCTATGAAGGCGCGCCGACCCCGGTCACCGCCTTCTTCGCCTCGGCGCCGAAGGTCGCGGCGATGGCGCTGCTGATGCGGGTGGCGGTCGAGGCGATGGGGTCGGCCACCGACTCCTGGCGCCAGATCGTGATCTTCTCGGCGCTCGCCTCGACGATCCTCGGCGGCGTCGCCGCGATCGGGCAGAGCAACTTCAAGCGGCTGCTCGCCTATTCGTCGATCAACAATGTCGGCTTCGCGCTGTTCGGCCTCGCCGCCGGCACCGCCGAGGGCGTCGCCGCGACGCTCACCTATATGGCGGTCTATGTCGCGATGACGCTGGGCAGCTTCATCTGCGCCCTGCAGATGCGCGATGCCGATGGCCGCCCGATCGAGACGATCGCGTCGCTGTCGGGCCTGTCGCGCAGCCGCCCCGGTCTCGCCGCCGCCTTCGCGATCTTCATGTTCAGCCTCGCCGGCATTCCGCCGCTGTTCGGCTTCTGGCCGAAATTCCTGGTGTTCGACGCGCTGGTCCGGGCGGGCTTCTGGCCGCTGGCGATGATCGGCATCGCGACCTCGGTGATCGGCGCCTTCTATTATCTGAAGATCGTCAAGACGATCTACTTCGACGAGCCCGCCGCCAACTATGCGCCGCAGGCCTCGCCGCTGGAGGGCGGGCTGATCGCGCTGGCGGCACTCGCCGTCTCACCGCTCGGCTATCTCGCCATCCCGCTGCTCGATGCCACCAGCATGGCGGCGGCCCGGTCGCTGTTTTGACCTTCAAGATCCTCCCCATCGCAGATGGGGAGGGGGACCGCGCCGAAGGCGTGGTGGAGGGGTGCGGCGCGCAGCGGTGCTTGCAGCGCCGACCCCTCCACCATCCGCTTCGCGGACGGTCCTCCTCCCCACGCTTCGCGCAGGGAGGATCTTTCCAGTGATCCACCACATCCCCTCCACCGGTTCGACCAACGAGGATATGCTGGCGCTGGCCCGCGACGGCGCGCCCGAGGGAAGCTGGCTGCGCGCCGGCACGCAGAGCGGCGGGCGCGGGCGGCAGGGCCGGCAATGGGTGTCGCCGCCCGGCAATCTCTACGCCAGTACGCTGGTCCGCCGCATGTCCGGCGATCCGCCGGCGCCCAGCCTCGCCATGGTCGCGGCGGTCGCGCTCGACGCGCTGCTCCAAGGCTGGTTGTCGACTGACCGGCTGGTGATCAAATGGCCCAACGACCTGCTGGCCGATGGCGCCAAGATCTCGGGCATATTGCTCGAAGGTACGGGCGACGCGGTGGTGGTCGGGATCGGCGTCAACCTGGCCCACCATCCCGATCTGCCTGATCGCCCGGCGACCAGCCTTGCCGTGCTCGGCCTGTCGGCGCCCGACCCGGCCGATTTCGCGCAGGACCTGGCGGCGAGCTTCGCCGCCTGGCTCGCGCGGTGGCGCAACGAGGGGCTGGGCGTGGTGCTCGCCCGCTGGCAGGCGCGCGCGCACCCGCCCGGATCGGCACTGCGGGTGAACGCGCCCGAGGGGGTGCTGGAAGGCCTCTATGAGGGACTGGAAAGCGACGGTGCGCTCCGTCTCAAAAGCGCCGATGGCCGGGTGCATGTGGTGCATGCCGGCGACGTCTTCCTGCTGTAGCTGTCGCTACACAGGCTTCTCGTGGCGTGATTTCGGAGCCGGCAGATGATTTCCATCTGTCTCGAAATCCCTCTATAGCCCCTGCCGGAAAGGGACGGGACCGCACATGCTGCTTGCGATCGACGCCGGGAATACCAATATCGTCTTCGCGCTGGTCGAGCCCGGATCGGGTCCGGGCCAGGCGGGCGGCGAGATCAGGGCGCGCTGGCGCATCGCCACCGATCCCCGTCGCACCGCCGACGAATATGCGGTGTGGCTGCACCAGTTGCTCCAGCTCGAAGGCTATGACCGCAGCGATATCGAAGCGGTGATCGTCGCGACGGTGGTGCCCCGCGCGCTCCACAATCTAGAGGTGCTGGCATCGAAATATTTCGGGGTGGACGCGCTGATCGCGGGGCGCCCGCCGGTCGACTGGGGGATCGTCCTCGATGTCGACGAGCCGCAGAATGTCGGTGCCGATCGCGCGGTCAACGTGATCGCGGCGCACACCCGCCATCCCGGCGACCTGATCGTGATCGACTTCGGCACGGCCACCACCTTTGACGTGGTCGATTATTTGGGGGCCTATAAGGGCGGGATCATCGCACCGGGCATCAACCTGTCGCTCGATGCGCTGGTGGCGGCGGCGGCCAAGCTGCCCCGCATCGCGATCGAGGCGCCCGAGAAGCCCAGCGTGGTCGGCCGCACCACCACCGATCAGATGCTGATCGGCATTTATTTCGGCTATGTCTCGATGATCGAGGGGCTGGTGGCGCGGATGAAGGCCGAGGTCGGGCGCCCGGCCAAGGTGATCGCGACCGGCGGCCTCGCCCCGCTGTTCGAACGGCATGTGAAGCTGTTCGACAGCATCGAGCCTGACCTGACCATCCAGGGGCTGGGGCTGATGTACGATCGGTACAAGGCGGCGAAGTAGAGGATTTCACGTCGTCCCGGCAGAGGCCGGGGCCGCAACGGATAAGAACGCAACGCCATCCCGGATGATGGCGGCCCCGGCCTCCGCCGGGGCGACGACATATCAGATTGGACAAATTACTACGTGACTACTCCCGGTAACGAACTGCTCTTCCTGGCGCTTGGCGGCTCCGGGGAGATCGGCATGAACGTCAATCTCTACGGCACCCAGGGCAAATGGGTGATGGTCGATCTCGGCCTTACCTTCGCCGATCCCGGCTATCCCGGGGTCGAGCTGATCCTGCCCGATCTCTCGTTCATCGAGGAGCGAGCCGAAGATCTGCTCGGCGTGGTGCTGACCCATGGGCATGAGGATCATATCGGCGCGATCCCCTATCTCGCCGCCGATCTCGGCGTGCCGCTCTACGCCACCCGCTTCACCGCCGCCCTGATCCAGGGCAAGCTCGACGAGGAGGGGATCGCCGACAAGGTGACCCTCAACGTCATCGAGAATGAGGGCAGCTTCCAGCTCGGCCCGTTCGGCTTCACCTATGTCCCGCTGGCCCATTCGATCCCCGAGGGCAATGCGCTGCTGATCGACACGCCGCACGGCCGAATCTTCCACACCGGCGACTGGAAGATCGACGAGGAGCCGCTGCTCGGCCAACCCTCCACCGCCGCGGAGCTGACCGCGATCGGCGACAAGGGCGTGCTGGCGCTGGTCTGCGATTCGACCAATGTGTTCAACGAAGAAGCCTCCGGCTCCGAGGCGGACGTCCGCAAGGGCCTCGACGAGGTGATTGCCGCCTGCAAGGCGCGCGTGCTGGTCACCACCTTCGCCTCGAACGCGGCGCGGCTCCAGACCTTGGGCGAGGTCGCGCAGGATACCGGCCGCAAGCTGTGCGTCGCCGGCCGTTCGCTCGACCGGATCATCCGCGTCGCCAAGGCCAGCGGCTATCTCCAGCATTTTCCGCCGCTGATCGATGTCGACGAGGCGATGAGCCTGCCGCCGCGTGAGGTGATGATCATCGCCACCGGCGGCCAGGGCGAGGCGCGCGCCGCGCTGTCGCGGATCGCCTTCGATAACCATCCGATCAAGCTGTCGGCCGGGGACACGGTCGTCTTCTCGTCGAAGCAGATCCCCGGCAACGAGATAGCGATCGGCCGCATCCAGAACGCGCTCGCCGCCAAGCGGATCGACATGGTCACCGATCGCCAGGCCGAGGTCCATGTCTCGGGCCATCCGGGTCGCCCCGAGCTCCGGGCGATGTACGAGTGGATCCGGCCGGAGATCATCCTGCCGGTCCATGGCGAGCTGCGCCACATGGCCGAGCAGGCACGCTTCGCCAAGGGGCTCGGCGTGCCCCACGGCATCGTCCAGTCGAACGGCACGGTCGTGCGGCTCGCCCCCGACGGGCCGGCGGCGATCGGCCATGAGCGGGTCGGCCGTCTCGTCCTCGACGGCGACGTGATCCTGCCCGCCGACGGCTCGACGATGAACGAGCGCCGCCGTACCGGTCTCTACGGCTATATCGGCGTCACCATAGCGCTCGACGGCAAGGGCCAGCTGCGGGGCGAGCCGTCGCTCCAGCTGCAGGGCGTGCCGGTCGAGGAAGACCGCGAGGATTTCCTCGCCGACGCTTGCGAGGCGGCGGCTGGGGCGGTGGCCAAGGCCGGCAAGGGTGGTGCCAGGAACGGCGGGGACGAGGCGAAGCTCAAGGAAGCCGTCCGCCTCGCCGTCCGCCGCCGGGCCACCGCCTGGACCGGCAAGAAGCCGGTGGTAGAGGTGGCGATCATCCGGATATGAGGTTCGGCATAAGCCCCTCCCCTTCAGGGGAGGGGTTGGGGTGGGGCCTCCGATCGGGCGCCACTCCTGGGGATAGGCCCCACCCCCATCCCCTCCCCTGAAGGGGAGGGGAGACACAGGCTCGGAGCAGGCAAGCCGATCATGCGCATCACATCGATCATCGCGATCTACCTGCTGTTCTGGTGGGGCTGCCTGTTCCTGGTGCTGCCCTTCCGGCTGCGCAGCAGCGCCGAGCCTGAGGCGCATGTCCCCGGCCAGGCCGAAAGCGCCACGCCGCGTTTCTCGGTGTGGCGCACGGTGCTGTGGACCACCGTGGTCGCGACCGTCCTGTTCGCGCTGTTCTATGTGAACTACGTCAATGGCTGGGTCACGGCCGACCTGTTCGATCTGACGCGCTACCGGGCACACTGAAAGTTCCTCCCCATCTGCGATGGGGAGGATCTTTATTTAAGGCCGCTTCGCCTTTTCCGCCTTCGGCGCGAAGGTGTCGCCGAAGAAATCCTTCGCATACCAGCGCGGCGGCACATCGGCGTCCGCCATGGCGCGCATGATCCGGTAGTTCGCCTCCGAGAATCGGGCGCCCTGATCCCACAGGATCTTCTGGTTCATGTCGTCGTCGGGGTGATGATAGGCGCCGTTCAGGAACGCGCCCCAATGCTTGTCGCCGCCATTGGCGAAGCCGGTGGCGAGGAAGACGGCGGGAACGCCCTGTTTCACGAACATATAATGGTCGGAGCGGACGAAGATGGTCTGCGCCGGCATCGGATCGGGCGACAGCGTGATGCCCATCGGCTCGACCGCCTTCGCGACGATCGGCCCCAGCGTCGAATGGTCGGCGCCGAAAGCGGTGACGTCGGTGAAGGGATAGAGCAGCAACGGCATGTCGAGATCGACATTGCCGACGATCGCCCTGATCGGCACGCCCGGGTGGCGCGCATAATAATCGGCGCCGAGCAGCCCCTTCTCCTCGGCGGTGGAGGCCAGGAAGATCAGCGAGCGGCGCGGCTTGTCCGGCGCGGTCGCGGCGGCGCGGGCGACCTCCAGCATCGTCGCGATGCCGGCACCGTTGTCGAGCGCCCCATTGTTGATCCGGTCGGTCTCGGGCTTGTCGCCGGGCCTGGCCGGCGTCACCCCGATATGGTCGAGATGCGCCGAGAGGACGACATATTCGGCCTTCAGCTTCGGATCGCTGCCGGGCAGGATCGCGATGATGTTCGGGCTGGTGACGCGCCTGGTGACGCTGTCGCTCCGGATGCGCGCCCTGGTCTTCAGCGCGAAGCCCTTGGGACGGCCGCCGGCCTTGTCGGCCATCGCGCGGATCGCCGCCAGCTTCTGCGGCGCACCCGCGAAAAGGGCCTGGGCGGCGGGTTCGTTCAGCGCGGCGGTGATGCGGATGCCCGGCGCCTCGTCATACGCCTTGCCGTCGGCGCCGACCCAGGCGAAGGCGGGCTCGTCGGCGAAATGGACCATCTGCGCCCAGGGCCGGGTCTTCATCGTCAGGTTGGTGCCGACCGAGAGCATCCCGATCGCGCCATGCGCCTGCGCGGCCTGGGCCTTGGTCGCCGCGGCATGGGCGGCCTCCTCGCTGGGCATGCCCTGCGGGAAGCCGCGCAGGGTGACGACGATCTTCCCCTTCACGTCGAGCCCGGCATAATCATTGATGCCGAGCAGCTTGTTCTCGATGCCGTAGCCGACGAACACCAGCGGCGCCGACAGGTCGAGATGCGGCTCGTTGGCGCTCAGCCCTACAAGCACGTCGGTGCCATGCGTCCAGCTCTGGCTGGCGCCGCCGGGGCCGGTGATCGTCACCTGGCCCGGTGTTTCGGCGAAGTCGGTCTGCTGGAAGGTGATGCGCTGATACCAGCCGCCATCGTCGCCGCCGGGCTTGAGGCCCAGCTCGGCGAAGCGGCTGGCGACATAGCGCGCGGCGATCTCATATCCCTCGCTGCCGGTGTCGCGGCCCTTGAGCAGGTCGTCTGCCAGGAAGCCGACCGTCGCCCGGAAGCGATCGGCGCTGAAGCTGGAATCGGCCGGCGGTTCGGCGGTGATGGCGATCGGGGTGGCGAGCAGGGCGAGCGCTGCGAGGCGGCTGATGATCATGACGCCAGACTTATCAGCGGGTGGGGCGATGTCCAGTGTTAGGCATGTAAGACAGTCCCATGTCGTCGCCCCTGCGGAGGCCGGGGCCGTAACAGGCTCCTGCCCCGATCACATCTCTTGCGGCCTCGGCCTCTGCCGGGGCGACGGGGTCAGCGTCGCAGCAGGAACACCGCATGTTCGGCGCGCAGGTTCGCCGCCGCTTCGCCGCGCCGCCGCGCGCCGGTCAGGAACCAGGCCTGCTCGACCGTGATACCGCGCTCCTTCACGAAGGCGCGGAAATCGTCGATCGTCAGCTGGTGGATGTTCTGGGTCTCGTACCAGCTCACCGGCAGCGCCGGGGTCACCGGCATCCGCCCGCCCCAGGCGAGGCTCAGCCGCACCCGCCAATAGGCGAAATTGGGAAAGGAGACGAAGGCGCGGCGGCCGATCCGCAGCAGCTCGGTCAGCACCTGGTCGGGCGCGCGCGCGGTCTGCAGCGTCTGGCTCAGTATCGCATAGTCGAAGGCGTTGTCGGGATAGTTGACCAGATCGGTATCGGCATCGCCCTGCACCACCGACAGGCCGCGCGTCACGGCGAGGCTGACGTTGCGCGGGTCGATCTCGATCCCGCGCGCGTCGCAGCCGCGCGCGCGCAGCACGTCCATCAGCTCGCCATCGCCGCAGCCCACGTCGAGCACGCGTGAAGCAGGTGCTACATGGTCGGCGATGATCGCCAGGTCGGGCCGCAATTCGCTCATCTTGTCTCGCCCGCGCGCAGGAAGCCATCGACCACCCGGTTGAGCTCGGGCACGTCGAGCAGGAAGGCGTCATGGCCGAACGGCGACGACAGTTCCATGAAGCTGACCGGCGCCCCGGCGGCGTTCAGGGCATGGACGATCGCGCGCGATTCGGCGGTGGGATAGAGCCAGTCGGTGTCGAAGCTGACGAGGCAGAAGCGGGTCTGCTTGCAGCCCGCGAAGGCGGTGGCGAGCAGCCCGCCATGCTCCTCGGCCAGGTCGAAATAATCCATCGCCCGGGTGATGTAGAGATAGGAGTTCGCATCGAACCGGTCGACGAAGCTGATCCCCTGGTGGCGCAGATAGCTCTCGATCTGGAAATCGGCGTCGAAGCCGAAGCTCTTGGCCCCGTTCTCCTTGCCCGGCCGCTTCTGCAGGCGCCGGCCGAACTTCTCGGTCAGCCCGGCCTCGCTCAGATAGGTGATGTGCGCCGCCATCCGCGCGACCGCAAGGCCGGCGGCGGGAGGATCGCCGGCCGCATAATAGTCACCGCCATTCCATTTCGGATCGGCCATGATCGCCTGGCGGCCGACCTCGTGGAAGGCGATGTTCTGCGCCGAATGGCGCGCCGCGCTGGCGATCACCACCGCCGATCGCACCCGATCGGGATAGGTCGCGGCCCATTGCAGAACCTGCATCCCGCCCATCGACCCGCCGACCACGGCGGCGAGCGTGTCCACGCCGAGATGATCGAGCAGCAGCGCCTGGGCGCGGACCATGTCGCGGATGGTGATGACCGGGAAGCGCATCGCATAGGGCGCGCCGGTCTTCGGATCGATCGTCGCGGGCCCCGAGCTGCCGAGGCAGGAGCCGAGCACATTCGCGCAGATGATGAAGTGTCGGGCCGGATCGATCGGCTTGCCCGCCCCCACCATCCGCGTCCACCAGCCCGGCTTGCCGGTGATCGGGTGCGCGGAGGCGACATGCTGGTCGCCGGTCAGCGCATGGCAGATCAGGATCGCGTTGGAGCCGTCGGCATTGAGCTGGCCATAGGTTTCATAGGCCACCGACACCGGCGACAGCCGCGCGCCGCCATCCAGCCGCAGCGGGCCGGCCAAGGTCACGGAACGGGCTAGGCCGAAGCGGGTGTCGTCGGTCATGGGAGCAGCGGCAATAAGGCCTGTGCGGGCAGGCTGCAATGGTGGAGGTGAGGCCAGGAAATGGTCGTCACCCCGGCGCAGGCTGGTCCATGTCTCTCACCGGCCAGATGGCATCTCGCGAGGAGGCAGACATGGATGCCAGCCTGCGCTGGCATGACGGTCAAAGGGGGAGCATTGCGACAAGGCGTTTTGGCTCCTAAAGCGCAGCCCATGACCAGCACCCTCGCACCCAAGCCCTGGATCGATGCGATCGCGCCTTATGTTCCGGGCCGGTCGACCACCGCTGACGGCCGCAAGGTCGCCAAGCTCAGCTCGAACGAGAATCCGCTCGGCACCAGCGAGGCGGCGAAGGCCGGCTTCCTCGCGGGCGTATCCTCGCTCGATCGCTATCCCGACGCCTCGGCGGCGGCGCTGCGCGAGGCGATCGCGAAGGCGCACGGGCTCGATCCCGCGCGGGTCATCTACGGCACCGGATCGGACGAGATCCTCCATCTCGCGGCGGGCGCCTATGCCGGTCAGGGCGATGAAGTCCTCTATGTCCGCTATGGCTTCTCGGTCTATCCGATCGCGGCCCGTCGGGTCGGCGCGGTGCCGGTCGAGGCACCCGATGCCGATTATGCCACCGACATCGACAGCCTGATCGCGCACATCACGCCCCGGACGCGGGTGATCTTCCTCGCCAATCCCAACAACCCGACCGGCACCTATTCGCCGGCCGCCGACATCGCCCGCCTCTATGCGGCGACTCCGGCCGATTGCCTGCTGGTGATCGACCAGGCCTATGCCGAATATCTGGAAGCGGCCGACGATGACGGCGCCTTCGCGCTGGCGCAGGACAGGCCCAATGTCCTCGTCACCCGCACCTTCTCGAAGATCTACGGCCTCGCCGCCGAGCGGATCGGCTGGGGCTATGCCAGCGCGCCGGTGATCGAGGCGATGCACAAGATCCGCGCACCGTTCAACGTCACCACCGCCGGCCAGCTCGCCGCGATCGCGGGCCTTGGCGACACCGGCTTCGTCGAGAAGAGCCGCGCCCACAATCTGAAGTGGCGGGGCTGGTTCGAAGGCGAGATCGCCAGCATGGGCAATAAGGGCCTGCGCGCGGTGCCGTCCAAGGCCAATTTCTCGCTGGTGCTGTTCGAGGGCAGGCTGACCGCCGAAGCCGCCTATGAAGGGCTGATGGAGGCGGGGTATATCGTCCGCTGGCTGCCGGGTCAGGGATTGCCGCATGCGCTGCGCATCACCATCGGCACCGAAGAGGAGATTCGCGGCCTCACCGCGGCGCTGCGCACGCTGGTCGAGGCGGCCGGCTGATGCTGCCTTTCGCACGGGTCACCATCATCGGGCTGGGGCTGATCGGCTCGTCGATCGCGCGCGCCGTGCAGGCGACGATGCCGACGGTGCGCATCACCGGCCATGATGCCGACGCGGACGTCCGCGAGCGGGTCCGCCAGCTCGGCTTCTGCGACGACGTCACCGACACGGCGGGCGCCTCGGTGGTCGATGCCGATCTCGTCATATTGTGCGTGCCGGTCGGCGCGATGGGCGCGGTCGGCGCGGAAATCGCCGACGACCTGCCCGCCGACGCGATCGTCAGCGATGTCGGTTCGTCGAAGGAAAGCGTGCTGACCGCCCTGCGCGCCGTGCTGCCGAGTGCCACGATCATCCCGGCCCATCCGGTCGCCGGGACCGAGAATAGCGGCCCGGACGCGGGCTTCGCGACGCTGTTCAACGGCCGCTGGTGCATCGTCACGCCGCCCGAGGGCAGCGAGCCGGCGGCGGCCGAGCGGATCGCCGAATTCTGGCGGCGGATCGGCGCCAATGTCGATGTGATGGACCCGAAGCATCATGATCTGGTGCTGGCCGTCACCAGCCACCTGCCGCACCTGATCGCCTACACCATCGTCGGCACGGCGTCCGACATGGAGGAAGTGACGCAGAGCGAGGTGATCAAATATTCGGCGGGCGGCTTTCGCGACTTCACCCGCATCGCCGCCTCGGACCCGACGATGTGGCGCGACGTGTTCCTCAACAACAAGGATGCGGTGCTGGAGATGCTGCAGCGCTTCACCGAGGACCTGACCGCGTTGCAGCGCGCGATCCGCTGGGGCGATGGCGACACGCTGTTCGAGCTGTTCACCCGCACCCGCGCGGTCCGCCGTTCGATCATCGAGCAGGGCCAGGACGACGCCAAGCCCGATTTCGGCCGTAGCCATTGATCCCCCTGCATTGGCAGGGAGGGCCTATGATCAATCCAGATCGAGCGCCGACAGCATGGTTTCGGCACGGCCGGAGCGGGTCTCGATCTGCCCCATCTCGGCAAGGCGGCTCAGCGCGGCGATGACGGTATCGCGCTTGGCGGCGAGCAGTTCGTGGCGCTCGTCTATCTGGACATGGCCGGCGAGCTTCAGCACCGCGCTCAGATCGAGCGTGACGTTGAGCGGTATGTCCTGCCAGTAACCCGAAAAGGCGGGGGGAGTACCGCCATCATAGCGGTTCAGTACGATCTGCGATTTCATGGGACTGTCCGGCTTTGCAAGCGCAGCCCTGGAGAAGCTGTCACGGCGTCCTGCTTGGGAAAGAAGTGGCGCCGCTGCCAATCTTATACCATGGACCCGCCACGCCGTCTAATTTCCGGGCAAACCGTTGCGGCAAGGCGATTTAAAACGACTCGTTCCGGGGCCGTTCGAGAGCGTTGATGGCGGCATGGACCCGGTTTTCGATCTCGGCCCTCGGCAGGCTGGGCGGAATCGGCTCGCCAAGCCGGATCGTCACGATGCCGGGGTGTTTGCGGAAGCTGTTGCGGGGCCAGATCAGCCCGCTGTCGAGCGCGATCGGCACCACCGCCAGCCCGAGCTGCTTGTAGAGGCCGGCGAAGCCCGGCTGGAGCGGCGGCTGTTCGCCGGGGTGCACCCGGGTGCCTTCGGGGAAGATCAGGATCGAGCGCTGTTCATCCCGCGCCGCCGCCGCCGCACGCATCATCCGCCGAAGCGCCTTCGCCGATCCCGCCCGGTCGACCGGGATCACCCCGGCCATCTTCGCGATCCGGCCGAACAGCGGGATGTCCGCCAGCTCGCGCTTCAGCACCACCGCCGGATCGTCGAGCACCAGCAGCAGCTCGAGCGTTTCGTACATCGACTGGTGCTTGGCGGCATAGAGATGCGGCCCCGGCGGCAACCGCCCCTCTACCCTGGTGCGGATTCCCAGGATCCAGCGCGCGCACCAGCGATGGAACACAGCCCAGCCCAGGGCGTGCCGGCGCAAGGCGGCGTTGCCGAACAGCGCGCTGACGAAGGCGCTCAGCACCGCGATCACCGTGCCGGGATAGAAGAGCAATGCGAACAGGGTCGAGCGCAGCGCCACCATCATATGCCGATCAGCCCCGCCACCCGCCGCAGCAGATATTTGTTATACTCGCGCACCAGATCGACCAGCCCCGGCTCGGTCGGCACCGCGTCTGTGACGATCTGGATATCGTCGCCGATCATGGTTTCCAGGTCGTAACGCGCGCGCACCATGTGCCAGTCGGACGTGACCAGCCGGATCGAACGGTAGCGGTTGCGGCCGATCCAGCCCGCCGCCTCGGTGGCGTTGGAGCGTGTGTCGACCGACTCATGGCCGAGGTCGACGCAGCAATCGACCAGCGCGACCGGAGCCTTGAACTGGACGGCCAGCTCGTGCGGGCGCACCCGCCGGTCTGCGCCGGAGATCAGCAGCCGCTTCGCCCGCTTCGCCTCGAGCAGCGCCAGCCCCCGCTCCACGCGCCCGCGCCCGCCGGTCATCACGACGATGCCCTCGGTGGTGATCCCGTCGGGGGCGGGCTGCGGCAGGAACAAGGCGAAGGCCATGAAGCCGGCGATCCAGCCGAGCAGCGCGAGCGCCAGGGTGCGGACGATCATGGCCTGCCAGTTCCGATGACGGACACGTCACGCAATCCCGCTGCGTCATTCCCGCGAAAGCGGGAATCCATGGACGGCGGAACGTCCAGCCAAAAGCGTGCCATGACCGTGGATTCCCGCTTTTGCGGGAATGACGATTGTTGGGAGCAGCGCCGTGCAGACAGTTTTTCGTTCATAGCCGCCACGCCCACTGTCCTTGGCGGCGTCACAGCCGCCGCCGGGCCGGATGTCGCTGGCGCCCTCACAGCCGTCGCCTCAGGGCCATGACGATCGTCAGCCTTGCCGCGATCATCGCCAGCAGCGTACCGGCCAGCGGCAGCATCGCCAATATCCCCCAGGCCGCGAAGGGCAGTTCGACCGATCCGATCAGGTCCGATCCGACCCGGGTGATGCGATCCCCCACCGCGAAGATGACGAGGCTCGCCATCGCCAGCCCGACCAGCCCGCCGAACAGCGCATCGGTGGCGATGCGGCGCTGGAAGAGCTGGGCGATCTGCGCGTCGCTCGATCCCAGATGGTGCATCACGTCGATTGTCGCCTGATGGGTGTTGAGCGCCGATCGCGCGGCCAGGACGACGGTGAAGGCGGCCGCCGCCGCCATCAGCAGCACCAGCACGCCGGCCAGCCAGCGCAGCGAGGCGATCAGCCCGGCGAGCGGGGCCAGCCATTGGGCGTGCGCGTCGACCCGCGCCCGCGTGCTGATCGCGCGCACCGCTGCCTCGGCGGCGGCGATGCCGCCTTCCGATCCGGGCAGGAAGGCGACGTCGATCATCGCCGGCACCGGCAGGTCGTTCTCGGCCAGGCCCGCCCCCAGCCAGGGCTGGAGCAGCTCGGCGATCTCGCGGTCGCCGATCCGCCGCACCGACGCGACGCCCGGCAGCGCGGAGGCCGCCGCGACGATCTTGTCGGCGGTGGCATCGCGGCGCGGCTGATCGGCATCGACGATCTGGATGGTGATCTGGCTCGACATATGGCTGTCCAGTCCCCGCGCCGCGAAGCCCAGCGCCAGCCCGGCCGCCGCCGCCAGCACCATCAGGAACATCATGATCGCTATCACCCAGGGCATCGGCCCCGACAGCCAGCCCTCGGGCAGCAGCCGCCGGCCCGCCGCGCTGGTCAGCCAGTTGCCCGATCCGCGTCCGAACAGCGCCATCAGTGCGCGCCCGCCATGGGGGTGACGAGCCGCCCCTTGTCGAGGGTGATGGTCTGGGCGTGGTGGACGCGGGGGATCAGGTGGAGATCGTGGGTCGCGACCAGGATCGTGGTCCCAAGCTTGTTCAGCGCCTCGAACAGGTAGAGCAGCCGGCCGGCCATCTCCGGATCGACGTTTCCGGTCGGCTCGTCGGCGACGAGGATCTCGGGCCGGCCGATCACCGCGCGGGCGATGGCGACGCGCTGCTGCTCCCCGCCTGACAGCGTCGCGGGCTTGGCATAGGCGCGGCCCGACAGGCCGACCCACTCCAGCATCTCGCGTACCGGCGTGTCGATGTCGGCCTCGGTCACGCCGTTCACGCGCAGCGGCAGCGCGATATTCTCATAGGCCGACAGATGCGGGATCAGCCGGAAATCCTGGAAGACGGTGCCGATCCGGCGGCGGAAGCCGGGCATGCGCCCGCGCGGCAGGGTGACGACATCCTCGCCGAACATGCGGATCAGCCCGCGGCTCGGCCGCTGCGCCAGATAGATCAGCCGCAGCAGCGAACTCTTGCCCGCGCCCGACGGGCCGGTGAGGAAATAGAAGGCGCCCGCCTCCAGCCCGAAGCTCAGATCGCTCAGCGTTTCCGCGCCGGATCCGTAGCGCAGGCCGACATTCTCGAACTGGACGATGTTGGCGGCACCCGGCCTCATCCGATCCATTTCCCCGTCATGGCGCCGATCATGGCCGAGCCATGGCACAGCAATGGGCCTCCCGCAAAGGGCGGAACGCCGCTGATGCCCAAAAGCCTGCTTGCAGCCGGACTCGTCTCGGCGCTACTGATGGGTGCCAATGATACTGATCTGCCCCGCCTGCCAGACCCGCTACCTGATCCCCGACGCCGCGATCGGAGCCTCCGGCCGGCAGGTGCGCTGCGCGAGCTGCAAGCATAGCTGGTTCCAGGAGGGCGTGGCCGAGACGGCCGAGCCTGCCCCTGTGCCTGCGCCGGCTCAGGTCCAGGCGCCGGCCGCGCCGCCCCCCGCCGGCGCATGGCCGCCTCCCCCGCCGCAGACGGTGGAGCCGGTTCCGCCGCCTGCCGCCGCCGACAGCGAGGCGCCCGAAGCCGATGTCCAGGCGCGCTACGACGCGCCGGGCGAGGTGGCGCCGGTTCACGACCATCGTCTGCTGCCCGCCCATCCGCGCCCGCGCCGCCGCATCGGCCGGCTGCTGACGATCGTGCTGGTGATCGCCGCGCTGGTCGTGCTCGCCACGATCGGGGCGGTCGTCGCGGTCGGCCCCGACAAGCTCGCCGAGCGGCTCGACCTCGTCCCGGCCCCGGTGCCGCTGGTGATAGAGATGACCAGCAAGCCCGAGCGGCGTGAGACCGCGAGCGGCAACGAACTGCTCGCGGTGACGGGCCGGATCGTCAACCCGACCGACCAGCCGCAGACCGTCCGCGACATCCGCGCCGAGCTGCGCGACACCTCGGGCCGTACCGTCTACAGCTGGACGATCACCCGGCCGGTGCCGATGCTCGCCCCCGGCGGATCGGCCGAGTTCGACAGCGCGGCGGTGGATATCCCGCGCGGGGCGAAGAACCTCCATCTGGCATTCATCGGGCCGACGGGGAGCTGATCGGCCCAGCAGAGGGATCGAACGACCCTTTTGAACGTCATGCCAGCGAAGGCTGGCATCCATGTCTGTTGTCTTCTCAGATGCCATCTCGAATGATGAGAGACATGGACCCCAGCCTTCGCTGGGGTGACGGATAAGCGGAGGCAAGGATTCATGCGCATCGGCGTGCTGACCGGCGGGGGCGATGTTCCCGGGCTCAATCCCTGCATCCGATCGATCGCGCTGTCGGCGCTCGATCGCGGCTGGGAGGCGATCGGCTTCAAGCGCGGCTGGCAGGGCTTCCTCGAGATCGATCCGGCCGATCCGGACAGCGTCTCCGCGCACAGCATCCGGCTCGATCGCGAGGCGGTGCGCGGGATCGACCGGGCCGGTGGCACCATGCTCCACACCTCGCGCACCGATCCGCGCACCGTCGAGGGCGGCGACCGGACGAATCACGTCCTCCATGTCCTGGACAGGCTGGGGGTGGACGCGCTGATCACCCTGGGCGGGGACGGCACGCTGCGTTTCTCGGCGCATCTCTCGGCGCAAGGCTTTCCGGTCGTCTCGATCCCCAAGACGATGGACAATGACGTGTTCGGCACCGATTATTGCATCGGCTTCTCGACCGCGATCACCCGCTCCGTCGATGCGATCAACGCGCTGCGCACCACCGCCGAGAGCCATGAGCGGATCGCGATCGTCGAGCTGTTCGGACGGCGTTCGGGCGAGACGGCCCTGCTCGCCGGCTTCCTTGCCCAGGTCGACCGCACCGTGATTGCCGAGGTGCCGGCCGATCCCGACGTGCTGCTGCCGCTGTTGGTGGCGGACCGCAGGAGCCGGCCGGGCGCCTATGCGATGTGCGTGATCTCCGAGGGGGCGAAGCTGCTCGGCGACGAGGCCGGCGACGAGCAGCGCAAGCTCTCCAACACCAAGCGAAGCGAGACGGCGGTCAGCCGGCGGCTGGCGCTGATGATCGAGGATCATGCGAAGGAAGGGACGATTGTCCAGCAGCTCGCCTATCTGATGCGCTCCGGCGATCCCGACGCGCTCGACCGGATGGTCGGCTTCGCCTTCGGCGGCATGGCGATCCAGAAGATCGAGGCGGGCGAGACCGGGCGGATGCTGGCGCTGCGCGACGGCAATTACTGCCATGTCCCGATCGACACGCTGCTCGGTGGCACCAAGACGGTCGATGTCGACAAGCTCTACGATCCCGCGCGCTACCGGCCCAAGCTCACCCATGTCGAAGGCATGCCGATGTTTCTCTATTGAGCAGCGGGAAATAGCCGTTGCGCCCCGCCCATCGCTTTGCTAGTGGCGCGGGCCTGCCAGCATCCCGGCCCGCCGGGATCCTACTCGATGTGCGGTCGTGGCGGAACTGGTAGACGCGCAACGTTGAGGTCGTTGTGGCCGAAAGGCCGTGGAAGTTCGAGTCTTCTCGACCGCACCAAACAGTCCTTAAGCCATTGTAATAGCTCAATTTTCCCTTCGGGGTCCGGCTGGAATGGCGCAGTTCCGCGCCGTTTTCGCGCTTGTGCGGGTGGTCTTGAAGTCGGTTTGGTCTCTGATCGTCGCCTCAATTCTGGGCCCTTCTCGCCTCCGTCTCCGGTCGACAAAAAGGTGACTGCAAGATGGTCATGCTATGGTCAGAGATTCCGTTCTGGACTCAGCGCTAAAGGATTTGACTCGCTAAAAGCGGAAGGTCCGCTTTCAACCCAGTTGCGGGACACATGCAGCGTTCAGTATCCGTCCCTGACGGACCGCTATCCGGCGCATGGTCAACCGTGCATCGGGATGACCCAGGCGTCGGATGCGGCCTTCGAACAGGTCGGCGGTGATCGCATGCGCGATGCAGTTGGCATGATAAACATCTTCGTGGATGCCGAAGATGCTTGTCGAGATGTCGTTCCACCGGTGCCGGGCCACATCGAGTGTGGCGCGCAATTCGATACCGGTAAGCGTCCAGCGGCCCAAATAGGCAAATGTGCCATCACCGCCACCGAGCAGTCCCTCTCCGAGATGGATTACGCCGCCTCGCGTTTCACTCTCGGTGCAACCGAACATACCGAACCGTAAAGACCATAAGCCCGTCAGCTCCTCGGCTGTTATCTCAACCGGGACACTACCGGCGACCGGTGGACGGCCGGTCAGGAAGGTGGTGGTGCCCAGCGAAAATCTGTCCGCGCAATCCGGTGCTTCGACCCACGCAAATTCCGTCTTCTCAGTCACTTCAATCTCCACTCAGCGCGTGAGAGTCGGATTGGTGCTCGCCCTGGTCATTCGCGAGGAGCCCATGGCGTGCCGGGACGATGCTAGCCGGCTTGCCATCAGCTTTTATCAGTCTGCTGAGCACTGGCTGATCACGCACGACCATATCGACCATCGCTACGATCGCCGGTGTGAAACGCAGCCCGTAGTTGAAGCACAGATTGGGATCGTATCGAGGTCGGGCCTGATCGCAGACAGCGCCCAGATGCACGCCGATCGCGACGTGCAGGCGCTCGTCATAATACATGCCGCCCGATGACCCCGGACTCGAGTCCGCCGATGTCGAAAATAGCCGCTGCGGATTGGTGACGCGCAAGCCGGTCGTGTCATCGCGCAACTGGCTCGCCGGGAAGTCGCGCAACCGGCCTCTGGTGACTAAGGCGCGCTGGATCGCGCTGACACCAGAATGGAAAGCGATAAGATTCACCAGCGTCTTTTCGGAACCTTTCAAAGGCATCGCCACTGGAAGGGCACCGATCTTGACCGGCCGATCGAGTTTCAGGATCGCGACGTCATACGAGCTGTCATTGCGGACGCTAATGTCTGCCCAGGGAGACAGGGCATATCGAATGTGGGTTTTCTCCCGGATCTGCTCGTTCGGGTCATATAGAGCGAAAGTGCAGTTGGTCGGGTCGGTGGCACCGGTCGCTTTAACCGATCGGGGGCCACGGAAAAATATATGGGCGGCCGTCACCACCGTGTCGGCGCTGCCCAGCACCCAGCCCGTGGCCATATTGGCGATGCCGGGCGTTCGAGGATCGTGGCATTCAACTCGACCGACACCCGCTAACCAGCCCATGTCGTCGGCGGACATTATGACCGGGCCACCGGTCGGGTTATTTCCGCTGAGGATGATGGCATTGGCGGCCGTGCCACTCGATAGGATCATCGCCATCGCCGGGACGAGCAGGGGGCGCCGGGCAAGGGCGTACAGCGCCCCGCCGTTCGATAGAGATCGAAAAGCCATGGTCATGTCCGATGCAGGGTTCCGGTAGCCCTGCGTCAAACCCGCATGGCACCGGCTCTTATTTGAATGATATCAGCGTTCGCGCACCTGGCGCGCTGCCGCCGCGTTCGCCTGGACGTTACGCCGCGCTGGAGACCGGCGGATGATGGTATCTGTCGAGCTGTTCATCAGCTCTGTACGTCGGGGCGACGCGATGCACGTTTGGAGCAGTGGGCAGCATGGCCGGGGTAGGAGTGAGTCGCATGATATGACCTCCATGGTGCCAACATGCGGCGGCACGCCGGCCATCACAAGTTCGGCCAAGCGACGGTTCAGGACAAATCAGCGTCACTTTCGTCATTGCCCGCATCTTCCGAAACGGTTTGAAAGCGCAGGCGATATTGCAGAGGCGTAACGCCGATCCTCCGTGAGAACGCTCGTCGGAGGGTCGCCGTCGAACCGAAGCCTGCGGCGTAGGCGATCATCTTGATCGGTGATGCGCTGTCTTCCAGGAGGCCGCGGGCGATCTCGATGCGAGTCTTTTCCACATATGCGGCCAGGCTTATGCCGAGTTCCGCGTGGAACAGCCGGGAAAGGTGTCGCGGGCTGACGCCGGCCGCTTTGGCAACTGCCGGGAGACGCAGGTCCGCACGCGGATTTTCCAGGACTTGAAGCCTGATCCTGTCGATAGGACTGGTGACGGCGGACTGTGCGGTCAACGTTGCGCTGAACTGCGATTGTCCGCCTGGTCGCTTTAAAAAAACAACGAGCCGGCGTGCCACCCACAAGGCCAGAGCGCTTCCATGATCCTCCTCGATCAACGAAAAGGTGAGGTCGATTGCCGCGGTCACCCCGGCGGAACTGAACACTGGTCCGTCCCGAACGAAGATTCGGTCGGGTTCGATCCGGATTTCGGGATATTCAGCGGCAAGCCGTTCAGCATATTGCCAATGGGTGGTGACGCGGCGCCCCGACAATAGTCCTGCCTGAGCCAACAGAAAGGCGCCCGTGCAAGTCGAGCCGTAGCGCCGCGACTGCATGGCCTGTTCCCGCAGCCAGCGCGTAACCTTTTCGCTTGAGCGACCTGGTGACCCATAAGGCCCGACAACGATCAACGTATCGGATGGCTGAGTCGCATCTCGCATACCTACATCGGGCATGAACCTGACGCCGCACGAGCTCTCCGCAAGAGTCCCGTCCTCGGTTACCAACCGAACGCGATATGGCTCCCCCGATCGCATCTTGCAGTTTGCTTCGAAAAGCGCATCGCGCACCCCGGCGATCTCAAGCAAATGTACATTGGCGGGGGCAAAGATCGTGATGAGCACAGCTCGTCTCGCTCAGCGGCGGCGTGATACCCCCGGATCGATCACCAGAATACGCCTCCTTGTTCCGATTACCTAGAGTGATCGGAGACGATCGTGGGGTATCCCCGATACCGTCGCCGCCGACCCTTCGAGAAACTGGAGAGCGCAGATTGTCGCCGGAACGCCGAGTGAGTGTTCGGACTGTGGCGGTGCCAATCGATAGCTGTTGAGCTACCCGCCCAAAACGCCCTCCAGCTGTTAGGCCGCGGAGATGTCCCTAGAGGCGAGTGCATTGTTATGCGGACGGGGCCGTAGGAAGGCGCGAGCGCCATTGCAAAGTAGCGTGCCGACCTTTCCGTCCGCGAGCGAACTTATCTCTCCATCCTAATTTGCAGATTCGACACATGTAACTTACGGAAGTTACGCCATTAATTTCCCAGATTTTGGCGGTTGTGGTGAGCTGGAGAGACTAGTTCGAGTCTCGTCGACTGCACCAAACAGTCCGTAAATTCTTGTAATAACTGCGTTTCCCTTCGGGGACAGGCCAGAATTATCCGTGCCGGCTATCCAAATCCTTACCCGCATGAGCACTCCCACTAAATCGTGTTCGGCGCGCCGGCTCCACGATCATTGACGTGCAACTTAGCTGAGGAGGCGTGCCTCCCTTTGCCCGCAACCCTGCGGCGAAAGAAGTATGGCAAGCGGTCGGCCGTCATCCGCTCGCCAGTCCGGGAACGGTATTCGGCGGCGCGCTCCCGTGGCATGGCGACAAGCAGCCGCAAATTTCATCGACGCCTCCAATGATTGCGAAGTGCGTGCGGCCGCCACAGACCCCGGTCGCCGCAAATGCGGCGCAATTAGCCAGGACGGAGGCGGCATGGGGCGCCGGTCATTCGATGAGGAGTTCAAGCCCATATACGTGCGGACATATTGCGGATGGTTTGTGGCTGATCCGGCGAAGGGAGGGCGCGCGGACGCGACGCCCTCCCCCGAACTCAATAATCGGACGTTGCGGCGGCTACTTTCTCGTCCTTGGGCGCCTCGGCAACGAGGGCCTCGGTGGTGATGAGCAACGATGCAACCGAAGCGGCATCCTGCAGCGCCGTCCGCACGACCTTGGCAGGATCGATCACGCCGGCCTTGACGAGATCTTGATATTCGCCGGTGGCGGCGTTGAAGCCCCACGCATAATCCTGATGCTCGAGCAGTTTGCCGACGATGTACGATCCATCCTCACCCGCATTTTCCGCGATCTGACGAGCGGGTGCGCGCAGGGCTCGGCGGATGATATCGATGCCGGACTGCTGATCGTCATTCGCAGGCTTCAGCCCTTCGAGAGCCTTCAAGGCACGTAGCAGCGCAATCCCGCCGCCTGGAAGGATACCCTCCTCGACCGCCGCGCGAGTTGCATGCAGGGCGTCGTCGACACGGTCCTTCTTCTCCTTAACCTCGACCTCGGTCGCGCCGCCGACGCGGATAACCGCAACGCCACCTGCCAGCTTGGCCAAGCGTTCTTGCAGCTTCTCGCGATCATAGTCGCTCGTCGTGGTCTCGATTTGCTGGCGAATCTGCGCCACCCGGCCCTCGATGTCGGGCTTCGCACCGACGCCGTCGACGATCGTCGTGTTGTCCTTGTCGATCGTCACCTTCTTTGCGCGGCCGAGCATGTCGATGGTGACGTTCTCGAGCTTCGTGCCGAGCTCTTCGCTGATTACCTCGCCGCCGGTCAGGACCGCGATGTCCTCGAGCATGGCCTTGCGTCGATCGCCGAAGCCCGGTGCCTTGACGGCGGCGACCTTCAGGCCGCCCCGTAGCTTGTTCACCACCAGCGTCGCGAGCGCTTCGCCTTCGACATCCTCCGCAATGATCAGCAGCGGTCGGCCGGACTGGACGACCTTCTCGAGCAGGGGCACCAGCGCCTGCAGGTTCGAAAGCTTCTTCTCATGGATGAGGATATATGGGTCGTCGAGCTCGACCTTGAGCTTCTCGGCATTGGTGATGAAATAGGGCGAGAGATAGCCGCGGTCGAACTGCATGCCGTCGACCGTCTCGAGTTCGGTTTCGAGGCTTTTTGCCTCCTCGACGGTGATCACGCCTTCATTGCCGACCTTCTCCATGGCCTCCGCCAGGATGCGGCCGACCTCGGCGTCGCCATTGGCTGAGATCGTCGCCACCTGCGCGATTTCGCTATTGGCGCTGACCTTCTTGGCATGCGCCTGCAGATCCTGGACGACGGCGCCCACGGCGAGGGCGATCCCGCGCTTGAGGTCCATCGGGTTCATGCCGGCCGCAACCGCCTTCGAGCCTTCCCGAACGATCGCCTGGGCGAGCACGGTCGCGGTCGTCGTGCCGTCGCCCGCCTTGTCATTCTGCTTGTTCGCCACCTCGCGCAGCATCTGCGCACCCATATTCTCGAACTTGTCGGCGAGCTCGATTTCCTTGGCGACCGTCACCCCGTCCTTGGTGATGCGCGGCGCGCCGAAGCTCTTCTCGATGACGACGTTGCGACCCTTCGGCCCCAGCGTCACCTTCACCGCATTGGCGAGGGTGTCGACGCCGCGCAGCATGCGGTCGCGCGCATCCGAGGCGAACCTGACTTCCTTCGCAGCCATGATGGAATACTCCTTTCTGTTCCTTCCTGATGTTAAGCGGCTCAGGCCGCCTGCTTGAGTTCGGTGACGGTTTCGACCACGCCGAGGATGTCGCTCTCCTTCATGATGAGGAGATCCTCGGCGGCAATCTTAACCTCGGTCCCGGACCATTTGCCGAACAGAATGCGGTCGCCCGGCTTGACGGTCAGTTCAACGAGTTGGCCACGCTCGTCACGGGCACCGGGGCCAACGGCCACAACCTCGCCTTCCTGCGGTTTTTCCTTGGCGGAGTCTGGAATGATGATGCCGCCCGAGGTCCTTTCCTCGGCTTCGATGCGGCGGACGACCACGCGGTCGTGCAAGGGACGGAAATGCATGCATAACCTCCGGTTGCAAAAGCGTTTGTATCGTTCCTCTCACTGCTTCCAGCGACAGGCGGCGCCGAGCTAGGAAGCTTGTTTTTTCCGTTCAAGAGGCGGAACGAAAAATTTTGGCACTCGGATCGGTCGAGTGCCAAAATTTGTCGGAGCCGCGTCTTGGGAGACTTGACGGACCGCCGATGGGAACCCAGTTTTTGCCCGCGGCCGGTTGTGGCCGCGTGGCGACACGTGAAAGGGAGGCGGGCTTGTCGCAGCCAATTTTCAGACGAATCTTCATCCACCCCCGGCGGGTGGGACCCCGGCACGAACCCGAGGTTCAGCGCGCCATCGCAGCGGCACAAGCGGCCGCAAATGGGCACGGTCCCGGCTCGCCCGGGCACGAAGGCGAGCAGCTCCAGCCGACGATCGTACGGATCCATATGCTGGGAGTGGCCGGCATTCCTGCCGGCTCGAGGCCCACCTTGCACTGAAATGGTCGACAGGGCGTTCATCCGGCAGCTGCAGGGCTACGGGCTGACGATTGCGGAAATCCATTATTATCGTCCCGACGCTCCGTCGCTTCTCCAGCTTTTCGTCTGGCAGGAATATGACTTGGCTCCGGATTTTCCGGTGCTGTTCGAATTCCTCGACCATTGGCGCAGCGAGATCGACGCTGCGCTCCACTCTGTCCGCATCGCACACGATCAATTGATACGACCGAGCGAGTGGCGCGCAGTCAACGGGGTGATCTCGATCGACTGAGCCGGGGGCTGGATCAGCTCTGGCGGGGGTCGGTAGGCGGCGCGACCGACGATCGTCACAAACTTGAAAGCTCCGGGGCAGCGATCCATTTCAAAGTCGGCGAACCAGGGAGAGAGAAGTTCCACCATGGGAACAGACACTGAAGCAGCCCCCGAAGCACGCGCATTCGAGGCCGATCCGCGCAGCTTTTCTGCCCGGTTGATCCGAGCCTTGGCACGGGGGCTTGGGACAAGCGCATAAAGGACCGATTTTATGCGACGAGAGGTAGCGGCACTTATGCTGTTAATGGGAGCGTTGCTTCTCGCCCCCGCCGTGATGCAGCGACCGGATCGTTCCCTGGCCGACGGTGCGGCGGTCGCCGCGTCGGGCGAGCCGATACCGCTGGAGCGATTGAGCGTCGCGCCTCTGGTAAGACGGGTTGCCCCAGCCGTGGTCAATATCGCTGTCGCCTATCCCTCCCCGTACGCCCAAAATCCATTGCTCCGCGATCCTTACTTCCGCCGCTTCATGGGGGTACCGGATGCCGCGATGCAGCCCCGGCTATCCGCCGGATCTGGCGTGATCATAGATGCCACCCGCGGGCTCGTCCTGACGAACAACCACGTCGTGGGTGAGGGCTCGGCTATTCTGGTCGTCCTTCAGGACAAGCGGCAGTTTACGGCAGAGCTCGTCGGTACGAGCCCAGGCACGGACTTGGCAGTCTTGCGGATTCCGCCCGAGAGGCTGGTAGCAGCTCCTCTGGCCAGTTCCGACACCGCGGAGGTCGGTGATTATGTGGTAGCGATCGGCAATCCGTTCGGTCTTGGGCAAACTGTTACCGCCGGCATCGTCAGCGCACTGGGTCGCGGGCTGACGCCGCAGAGCGGGATGGGGCTGATCCAGACCGATGCGCCCATCAATCCCGGTAACTCGGGCGGACCGCTGATCAACATGCGCGGTGAGGTGATCGGCATCAACACAGCGATCCTCGCGCCGGGCGGAGAAGGCAACATCGGCATTGGCTTCGCGGTGCCGGCGAGCGTCGTACGCCAAGTCTTGCGCCAGGCGAAAAGGGCGATCTGATCGAGGAGCTGATGTCCGAGCGTTGAGTTCCGCGCGTGCAGTTGTTCGAGTCTCCTCAACTGCACGATCATCCTTTGAGAGCAAAGAATTCTTCCGGGGGTTTGGCGCGCTGCCGACCCCCTGGAATGCCGTCGGGCGTTTCACGCCACGGCGGTTCTGGCCCCGTGCATCGGACGCTCGTTCGCGCCCGCTCACCGGACAGGGCTGACGCGGCTTCTTTTACCGCGATCTCCGCGTTGCGCTCGGCGGCTCGCCGAAATGGCTTCGATAGGCACGGGCGAAATAGCTTCCGCTGCGAAAGCCCGTGGCGACGGCGACGTCGGTGACGGACATGCCGGTCTTGTGGAGCAGGTCATGCGCGACCTCCAGCCGGATGGCGGCGTAGCATCGGCCGATATTGGTCTGGAGCTGGGTCGCGAACAGCCGTTCAAGCTGACGCAGCGACACGCCCACGCTGCTCGCCAGCGTCCCGGCGGTCAACGGATCTTCCACCGAACTTTCCATCAGAGCGAGCGCGCGGACCACCCGGTCGTCCGTCACGCCATAGCGTTCGCGCAGGTTGAGCCGCTGTGGCCTGTCCGCCCCACGCGCTTCGGTGCGGATGAACCATTCGCTCACCTGGGACGCCAGCGCATGGCCCTGTTCCCGCGCGATGAACTCTATCGCAAGGTCGAGCCCCGCGGTTCCCCCGGCACAGGTCACGCGCCGTCGGTCGATCACATACAGGCCCGGCTCGATGGTCAGGTCACGGAAGCTGTCCATGAACGACGGCATATGATCCCAGTGGATCGTGGCCCGATAGCCATCGAGTAGTCCGGCCCGGGCCATCAGGAACGGCCCCCCCGAAATTCCCGCGATCGTCGTGCCCATGGCCGCGATGCGCCGCAGCCATGTGAAGGTCGGCCGGTGGGTGAACCGGGCCGGCTCGCCGCCGGCGAAGACGAACAGCATATCGCAGGACAGCGCCTCGCCGACCGCCTGATCCGCCAGGATGCTGGCACCGTTCGATGCGCGGACCGGGTTTCCGTCGATCGAGATATGGCGCCAGCGGTACAGTTCCCGTCCCGCTAGGACGTTCGCGGCGCGGTAGGGCTCGACGATCGAGGCATAGGACATCAGCGCGAAACCGTCGGTCAGGAGCAGCCCCACGGTGCGCACCGGCGGATTTTCGCTGCGATGTCGTAATTCTGCTGGCATTTGTCGCCCTTGTATCATCGTGCCGCCCAGAAGTCTGTACGTCTGTGGAGAGCAATCTCCACGGGGCTGGAATCGCATGGCGCGCTTTTCGATCTTCGGTCTGGCCAGGAACGCCTTGTCCGGCCATCGCCGCTGGCGGCCGACCTGGCGCGATGCGGCTCCCCGTACCGACTATGACATGATCATCGTCGGGGGCGGCGGCCACGGCCTGGCGACGGCCTATTATCTGGCCAAGGTCCACGGCATCACCAATGTCGCGGTGATCGAGAAGGGCTGGATCGGCGGCGGCAATGTCGGCCGCAATACCACCATCATCCGGTCCAACTACGGCCTGGACGGGAATGCGCCATTTTACGAATGGTCGATGAAGTTGTGGGAGGGGCTCGAGCAGGACCTCAACTATAACGCGATGGTCAGCCAGCGCGGGGTGCTGAACCTGTTCCACAGCGATGCCCAGCGCGATGCTTTTGCGCGGCGCGGCAATGCCATGCGGCTTCACGGCATCGATGCCGAGCTGCTCGACGCGGCGGCGGTGCGGCGCATGGCGCCCTTCCTCAATTTCGATCATGCGCGCTTTCCGGTCATGGGCGGCTTGCTTCAGCCGCGCGGCGGCACGGCGCGCCATGATGCCGTCGCCTGGGGATATGCGCGGGGCGCGTCCGACCGCGGGGTCGATATCGTCCAGAATTGCGAGGTCCTGGGTTTCCTGCGCGACGCGACCGGCCGGGTGACGGGCGTGGATACCAGCCGCGGGCAGATACGGGCGAGGAAGGTGGGGCTGGCGGTGGCGGGCAACAGCTCGCGCCTGGCGGCGATGGCGGGACTGCGCCTGCCGATCGAGAGCCATGTGCTGCAGGCGTTCGTGACCGAAGCGCTCAAGCCGGTCGTGCCCGGTGTCATCACCTTCGGTGCCGGTCATTTCTACATCAGCCAGTCCGACAAGGGCGGTCTGGTGTTCGGCGGGGATATCGACGGCTACAACAGCTATGCGCAGCGCGGCAACCTGCCCGTCGTCGAGGATGTCTGCGAAGGCGGCATGGCCCTGATGCCGATGATCGGCCGCGCGCGGCTGCTGCGCAGCTGGGGCGGCGTCGCCGACATGTCGATGGACGGATCGCCGATCATCGACCGCTCGCCGGTCGACGGCCTCTATCTCAACGCCGGCTGGTGTTATGGCGGCTTCAAGGCGACGCCCGCCTCCGGCTGGTGCTTCGCCCATCTCCTCGCCACCGGCCAGCCGCACCATGTTGCCGCGCCCTACCGGCTCGATCGCTTCGCCCGTGGCGAGGTGATCGATGAAAAGGGCCAGGGCGCCCAACCCAATCTCCACTGAGAGATCCAGCCATGCGCATCCCCTGCCCCTATTGCGGTGAACGAGACGCCCAGGAATTCGTCTATCGCGGCGATGCGGCCCCCGTGCGGCCGGCCGGCGACGACGGTTTCGAGGACTATGTCTATCTGCGGGACAATATCGCGGGGCCGATGCGCGAGCATTGGTATCATGCCCAGGGCTGCCGCAACTGGCTGACGGTCGATCGCGACAGCTGCAGCCATGCCATTTCCGGAGCACGGCTCGCCAGGGGAGGCACCGCATGAGCCGGCTGGCCTCGGGCGGGCTCATCGACCGCTCCCGCACCCTCGATTTCAGCTTCGACGGCCGGCGCTATTCGGGCTTCGCGGGGGATACGCTGGCCTCCGCGCTGATCGCCAACAACGTCCGGCTGGTCGGGCGATCCTTCAAATATCACCGGCCGCGCGGCATCCTGACGGCGGGCAGCGAGGAGCCCAACGCGCTCGTCACCCTCGGCAGTGGCGCCGAGGCCGAACCGAACAGCCGGGCGACGACGATCACCCTGTTCGACGGGCTGCGCGCGACCAGCCAGAATCGCTGGCCGAGCCTGTCCTTCGACCTTCTTTCGGTGAACCAGCTGGCCGCGCCGATCTTCGTCGCCGGCTTCTACTACAAGACGTTCATGTGGCCGGCGGCGCTGTGGGAGAAGCTTTATGAGCCGCTGATCCGCCGGGCGGCCGGCCTGGGCGCGCTGTCGGGCCTGCCCGATCCGTCGAGCTATGATCGCAACCATGGCTTTTGCGACCTGCTGGTCATCGGCGGCGGGGTCGCGGGCATTGCCGCCGCCCTCGTCGCGGGCCGCGCCGGCCTGCGCGTCATCATCGCGAACGAGGATGCCAGGCTGGGCGGCCGGCTGCTGGCCGAACGGCACGAGGTGGACGGTGTTGCGGCGGCCGAATGGGCGGCGGACCAGGCAGCCGAACTTGCCTCCATGCCCAACGTCACCGTCCTCGATCGCACCACGGTCTTCGGGGCCTATGACGGCCGCGAATATGGCGCGGTCGAGCGGCTGACCGACCATCTTCCGAACCAGGACAGGCGCGGGCCGCGTCAGCGGCTCTGGAAGATCGTGGCCCGTCGCGCCCTTCTGGCGACCGGTGCGATCGAACGCCCGCTGGTGTTCGGCGGCAATGATCGGCCCGGCGTCATGATGGCATCGGCGGTATCGACCTATGTCAACCGTCACGCGGCGCTGCCGGGGCGCCGCGCCGTCCTGTTCACCACCACCGACAGCGGCTGGCGGACGGCCGAGGACCTGATGCTGGCGGGGGCTGACATCGCCGCCGTGGTCAATCCGCGCGGCGAAGCGGGGGGCGCAGCCGATCGGCTCCGGGCGGCTGGGATCCGCATCCTGCAGGGTGCAATGGTCACGAACGCGCGCGGGGCGCCGTTGAAGGCCGTCGACATCCG
This sequence comes from Rhizorhabdus dicambivorans, assembly GCF_002355275.1. Lineage (NCBI taxonomy): Bacteria > Pseudomonadati > Pseudomonadota > Alphaproteobacteria > Sphingomonadales > Rhizorhabdaceae > Rhizorhabdus > Rhizorhabdus dicambivorans. The sequence continues at coordinate 183,890 of NZ_CP023449.1, read as the reverse complement.
CACGTCCGACGGTGGCACCGTCACCGTTAAGGCCGATCTGCTGGCGATGTCCGGCGGATGGAATCCGGCGATCGGCATCGGCAGCAATCTCGGCGCCCGCCCCGTCTGGTCCGATCGGATCGACAGCTTCCTGCTGGAGGATGCTCCACCCGGCCTGGCTGCGACAGGCGCGGCGGCGGGGGAGCTGTCCCTTGCGGCGGCACTGGCCGATGGCGTCGCCAAGGCCGGCGGCGTCGTGGAGGATCTGGGCTTCAAGGCTGTGGCCTTCCCGATTCCCCCGACGAGCGACGATAGCGGCCGGGCCGCGCCGCTCTGGCATGTCGGGGAACATGGCGGAAAGGCGTTCGTAGATTTCCAGCATGACGTGACGGACAGCGACGTGTCGCTGGCTGCGCGCGAGGGCTTCGTCTCGATCGAGCATCTCAAGCGGTACACGACGCTGGGCATGGCGACCGATCAGGGCAAGACGAGCCAGTTGAATGGTCACGCGCTGCTCGCCGCCGCCACCGGCCGCTCATTGGCCGAGACGGGGACGATCCTGTCGCGCCCGCCCTATCTGCCTGTCGCGATCGGCGTGCTGGCGGGGCACCATCGCGATGAACATTTCCGGCCCGAACGCCGCACCGCCAGCCATGAATGGGCCGCCAGGCGGAACGCCGTGTTCGTCGATGCCGGCCAGTGGAAGCGCGCGCAATGGTATCCCCTGCCCGGCGAAGGCGACTGGCTCGAGTCGGTCAGCCGCGAAGTCCGGGCGACCCGCGAGAATGTGGGCATCTGCGACGTTTCGACGCTGGGCAAGATCGACGTGCAGGGCCGTGACGCTGGAACGCTGCTCGACCGGCTCTACATCAACATGTTCTCGACCTTGCCGATCGGGAAGGCGCGCTATGGCGTGATGCTGCGCGAAGACGGTTTCGTCATGGACGACGGCACCACCACGCGCCTGGCCGAGGACCGCTTCTTCGTCACCACGACCACCGTGAACGCGGCCAAGGTGATGCAGCATATCGATTATGCCCGGCAGATATTGTGGCCGGAACTGGATGTGCAGGCGACTTCTGTGACCGAGCAATGGGCGACCTATGCAGTGGCGGGCCCCCGGTCGCGCGATCTGCTGCAGCGGCTCCTGCCCGATCAGGATATCTCGAACGAAGCCTTGCCGTTCATGGGCGCGCGCGAGTTCCGCTGGCGCGGGGTGACGGCGCGGCTGTTCCGGCTCTCCTTCTCGGGCGAGCTCGCCTATGAGATCGCGGTTCCCGCCACCCATGGCGAATTGCTGATCCACGCGCTTTTCGAGGCGGGGGAGGCGTTCGGCGTCACGCCCTATGGCACCGAGGCGCTTGGCGTGATGCGCATCGAAAAGGGGCATGCGGCCGGAAACGAGCTGAATGGCCAGACGACGGCGTGGGATCTGGGCATGGGCGGCATGATGTCCAGGAAGAAGGACTTCATCGGCCGTGTACTGGGCAATCGCCCGGCTCTCTCCGATCCGTCGCGGCCGAGGCTCGTCGGCGTGCGTCCGCTGACGCTGGGGGACAAGGTGCGGGCCGGCGCCCATCTCCTGCCGGCCGGCGCGGCGGCGGTCGCCGCGAACGACCAGGGCCATGTCAGCTCGGCGGCCTGGTCTCCCTCGCTGGGCCACTGGATCGGCCTGGCGTTGCTGAGAAACGGGCCCGAGCGGATCGGCGAGGAGATGGTGATGCACGATCCGGTTCGCGGCGCGGATATCGCCGTCGAGATTTGCCATCCCGTCTTCATCGATCCGGAAGGGGCGCGCGTCCGTGGCTGATGATTTCGCCCTGGTCGAGCGGTCGTCGCTGGGATTGGCGACGGTCATGGCCCGCAAGGATATCTCCGCTGCCGATATCGGGCGCGCCCTGGGCATGCCGATGCCCGATGGCCCGTTCGAGAGCACCGGCGTCGATATGTCGCTGCTCGGCACCGGCCCCGGAAGCTGGCTGGCCCTGTGCGAGAAGCCCGGGGAGGATTGGGCGGACGGCCTTGCGGCGAAGCTGGATGGGCTGGCGTCGCTGTCCGATCAAAGCGGTGCCTATGTCGTGTTCCGCCTCGGCGGCGCGCGGGCACGCCGGCTGCTGCAGCAAGGTGTCGCCCTGGATCTCGATCCCGAAGTCTTCCCGCCCCATCGGGTGGCGGTGACGATGATCGCGCATATCGGCGTCATCCTGTGGCGGTGCGCCGCCAGGGATGCTTTCGATGTCGCTATTTTCAGAAGTTTTGCCACCAGCTTCAGGCAGTGGGCCACGGCAACGGCAGCCCACCTCATCGAAGCCTGAAGTTCAGCGACCAGGAATCCGCATGTCCGCCTCTGTCTATCTTCTTACCCTGTCCTGCCCCAATCGACCCGGCATCGTTGCGCGCGTTACTGCGAAGATATTCGAGCAGAACGGAAATATTCTCGAAGCCCATCAGTTCGACGACACGGAAACGAACCGCTTCTTCACGCGCATCCGGTTCGACATGCCGGAAGCGGGGTTTCGCGAACTGAACGAGGGTTTCGGGGCGATCGCGCGGGAATTCTCGATGGAATGGTCGCTCCGGCGCCGTGACGAGCGGCGACGGGTGCTGATCCTCGCCTCCAAATTCGATCATTGCCTGGTCGACCTTCTCTATCGCTGGCGGATCGGCGAAATGGCCATGGACGTGGTCGGCATCGTGTCGAACCATCCGCGCGAGACCTATGGCACCACCGATTTCGGATCGGTGCCCTTCCATCACCTGCCCGTCACGAAGGATACCAAGGCGGAGCAGGAGGCGCGGATCAAGCTGATCGTCGAACGGACCGGGGCCGAGCTGGTCGTCCTTGCCCGCTACATGCAGATCCTGTCGGATGACCTTGCCGCCTATCTGTCCGGCCGCTGCATCAATATCCATCACAGCTTCCTGCCGGGCTTCAAGGGCGCCAAACCCTATCACCAGGCGCATTCGCGCGGGGTGAAGCTGATCGGCGCCACCGCCCACTACGTCACCGCCGATCTCGACGAGGGCCCGATCATCGAACAGGATGTCGAGCGCATCAGCCATCAGGACAGCCCTGACGACCTGGTCCGCAAGGGGCGCGATATCGAGCGCCGCGTGCTGGCCCGCGCAGTCAATTTCCATCTCGAAGGGCGCGCCTTCATGAGCGGGGCAAAGACGATCGTCTTCAGGGACTGATCGCGGCCGCCGGCCGCACGACGCTTCCGGTTCGGAGGCGCGCGCATCGCGCCGCCGCCGCCGGTCAGGGCTCGCCCGGCAGGCAAGGGGGCGTGCGGCGACGCATATTCCTCACAGGAAAAATTTATTCTTCCAAATTGCTAAAATTTTACAAAACCCCTAATCCTGCTGGCGATCGAAACAGGAGTTGTCGCGATGTGTGGAATTGTGGGGCTGTTCCTGAAGGACAGCTCGCTGGAGCCGCAGCTGGGAAGCCTGCTGGCCGACATGCTTGAGACGATGACCGGCCGTGGCCCCGACAGCGCGGGCTTTGCCGTCTACGGATCGGGCGGAGCGGGCCGGCTGAAGCTCACCGTTCGCGGACAGGCGCTCGACAGCGTCGCCGCCGATATCGGCGGGGATGTTCGCGGCGAGGTACGGGATACCCATCTGGTGCTGTCCATCCCGGCGACCGAGGAGGCGCACGTCAGGGAATGGCTCGCCTCGCATCGTCCGGATCTGCGGATCATCGGCGCCGGGGAGCGGATCGAGCTCTACAAGGAGGTCGGGCTTCCGGCCGATGTGGCGCGTCGATTCGGCCTGGAAAAGATGTCCGGCACGCATGGCATCGGCCACACCCGGATGGCGACCGAAAGCGCGGTGACCACCGACGGCGCCCATCCCTTCTCGACGGGGGCGGACCAATGCCTTGTCCACAACGGCTCGCTTTCCAACCATCGCAGCCTGCGCCGGATGCTGGAGCCGAAGGGCATCGCCTTCGCGACGGACAATGACAGCGAGGTTGCGGCGGGCTATCTGAGCTGGAAGCTGCAGGAAGGCGCGACCCTGGCGACCGCCCTGCAGGACAGCCTGTCCGATCTGGACGGCTTCTTCACCTTCGTCATCGGTACCGAGAGCGGCTTCGCCGTGCTGCGCGATCCCATCTCCTGCAAGCCGGCGGTGATGGCCGAAACCGACCAATATGTCGCCTTCGGCTCCGAATACAGGGCCCTGGTGGGCCTGCCCGGGATCGAGAAGGCTCGGGTGTTCGAGCCCGAACCCGCCCGCGTCTATGTATGGGAGCGCAACTGATGCCCGTGGTCGATCTTGCCGTAACCAGCCGGCGTGACCTCAACAGCCGGCTTCACGGGCTGGCGCGGAACAGCAACGAGACACATTGGCGGGTCGAAAACCCGCAAGGCGAGCATTCGCTGGCGGTGGGCCTGGACGCGCCGATCACGGTCGAGATCGCCGGCCATGCGGGATATTATTGCGCGGGCATGAACCAGCAGGCGACAGTCGTCGTCGAAGGCAATGTCGGCGTCGGCGTCGGCGAAAACATGATGTCCGGAACGGTGCATGTTAAGGGCGACGCAAGCCAGTCGGCGGGGGCTACCGCCCATGGCGGATTGCTCGTCATCGACGGCAACGCCTCCGCGCGCTGCGGTATCTCGATGAAGGGCATCAACATCGTCGTGAAGGGCTCGATCGGCCCGATGAGCGCGTTCATGGCCCAATCCGGTACGCTCGTCGTGCTGGGCGACGCGGGCGATGCGCTGGGGGACTCGATCTACGAGGCGCGGCTGTTCGTCCGGGGCGCGGTGAAGAGCCTCGGGGCGGACTGCATCGAAAAGGAAATGCGCGACGAGCATCGCGAGGAACTCAGGTCGCTCCTCGCCGCGGCGGGCGTCGACGACGCCGATATCGCGGCGTTCAAGCGCTATGGCTCGGCCCGGACGCTCTACAATTTCCACGTCGACAACGCCGCGGCCTACTGAGGAAGTCCATCATGGACGTGACCAAGATTCCGCAGACGTTGCCGCGTCAATCGGCGACATTCGATCCCTATACGATGTCGGAAATCCGCCGCGCGGCGGCAACGGGGATCTACGACATCCGGGGCGCCGGCACCAAAAGAGCGCTCCCCCATTTCGACGATCTTCTTTTCCTCGGCGCGTCGGTCTCCCGCTATCCGCTCGAGGGGTATCGCGAGAAATGCTCGACCGATGTCTGGCTCGGCACGCGCTTCGCCAAGAAGCCGATCCATCTGAAGATTCCGGTGACCATCGCGGGGATGAGCTTCGGTTCGCTGTCCGCCCAGGCCAAGGAAGCCCTGGGCCGTGGGGCGAGCGCGGCGGGAACCTCCACCACGACCGGCGACGGCGGCATGACGCCCGAGGAGCGCGGCCAGTCGAGCACGCTGGTGTATCAGTATCTGCCGTCGCGCTATGGCATGAACCCCGACGATATCCGCAAGGCGGACGCGATCGAGGTCGTGGTCGGCCAGGGGGCGAAACCCGGCGGCGGCGGCATGCTGCTCGGCCAGAAGATTTCGGATCGCGTGGCGAGGATGCGGAACCTGCCGCTCGGGATCGACCAGCGCTCGGCGTGCAGGCATCCGGACTGGACCGGTCCGGACGATCTCGAGATCAAGATCGAGGAACTGCGCGAAATCACCGATTGGGAGAAGCCGATCTACGTCAAGGTGGGGGCCACCCGGCCCTATTATGACGTCGCCCTCGCGGTGAAGTCCGGCGCCGACGTGGTCGTGCTCGACGGCATGCAGGGGGGCACCGCGGCCACGCAGGATGTGTTCATCGAGCATGTCGGCATTCCGATCCTCGCGGCCATCCGTCCCGCCGTCCAGGCGCTTCAGGATCTCGGCATGCATCGCAAGGTGCAGCTCATCGTGTCGGGCGGCATCCGGAACGGTGCCGATGTGGCGAAGGCCCTGGCGCTGGGTGCCGACGCGGTCGCGATCGGCACGGCCGCGCTGGTGGCGTTGGGTGACAATGATCCGGCGCTGGAAGAGGAATATCGCAAGCTCGGCACCACCGCCGGGGCCTATGACGATTGGCAGGAAGGCCGCGATCCGGCCGGTATCACGACGCAGGATCCCGTCCTTGCCGCGCGGCTGGATCCCGTGGCGGCGGGGCGCCGCCTCGCCAACTATCTCGCGGTCCTCACGCTGGAAGCGCAGACGATCGCGCGGGCGTGCGGAAAGAGTCACCTCCATAATCTTGAACCGGAAGATCTCGTTGCATTGACGATAGAGGCGGCCGCGATGGCGCGGGTTCCTCTGGCGGGAACGGACTGGATTCCCGGCCAACGGTTTTAACAAGAATAAAACATGATCTCGCAGGCGGAAGGTTAGCGGAAGGCCGCTGATGGCTTATTCGAAGGGGACTACCTATGACGCTGGATCTCGCGGAAATCGCCAAGAGAAAATCCATAAAATATTTCCTGATTTCTTATACTGACCTTTTCGGAAATCAGCGGGCGAAGCTGGTTCCCGCCGCCGCGATCGGCGGCATGCAGAAGGCCGGAGCGGGTTTCGCCGGTTTCGCCACCTGGCTGGACATGACGCCCGCCGACCCCGATCTGTTCGCGCGGCCCGATCCGGCCAGCCTGATCCAGCTGCCTTGGCGGCCGGAGGTGGGCTGGCTGGCCGCCGATCTCTGGATGAACGGCCAGCCTGTCGCGCACGGCCCCCGCAATCTTTTGAAGCAGCAGATGGCGCGCGCCGCCGAGCAGGGTTTGCAGATGAAGACCGGCGTGGAATGCGAATTCTTCCTGATCCAGCCCGATGGATCGTCGATCGCCGACAGCGCCGATACGCAGGCCAAGCCCTGCTACGACCAGCAGGCCCTGATGCGGCGCTACGACATCATCACCGAAATCTGCGACTGCATGCTGGAACTGGGCTGGAAGCCCTATCAGAACGACCATGAGGACGCGAACGGCCAGTTCGAGATGAACTGGCATTATGATGACGCGCTCGTCACCGCGGACCGGCAGGCCTTCTTCAAGTTCATGGTGAAGTCGATCGCCGAGAAGCACGGCCTGCGCGCCACCTTCATGCCCAAGCCATTCGTCGATCTGACCGGCAATGGCTGCCACATGCACATATCGATGTGGCGGGGCGACGAGAATGCGTTCGCGGATGAAGGCAGCAGCGACGGCCTGACGAAGCTGGCGCTGAACTTCATCGGCGGCATCGTGCATTCGGCCGATGCGTTGGCCGCGATCCTCAATCCCACGATCAACAGCTACAAGCGCATCAATGCGCCGCGTACCACCTCGGGCGCGACCTGGGCGCCCAATTCGGTCACATGGACCGGGAATAATCGCACCCACATGATCCGGGTGCCGGAAGGCGACCGTTTCGAGCTTCGCCTGGCCGATGGCGCCGCCAATCCCTATCTGATGCCGGCCGCGGTGCTGGCGGCGGGGCTGGATGGCGTCGAGCAGGGCCGCGATCCGGGACCGAGGCTGGATATCAACATGTATGTCGACGGGCATAAGGTCGATAACGTCAAGAAGCTGCCGCTCAACCTCCTCGATGCGCTGCGGGCGCTGGAGGGGTCGGAGGTCCTCACGAAGGCGCTGGGCGATTTCGTTCCGGCCTACACCAAGCTGAAATATGGCGAATGGAACGACCATGGCCGGCATCTGAGCGCATGGGAGCGCGAACACACGCTGGATTGCTGAACGTCACCGGTATGGGGCGGCCACGCCGCTCCATACCGGCCCGGAAGATCATCGCGGCGGGGTAGGCGTGGAAATGCCGGGGCTGTCGTTCGAGCGCGGCACGGCGGCCGTCATTTCGGCGAGGACGTGGCGCTCGCCTTGCGATTGTAGAAGCGGTCCATATCGTCCGGGGTCGCGTTGGCACGGGCTTCCCGGTCGGCTTCCCACAAGGGGGCCATCTTCGCGGCGGCGGCCACGACCCCCGGACGGGCGCTGACGGCGTGCCACCAGCGCGACAGGTTGGGCCGGTCGGACCAGTAGAGGCCATAGCGCTCATAGGCATTGACCCACGGATGGGTGCTGATGTCGGCTATCGAATATTCCCCGGCCAGAAACGCATTCTCCGCCAAATGACGGTCGGGAACATCGTAGAGCCGGTACATTTCGTTGGTGTAGCGCTGGATCGCATAGTCGTTTCCGTCGGGCGCACCCTGCCGAAAATGATTGAGCTGGCCGATCATCGGCCCGACGCCCGCCACCTGGAACATCAGCCATTTGAACGTCTCGAAACGGGCGGCTCCCGACGGGGGAAGCAGCCGGCCGGCCTTTTGGGCCAGGTAGATCAGGATCGCCGCCGATTCGAACAGGACATGGCGCCCGCCGTCCGGGCCCTGCTCGTCCACCAGCACGGGCACCTTGTGATTGGGATTCAACGCGTCGATCTCGGGACCGAACTGCTCGGACGCGAAGACGTTGACGCGCCGGAACGCGTAGGAGAAGCCGAGCTCCTCGAGCATGATGACGACCTTGGAGACGTTCGGGCTGCCCATGCCGTAAAGGATGGTCATGACGGGACGGAAGCTTCACGCGGAGACCCTTGCGCTGCACGCCGGCTGGCGGGCGGATCCCGCGACCGGTGCGGTGGCTCCGCCGATCTATCAGACCACCTCCTATCAGTTTCGCGATGCGGAGCATGCGGCCGATCTTTTCGCGCTGAAGGAACTGGGGAACATCTACACCCGGATCGGCAATCCGACGACGGCGATCCTCGAGCAGCGCATCGCCGCGCTGGAGGGTGGGGCCGCCGCGGTGGCGGTCGCCTCGGGGCAGGCCGCGTCGGCCTTTGCCGTGCAGAATCTGGCGCGGGCCGGCGACAACATCGTCAGCGGCACCGATCTCTACGGCGGTACCTGGAACCTGTTCGCGAACACGCTCAGGGATCAGGGGATCGAGGTCCGGTTCGTCGATCCCGCCGATCCGGAGGGTTTCGTGCGGGCCAGCGACGATCGCACCCGGGCCTGGTATGTCGAAACGCTGCCCAATCCGAAGCTCGTCATATGCCCGATCGGCGAGATCGCGGCGCTGGGGCGGCCGCTCGGCATTCCGCTGATCGTCGACAACACGGCGGCGCCGCTTATCGCGAGGCCGCTCGATCATGGGGCGGCGGTCGTGGTTTATTCCACCACCAAATATATCGGCGGGCACGGTACCTCGATCGGCGGAATCCTCGTCGATGGCGGCAATTTCGACTGGGAGGCCGCCGGCGCCCGCCAGCCCCTGCTCAACACCGCCGATCCCAGCTATCATGGCGCGGTGTGGAGCGAGGCGGCAAAGCCGCTCGGGCCGATCGCCTATGCGTTGCGCGTGCGCACCGTGCTGCTGCGCGATCTCGGCGCCGCGCTGTCACCGTTCAATGCCTTCCAGATCCTGCAGGGGCTCGAAACGCTGCCGCTGCGCATGCCGCGCCATTGCGAGAATGCGGTGCGGGTCGCCGCTTTCCTGAGCGGGCGCGCCGACGTCACCCGCGTCATCCATCCTTCGCTTCAGACCGGCGTGCAGGCCGAGCGCGCCGCCCGCTATCTCCAGGGTGGACAGGGCGGCCTCCTGGGCTTCGAACTGGCGGGTGGGCGCGAAGCGGGGCGGCGCTTCATCGATGCGCTCGAGCTGTTCTACCATGTCGCCAATATCGGCGATGCGCGCAGCCTCGCTATCCATCCGGCATCGACGACCCATTCGCAGCTTTCGCCGGAAGAGAAGGCCGCCGCCGGCGCGTCGGAGGGCTATGTGCGCCTGTCGATCGGGCTCGAGCATATCGACGACATATTGCACGATCTCGGCCAGGCCCTGGATCGCGCCGGGGAATAGCGGAATTCTCCCGGATCGCCCATCAAAGCCGAGGCGCCCGGCCGCACTCATCAGGCCATGGGCGCGATGCCCGAGCCTCCGCTTCGGCGGGGGCTCTTCATTTACGCGAACTCCCGGTTCGCGCCTTCAATTGCGCCGAAGCTCCTGCGCCCTCTCGCCATAGCGAAGCGCCGACCAGACCGCATGATAGAGATCGGCACGGGCGATATCCTGGCGGCCGGCTGCGCGCTCGAACAGGCGATAGGCGTGCGCGATCGAGCTTTCCCCATGGCTTCGCCGGAGGCCGGCGGCCATCCGCACCGCCAATGCCTCGGTCGGGCGCGGAATGCCGGGGCGGGCCGCCACCTGGCCTCGGCTGGCTGAATTGGTTCGCTCGGTTCCAGGTGGGGAAGATGGCTGGGTCACAAGATGTGCCTCCTGCGGATAAGCGGGAGCACGATGGTCTCTCAGCCGAAGGCGCTTATGGACGGATGCCGACGATGGTCCGATCCTAGAGCCTGATCGTCCCAGGTGGAAGCCTTGCCGGTGACGGACGAACGGGCCGCTGATGCTGCCGCCCCGCTTTCCGGCCGCGATCCTATCCTAAACCGCAGTGGGCTCGCCGCGCCGCGCGGCGGAGAAGGCCAGCCGCGATGCCCGCGCACGCCGCGCCGGCGAAGGAGAGGAAGGCGATCCATGCCCTTTTATGCCGCTTATGGTCTCGACGTTCCCGATGGCGCGCGGATTCGCGAGGGCCATCGCGACGCGCACCACGCTTATATCGTCAGGGATGTCTCCCACCTGCGCTTCGCCTCGGCGCTGGTCGACGATCGGGGCCGCCAGATCGGCACGCTCTACATCATCGAGGCGGACAGCATGGCCGAGGCGGAGGCGTGGCTCCATGAGGAACCCTGGGTGAAGAACCACCTGTTCGAATCCTTCCCGATCCGGGAGATCGAACAGCACGCGCCCTGGGTGATGCCGGCCAGGCTGGAGCCCGACGCGGCGAGCCGGCTCGACTGAGGCCGCTCAGCCGAGGTAGCGAACCGCCATCACGGTGAGGTCGTCGGTCGGGTCGGTGCCGTCCTCGAAGGCGCGCACCGCGTCGCGGACCGCCTCGACCATCGCGGTGGCGCCGGTGCGGCCCTGGACGGCGGCAAGCAGCCGCTCATGGCCGAACAGCGCGCCCGATCCGTTCAGCGCCTCGCTCACCCCATCCGAGATCAGCAGCAGAGCCTCGCCCGGCGCCAGTTTCATCGGCTCGTCGGGATAGGGGAAGTCGACGATGCAGAAGGGCGGCCCGCCGTCCAGCTTGTGGGTGGCGATGGCGCCGTCGGCGCGGATGTGGAGCGGGTCTTCATGGCCCGCGCTCATCAGCATCAGCTCGCCGGTCCTCAGGTCCATGATGCCGATCAGCATGGTGACGTTCATCGACTCGCTGTTGTCGCGCATCAGCTCCTCGTTGAGGATCGACGCGGCATCGGCGAGGCTGGAGACGCCGCGCAGCACCACGCTCTTCGCCAGCGCCTTGCTCAGCGCCATGAACAGGGCGGCGGGCACGCCCTTGCCGGTGACGTCGCCGACCAGGAAGGCGATGCGGTCCGCATCGATCCGGATCACGTCGAACAGATCGCCGCCGATCGACTTGGCGGGTTCCAGCAGCGCGTCGATGTCGAGGCGCGGGTCGAAGCTGGACAGATCGGCGCGGGGCGGCAGCATGCCCAGCTGAATGGTGCGGCCGGCCTGAAGTTCCCCCTCGGTCGCCGCCGCGGCGATCTGTTCGCGCACCAGCGATTCGCGCAGGCGCACCCGCTCGCGCCACGCCTCGACCGAGATCGTGAAGACGAGACCGGCGAGCGCACCGATCGGCGGCAGCCAGATATGGGCGAAGCGGAACAGCGCCAGGCTCGTGCCGGCGATGGCGACCGCGACCAGCACCGTCATGATCGCGATCCCGCGCGGCCGCAGCAGCACGATGCCGGCCAGCAGGATCCACACCACCGCCAGCGCGAAGCCCAGCACCCAAAGGGGCGATGCGGGCGTGATCGCGTCTCCGCGCAGCAGCGCGTCGAGCAGATGCGCCTGAATCTCGACCCCCGACATCTGGCTGGTGGCGCCCGATTTGGGGGTGGGATAGCTGTCGCCCAGCCCATCGGCGGTGGCGCCGATCAGGACATGGCGCCCCGCGATCAGCTCGGGCGGCACCGTCCCGTCGAGCAGGTCGACGAACGAGATCGCCGGGATATGGCCGGTCGCGCCGCCATAGGGGATCAGCACCGGCCGCTCCTGGCGGAAGCCCGTCTCACCCGCGCCCGTCCCCTCGGGCCGCAGCCCGGCCATCGCCGCGCCGAGCTGCAGCCAGCTGCGCTGGCCGTCCCCCTCCTCCAGATAGGCCTGGCGGATCACCCGGTCGCCGTCGAAGTGGAGATTGACATGGGCGATCCCCGCCGCCGCCGAGGCCAGCGGCCCGCTGGGCAGCGCGATGTCATAGGGCGCGCCGTTGCTGCCGGGCACGTCGATCACCAGCGGCAGCCAGGTGCGGTTGCGCCGCACCGCCCCGGCCAGCAGCGCATCGTCGGCGGTCGGCTCGATGAACAGCACGTCATAGCCGACGCTCTTCGGCTGCGCCCCGGCCAGCTGGTCGAGCAGCCGGGCGTGGACGCTGCGCGGCCAGGGCCAGTGGCCGATCGCCTCCAGGCTGCGATTGTCGATCGCGACGATGACGATGTCCTCGGGCGGCGGCCGATCGGTGGCCGCCAGCGCATGGTCATAGACGATATAATCGAGCCGCTCAGTCAGCCGCCCGAGCGACAGCGCGGCGACCAGCGCGGTCGCCACCAGCGCGAGGATCAGCCAGCCGCGATCGAGCCGCGCGGCGCTCGGCGGGCGCTGGCTAGGCGCGGCCATGGCCGGTCGCCGGATGGACGAGTTGATGTCGCGCGTTCGCCATGATGCCCCACTCCCCGGTGGCGAGACCTATCATCGGGCGGCGCGCCATGCAAAGCTGCGGCCTTGTAAACTATGCGCGAAAAGGAAGAGCCCCGGCCCGCCATGACGGATCGGGGCCCTGCCCTTGATGCGATGGGAGGCGGCGCCTCCCGCGCGCCTATTTCAGGTCTTCGACCGAAACCCAGCCCTTGGTGCCATAGGCATCGCTGACTTCGACGAACAGGCCCTCGCGCACCCCGGTCGGGGTCAGGCTGGTGCCGGCGCGCAGCGCGCGGACGGTCTCGCCCTTGGCGGGGCCGGCGTAGAGCTTGGTGTCGATCGCGGTGGTGTAGCCGGGCTTGGTGGCGACCGGGGCGGCAGCGGCAGCGGCAGCGGCGGCGGCGGGCTTCACCGCGACCAGCGCCGCCTGCTGCGCGACCACATTGTTGAAGGCGCCGACGAACGCGGTCGCCAGCATCTGGCCGTCCTTCGAGCTGCCATAGCCGCCCGAGCCGCCGACCGCATAGGGATCGCCATAGCCCATCGCTGCCATCTGCGCGCGCGCCGCGTCACCCCAGGGATTGCTGGGGACCAGGCCGGCGCCGCCGAACGACATCACCGTCTTGGTCTGCTCGGCGGTGCCCGCCGCGATCACCTGGCCGGTGGCCGGGCTGATCACCTTCAGGCCGGCGGCGACCGTCTTCTTCTTGCCGCCGAAGCCGCCGAACATGCTGAGCGCCTGGCCGGCGAAGGGCACGTTGCCCATCATCCTGCCGGCGGCGCCCGAGCGGACGAGGCCCTCGGTCAGCGCGGTCTTGGCCAGGCTGGTGCCCTTGTCGACCTCTTCCTTGTCGCCGGCGATCGCGGTCACCAGGAAGTCGGCGGGCGTGCCGCTGTTGTTGGCCAGGGTGAAGCAGCCGCTCTGCACCGCCATGGCGGCGATCAGGTCGCGTGGGCTCGACAGGCCATATTTGGTCCAGCCCTGGGTGTCGCCGTCGACCACGGCGATGGCGCCGATCGGCTTGTCGCACTTGGCGAGAGCCACGGGCGCGTCGGCCGCGAAGGCCGGTTGGGTGGAAAGCAGGGCAGCGGCCATCGCTGCCGAAAGCAGATACTTCATGATAGTGAACCCCCGTTCGTTTCGAGGTGAAACCGACCGCGTCTGCATACGCGAATCAGGCTCCGGCCCCGTCCTTACGATTCATGAAATCGGTCGTTCTGGCCATAGCCAAGGATGGATATGCGTGCGCGGCTTTGCGTCGCGGCCCCGGCATTGCTATGGCGCGCGCCAACGCTTCCCCTCGCACCCGGGATTTTCCGTGACCGTTCCGCTCGACCGCATCCGCAACTTTTCGATCATCGCGCATATCGACCATGGCAAGTCGACCCTGGCCGATCGCCTGATCCAGCGCACCGGCGGCCTCTCCGACCGCGAGATGTCGGCCCAGGTGCTCGACAATATGGATATCGAGAAGGAGCGGGGTATCACCATCAAGGCGCAGACCGTGCGCCTCGACTACAAGGCCAGGGACGGCAAGGACTATGTCCTGAACCTGATGGACACGCCGGGCCATGTCGACTTCGCCTATGAGGTGTCGCGCAGCCTGGCGGCGTGCGAGGGCGCGCTGCTGGTGGTCGATGCGGCGCAGGGCGTCGAGGCGCAGACGCTCGCCAATGTCTACCAGTCGATTGAGCATGATCATGAGATCGTGCCCGTCATCAACAAGATCGACCTGCCCGCCGCCGAACCCGACAAGGTGAAGAAGGAGATCGAGGACATCATCGGCCTGCCCGCCGACGATGCCGTGCTCGCCTCCGCCAAGTCCGGCATCGGCATCGACGAGGTGCTGGAGGCGATCGTCCAGCGCATCCCCGCCCCGAAGGGCGATCGCACCGCGCCGCTCAAGGCGATGCTGGTCGACAGCTGGTACGATCCCTATCTGGGCGTCGTCATCCTGGTCCGCGTGGTCGAAGGGGTCCTGAAGAAGGGCCAGCAGATCATGTTCATGCAGCACGGCACCCAGCATCTGGTCGATCGGGTGGCGTGCATGCGGCCCAAGCTGGAACAGCTCGGCGAGCTGGCGGCGGGCGAGATCGGCATCATCACCGCCCAGATCAAGGAGGTCAGCCAGACCCGGGTCGGCGACACCATCACCGATGCCAAGAAGCCCACCGCCGAAGCGCTGCCGGGCTTCAAGGAAGTCCAGCCGGTGGTGTTCTGCGGCCTCTTCCCGGTCGACGCCGCCGATTTCGAGAAGCTGCGCGAGAGCCTGTACAAGCTGCGCCTCAACGATGCGTCGTTCAGCTTCGAGGCGGAAAGCTCGGCGGCGCTCGGCTTCGGCTTCCGCTGCGGCTTCCTCGGCCTGCTCCACCTGGAGATCATCCAGGAGCGGCTGACCCGCGAATATGATCTGGACCTGATCACCACCGCGCCGTCGGTGGTCTACAAGCTGTCGCTGAGCCATTCGAAATATGAGGACGCCAAGGTCATCGAGCTGCACAACCCGGCCGACATGCCCGATCCCAACCGGATCGAGATGATCGAGGAGCCGTGGATCGAGGCGACCATCTACGTGCCCGACGAATATCTCGGCAGCCTGCTCAAGCTCTGCCAGGACCGGCGCGGCATTCAGAAGAACCTCACCTATGTCGGTGGCCGCGCGCAGATCACCTATGAACTGCCGCTCAACGAGGTGGTGTTCGACTTCTACGACCGGCTGAAGTCGATCAGCCGCGGCTATGCCAGCTTCGACTATCACCAGATCGGCCATCGCGAGGGCGACCTCGTCAAGATGTCGATCATGGTCAATGGCGAGCCGGTCGACGCGCTCAGCATGATCGTCCACCGCGCCGCCGCCGAGGCGCGCGGCCGCCACATGTGCGAGCGGCTGAAGGACCTGATCCCGCGCCACATGTTCAAGATCCCGGTGCAGGCGGCGATCGGCGGCAAGGTGATCGCCCGCGAGACGATCGCGGCGATGCGCAAGGACGTGACCGCCAAATGCTATGGCGGCGACGCCACCCGCAAGCGCAAGCTTCTGGAAAAGCAGAAGGAGGGCAAGAAGCGGATGCGCGAGTACGGCAACGTCAACATCCCGCAGGAAGCCTTCATCGCGGCGCTGCGGATGGGCGACGAGGGCTGATCATGGCGGCCAGCCCGATGACGGCTGATTTCCTCGACAGATTGCTGGCCGTCGAAGATGCGTGGAGCATGCTCGATGCGGTCGAGGGCTCGGAAGACAAGGTGCGGCAGATCGAGCGCGCCGTGACGGCGGGCGGCCATGCGACCCAGGTTCTGATCCGCGCCGGCGAAATGCTCGCCGGGCTGGGCGAGGCGGAGAGGGCGCGCGAGACGCTTCAAAAGGGCGTCGCGCTCGACGGGCCGACGGCCCCGCTGCAGGCCGCTCTGGCGCGGCAGTTGCGCACGATGGGCGATCTCGATGGCGCGGCGCTATGGCTGCGCGGCACGATGCTCAGGGCCCGGCCCGACGCGCGGCTGCTCACGACCCTGGCCAGTATCGAGCTTGAAGCGGGTCGCGCCGGCTGCGCCGAAGCCCTCCTCGCGGCGGCGGTGCGGTTCAGGACGAACGACGCTGCGGGGCTGGCGATCGACGGACGGCAGCTCTGGGCGCTCGGCCGGCCCGATCTGGCGATGACGCCTTTCGTCCTCGCTTATGCGCGCGGTTATCGCGACGAAGCCTATCTCGCCGACTTCGGCCGCCTGCTGGCACTTGACGGCATGCCGGTGATCGACGAGGCCCTTCAGCTTCAGGCCGGTGCCCAGGCGGCGCATTACAAGCTGTCGGCGGTCTATTTCGCCGATCCCCGCACCGTTCGGCTGGCCCAGGAGAGGGAAACCTCCCGGCAATGGGTGTTTACCGACGACATGGTCGCCTTCCTGCGTGCTGCGATCGCGCGCGGAGAGCCCTTTTCGTGGATCAGGCTCGGCGAAAGCGAGGCGCGTTTCCTGCTGTGCCATCGCCCTGAGATGCGAGGCCCGCTGACCGACGGCGAAATCGAGTTTGTCGGCCGCTACATCTGGCGGAACTGGCACGGAGCGGATATTCGCCGCGCTGATCCCGCCCGCCTTGAAGGGCTCGCGAAGCAGCTCGAGGAGGCGATCGTCGATGCCGACCTGCTTGGCGTACCCAGCTCCCCGCGCTTCGCCAACGAACCCGAACATACCGGCAGCCTTGCCGCGCTGGACCGCCACATGGAGCGCCTTGCTCCGCGAGGACGCTATTGCGAATTCTTCGACAGCCTCATCCTCAATGAGCGGGTACCCTTCTATGCCGACATATTGGAAGGGATCGACTTCATCGGTTCGGTCGGGCCCCACGCCGGGTTGGCCGAATTGCTCGCCCGCCAGCTCGGCATTCCGAACAGCGCCTCCTACGTCATTCCCGGCGAGAGTCGGCTTGGACGACCCCAGGACGCCGCCGATCGCGGCACCCATTTTCCGGAGGTGTTCGATCGGCTCATGAAGGAGATCCGCGTGCCGCACCGGGGCGCCGTGTTCCTCGTCGCCGGCGGTATGTTGGGCAAGCTCTATTGCGACCGGATCAAACAGCTTGGCGGTATCGCCTTCGATATCGGCGCGGTGGTGGATGCCTGGATGGGCTACAATACGCGCGGGGTCGTGCTCGATCGGTCGATGGGGCACCGGCTGGTGCCGTGAATCCGGACCATCACTCGCAAAGCTTGCGAACGTAGAGCTGATAGAGCGGCGCGCTGATGATAGAGATCTTGCGGCAATAGAGATTGGTGAAGGCGTCGATCGCCGGCTTGGGGCAGCGTATCGGGTCCACTCCGTAGGGCAGTGGTTCCTTCCACAGATAATCGTCGAAGGCGATCACGCCGTTTTCCCGCAGCAGCCGGAAGGCGAGGACGGCATCACACAGCACGTCGGGGGCCTGGTGCGAGCCGTCGACATAGATGAAATCGAAATATCCCTGCCGGCCCTCGGCGAGCAGCTTGCACAGCGCCAGGTCGCTGCGACCTTTGTGAAGGTGCACGTCCACCTTGTGCGGCGCCCGATCCACCGAAAGCCGGATGTTGTCGAGGAAGCGCTGCTCGACATCGCTCATATTGGCGGGAGACCAGCCGTCTGCCGCGTTCTCGACGCCGCCCTCCCACGTGTCGATGCAGTGGATTTCGATATCCTTGCGTGTGGCCAGGGTGTCGATCAGGTAGCAGCTGCTGGCCCCCTCGAACGATCCGATCTCCAGGATCCGGGTCGGATCGATCTGCGGCACCAGATCGTCCCAGACGGATTTCGCGGCGCCCTGGAACCAGCCATTGGTGAATTGATGGCCGCTGTCGCTGCCGGCCGGCACCGCGACGTCCGCAAGGGTCGCCGGATCGGCGAGGCCGAGGCGTGACCGCACCGCTTCCGGCACGCGCTCGAACGGCGCATGCGCCTGAAGCAGTGGAGCCAGCTCGCGGCGCAGGGACAGATCGCCCTTCGCCCGAAGATGCATCATCATCAACGGAATGGCGGCCAGATCGCCGCGCCCTGCCGCGGTGAGCCGGTCGGCGGCGTAGCGCAGTGCGGGGGCGTCGATCCAGCGTAGCTGGATGGCGAGCTCCAGCGCTTCGTCGGCAGCGGCCTGGTCGCCCCGCCCGAGTTCGATCTCGCAAAGGGCGAGGGCCATGCCCGCATTCGGCCGGGCCCGCAACATGGAGCCGCGCAGCCATTGCCGGGCACCGTCGAGATCCCCGGCCTCCCGGCAATGCCGTGAATAGGCCTGTTGGAAGGGCGCGGTAGGCCCGTCGAGCTCGACGCCCTCGCCCATCAGATCGAGAGCCGCCTCCGGCTCGCCCAGGCGGCGCAGCAGATCGGCCGCTTCGATGATGATCTGGGGGTAATGGCGGCCCTGAGCGGCCGCTGCCTTGGCCAGGTCGCTGGACGCTTCACGCTGGGCTGTCGCCAAGGTCGTGGCGGCCGCTTCCGCGGCCAAAATCTGCTCGGAGAAGCTGGGGGCGCTGCTGTTCATGCCATCCCATAGACATAGAGCGGACGGATCGACAATGCGTTCCTCCCCGTCATCCTTTGCGCGGCGATGCAGGGGTGATCCTCCATGCCGGGCAGCAGCGCGGCCGCCGAGCGGCCGCGATATCAAGCCATATCAAAGCCTGTTACGGTGACATTTAGCCTTGGGCGATCTTCGAATGGCCGGATCATCTGCCGATTCGGGGGAGCCGGATCGCGAGGCCCCTGAAAAAAGTCGGGCGGCGGACCGCAATGCCCCTTGCCGGTCCGCCGCCCTGTGGGGGCTGGAAGTCCTCCCTGGGTGTCCCCGGCCGGCTGGATCGGGGGGAGGACAGCCGGCCGGGCACTCGGTCAGGCAGCGCCGCGGTGGGCGCGCCAATCTCGTCTAGGTCTCGTTCGTGGTGCGGAACCGCTCAGTGGCGGCTGCGCGGCACGTTCGCTTCGGGCAGGCGGATGCGCTCGATCTCGGTGGCGACGGCCTTCCACAGGCCCACGCCATAGCTGTCGCCGTCGCGGATCAGCACGCCGATGCGGCTGGCGACATAGCTGTCGGTCTGATCGCCGAAATCGTCGATCACCCGCCTTGCGAAGTCCCGGATCATACTCGTCTCCATGACGCTACTCTTCTTCTCCGACGGCTGGGACATGCCCTAGATCAGCCCCTCGGCGCGCAGGCTTCGCCAGCCGGTTCGCGCGACGATGAGATGATCATGGACGGCAATGTCCAAGGTGCGGGCGGCCCCCACCAGATGCGCCGTCGCCTTGACGTCGGCCTGGCAGGGGGTCGGATCGCCCGACGGATGGTTGTGGACGACGATCAGCGCGGTCGCGCCGAGCTCGAGCGCCCGTTTCAGTATCTCGCGCGGGTAGAGCGGCGCCTGGTTGACGGTGCCCTTCGCCATCACCTCGTCGCGCAGCAGCCGGTTGGTCGAGTTCAGGAACAGCACCCGGAGATGCTCGACCGTGTTGTAGGCCATGCTCGCGAACAGATAGTTGGTCAGCGCTTCGGAGGTCGACAGGATCGGCGTCTGGCCCAGCTGGGTGCGCAGCGAATGGAGCATCGCCACCCGCACGGCCAGCAGGAAATCGACGATCTGGCCATCCTGCGGCAGGCAGGCGTGGAGCTGCGCGGGCTCGGCGGCGAGGATCGCCGGCAGGGTGCCGAACTCGTCGAGCAGTTCGTCGATGATCGCGCCGCTCTGCGGATGGGCCAGCGGCTCGAGCAGATCCTCTAGTACCGCGCGGCATTCCCCTTGCGGGTCGAACGCTGGCGACGATGGTAGTTCCAGGTTCCGAAGGCCAGCGTTGCCATCATCGGATAGGCCCAGAACTCCGCCGCGTTGGCGTAGGCCAGCGCCGCGACCGACCGATCGACGAGTGTAGCCAGATGAATGGTCACTGCGATCAAATGGAAGGATGTTACCCATAATGGCCAATATCTGTCGCTATAGAGGGCGAGGTTGACGAGCGCGGCGAGCATCATCAGGTCGACGAGGAAGATGCCGGTTTCGGGCCCCTGCCAGGTCGGGTTGAAGCTGGTTGCCGCTACGATCGTCAGGATCGTGGCCGCCACCATGATCGCCGCTCCCGCCCGTTCCGGCCATCCCCCGCACCATGCCGCATAGCTGCATACCGGGATGAGGACCGCGAAGAACAGGAGCTGGAAGAGCAGGGTGAGCATGGATCGACCGAATCATAAGGCTCATCTCCGGTCAAGAAGTCCATGTCGGCGCCCTGCGCCTTCGCTTGCTCCGCGTCAGGCCGCAGCCACCTCGGTGAGGTGACGAACCTGCTCGAACGGCTTGCCGACGCCGCCGCCGAACGAAACGGTGCGAAGGCCGATCTGGTCCTTGGCGGTGTTCAGTTCACGGTGGCTCGCGATGATCTGGGCGCGGGCGCGGACCAGGGTCGAGAAGCTCTCGGCGGCATATTCCAGCGCTTCCTGGCCGACTTCGCAGGCCAGGCCGGCCTCGACGCGGGCGGTCGGCATATAGCCGGTCAGCTCGGCGGTCTTGGCGATGGCAGCGTCGATCGCCTGCTCGGCGGCGAAAAGGCGGTCGGCCACGTCCTGGGCAACGGCGCGACGCTTGAGAATGGTATCGCGATTGAACATGTGCTGCTCCCTTCGCGCTGCCTGTCCTCGGCACGCGCGTCCCTGTTTCGGAAAAATGCGGTTTGGAAGAAGGAGGCGCTTAGGCCTGCAGGAGGCGCTTCAGCGCATCGAGGCCGGCCAGAAGCCCGCCGAATGCAAGAGCTGTGGCTATCGCGATCATTACGATCCAGCCCAGCCGCTGCACGATATTTAGGTCATTACGCTCCCTCCCCGGCGTGGGGATCGGAAGGTTGACGAAGCTGCTGCCGGTAACGAAGGCCGGGGTTCGGAACGCTATCTGTTCCTCCCGTACCGCGCTGCCATGGAAGCCGTTGTCGCCCTGCCGTGCCCCAGGAATGTCGGACAAGCCAACAGTGGCATGAACCGGCGGGGGAGCAACGTGCGGCGATTGATATACGGCTGATTGATATGCCGGTTGATAGGCGTTCGGGCTCTCGTAACGCGCGAGAATCCGGGCCGCTTCGAAGCGGTTCGCGACCCCCAGGGTCTGGATGGCCATGCGCAGCCGCTGGTCGACCGTATGGGGGGAAATGCCTAGTTCGCGGGCGATGTCCTTGGACGAGAGATGCATGAGAACCATGCGCAGGCATACGCGCTGCGCCTCGGTTAGCTTCTCTATGCGATCCGATTCCATGGAGCCGATCATATCGCGTATCCTCGACTGTGTAAAACCCGACGCTTCGGCGAGGATGATGACCCGCCGTGAAATGCTGGTGACAGCGAATCGGTGGCCGGCCGCCACCGAGGGCGCGAATCGGAATTTGCCCGCGATCGGGGCACGTCTCGGCCGGCATTGCGATCCGCGTCCCGCCCCCCTAGGCTCGCCTCATGGCAGCGGGGGACCATCGGCCAAGCGCGCGAATCGCGATCGTCGGCACGGGCTATGTCGCCGATCTCTACATGCCGTCGCTGCGCAGCTTCCCCGGCCTGGAGGTGATCGGCGCCTTCGATGTCGATCCGGCGCGGCTGGCCGCCTTCACCGCCCACTGGTCGGTGCCGGCGGCGCCGTCCCTGGCCGGGCTGATCGCGGCGCGGCCCGATATCCTGCTCAATCTCACCAGCCCTTCGGCCCATGCCGGCGTGAGCCGCGCGGCGCTGGAGGCGGACGTGCATGTCTGGAGCGAAAAACCGCTGGCGCTCGATCTCGCCGAGGCGGAGGCGTTGGCCGGGTTGGCGCGGAGCCGGGGCCTGCATCTCGCCTCGGCGCCCTGTTCGGTGCTGGGCCGCGCGGCGCAGACCGTGTGGGCCGCGCTCCGCGACGGGCGGATCGGCACCCCGCGCCTCGCCTATGCGGAGCTCGACGACGGCTTCGTGGCGCAGGCCCCCCACCAGCGCTGGCGATCGGCCAGCGGCGCGCCCTGGCCGGCGGAGCATGAGTTCGCCACCGGCTGCACGCTCGAGCATGCCGGCTATTATCTCTCCTGGCTGATGGCGATGTTCGGGCCGGTGCGCCGGATCGTGTCGGGTTCGGCACGGCTGCTCGACGCCAGCCAGACCGGTGGGGGCCATGCCGCGCCCGACTATGCCTCGGCCAGCCTCCATTTCGATGCGATGGTGGCGCGGCTCACTTGCTCGATCGTCGCGTCGCACGATCACCGGTTGCGCATATTCGGCGACGGCGGCGTGCTGGAGGTGGACGAGGCCTGGGCCAATGGCGCCGCCGTCCGCGTCCGGCGGCGGCACGTCATCCGGCGGCGGCTGTTCGACAGTCCGGTCGCGTGGAAGGTGCCGGCGGCGGGTGGCGGCCATCCGATGGTCGGGCGGCGCGGCGCCGCGTCGATGAACTTCGCGCTCGGCGTCGCGGAGATGGCGCTGGCGCTCGCCGCACGGCGTCCGCCGCGCCTCGCCGGCGATTTCGCGCTCCACCTGACGGAGGTCGCGCTGGCGATCCAGGCCGGAGGCGAGCATCGCCCGCGCACCGCCTTCGATCCGATCGCGCCGATGGAATGGCGGCGTTGACCGCGCCCCTCGCTTCCTTGCCGCTGCGTTTCCACGTGATCGGTCGTGGCGCGATGGCGGCGAGGATGCGGGTGCTGACCGGCGATGTCGCGATCGAGGATGCGGAGGCCGTCTATATCGCCTCGCGCAACCGCGACCATGCCGCCCAGACCCGCGCCGCGCTGGAGGCGGGCAAGGCGGTGCTGTGCGAAAAGCCCTGCGTGACAGACCCGGCGGAACTGGGCGACCTCATTGCATTGTCGCAACGACATCGGCTCCTTTATATGGAGGCGGTGGCCACACCCTTCCTCCCCGCGGTTGCGGCCGCGCTCCATGCCGCCGATACGGGCCGGCTCGGCCGGTTGGCGCATGTCGAGGCCAGCTTCGGCTATCCCGTCGCGCGTGCGCGCGCTCCCCGCCTGTTCGATGCCGATGGCGGCGTGCTGGCCGATCGCGCCGTCTATCCGCTGATGCTGGCGCTGATCGCGCTCGGCCCGGTGCGCGCGATGGATTGCACGGTCGAGCGCGATCGCCGGGGCGTCGATGTGGCCGCGCGCCTTCGCCTCGATCACCGCGCGGGCGGCACGTCGGATCTTGCCGTGTCGTTCCTGGCCCGCCTCGACAACAGCTTGCGGATCGAGGGCGATGCCGGCGCGGTCGAAGTCCTGCCGCCGCTGCTGACCGCGCAACGGCTGCGCTTCACCGGTCCGGCCGCCCGGGCACCGGCCTGGTGGCGGCGGACGCGGCAGAACCCGCTGGTCCGCCGGCTGGGGGACTTCGGTGCGCGCGCGGCGGGGCGCTGGCACCCGCTGGGTGCCAGTCCCTGGCTGCATGAGCTGGCACATTTCACCACCCTTTACCGTGGCGGGCAGATCGAGAGCCCGATCGTCGGCCATGCGCGCATGGCGGAGGCGGCGCGGCTGATCGGAAAGGCCCGTGGCGCATGAAGCTCGCCTATCTGCTCAACAGCTATCCGATGACGAGCACCACCTTCATCCGGCGGGAGATCGCCGCGATCGAGCGGGCGGGGGTGCCGGTCAAGCGCTTCGCGGTCCGCCACTGGGAAGAACGGCTGGTCGATCCGCAGGACATGTCGGAACGCGGACGGGTCGAATATCTGCTGAGCGGGCAGGGCGGGCGGCTGCTGGGCGGGCTGGCGGGCCATGCGATCCTCCACCCGCGCAGCTTCGGCGAGGCGCTTGAACGGCTCGGCGACATGCACCGCGCGGCGGGCGGCGGCTTCGTCCGCCACAGCGCCTATCTCGCCCAGGCGATCCGGCTGCGCAAGCGCTGCGCCCGGCTCGGCATCACCCATGTCCACGCCCATTTCTCCACCAACGCGGCGACGGTGGCGATGCTGTGCCATCTGCTCGGCGGCCCGCGCTACAGCTTCACGGTCCACGGCCCGGACGAGCTCGAACGGCTGGTGGAGAACAGCGTCGCCGACAAGGTGCAGCATGCAGCCTTCGTGATCGCGATCAGCGCCTATTGCCGCGACCGGCTCCACGCCTATCTGCCCGAACATCTGCATGGTCGGGTGAAGATCGTCCCCTGCGGCGTCGACCTGCGCGACTATCCCGCCGAGCCGAGCCCGCCGCCGATGAGCGCACGGCTGCTCTCGGTCGGGCGGCTCTGCCCGCAAAAGGGCCAGGTCGAGATTCCGGCGGCGGTCGCGGCGGCGGCTTCCACCTATGGCGAGCTGTCGGTGGTGCTGATCGGCGACGGCGAGAGCCGTGCCGCGATCGAGCGGGAGATCATGGCGACGGCGACGGGCGGGCGGATCAAGCTGCTCGGCTGGCGCACCAATGCCGAGGTCCGCCGCCGCATCGGCGAGACGCGGGCGCTGCTGCTGCCCAGCCATGCCGAGGGCCTGCCGATCGTGATCATGGAGGCGTTCGCGATGGGCCGTCCGGTGATCACCACCCGGATCGCGGGCATCCCCGAACTGGTCGACGAGAAATGCGGCTGGCTGATCGAGCCCGGCGATGCCGAAGGGCTGGCCGATGCGATCCGCGCGGCGATGAGCGCGACCAGGGCGGTGCTGGCGAAGATGGGCAAGGAAGGCCGCAAGCGGGTGGTCGCCCGGCACGACATCGACAGGATCGCGCCACAGCTGATCGCGCTGTTCGGAATGGAATGAAACGTCGCCCCGGCGGAGACCGGGCGACACGAGTCAGCGCCGCAGTGCAGCCACCCTTGCGATGATCGTCTCCAGCGGCGCGGCGCGGCTGGCGCCGGCATCGTCGCCGCGCAGGATCGTCGCGATCGAGGCGCAGCGCTGGCCGACATGGTCGATCGCCTGGAGTTCGATGACGTGGCGGGCCGCGATCTCCTGGTCCGAAATCAGGTTCTGGCCAAGCGCCTCCAGCTGGCCGCGCGCCGCGTCGAGCTCGTCGGCGAGGAGGGCAAGCAGATCGGAGGAGCAGGCCTGGGCCATGGTTGCGGTCGCCTTCCGCTGGCTCAGGCGGCGGCTTCCGCCTGGCGGCGGCAGCTGTCCAATATGGTCGTGGCGATCGCCTCGATCGGCAGGTCGAGCTGCACCGCCCCGGCCGCGCGCGCCGCGCTGGGGGCCTGGTCGACGAGGCAGGTCAGCGAATCCTGCGATATGGTGAGCGCTCCGGTCGCACGCAGCGCCTTGAGGCCGGCGACGCCGTCGGTGCCAATGCCGGTCAGGATGGCGCCGACGGCGTTGGTGCCGGCGGTCTTGGCGGCGGTCGCGAACAGCAGGCTGGCCGATGGACGCGCACCGTTGACCGGGTCCGAGCGCAGCAGCCGCAGCGAGGGGTTCGGCCAGCGGTCGATCACGGCGTGGGTGCCGGGGTCGCAGGCGATCTGGATCTGCCCGGGCTGGAGCGGGCGGCCGTCCTCGGCCATCAGCACCTTGGCGGGGCAGCGCGTCTTGAGCCGCTGCAGCAGCGGCGCCACGAAATCGGGATCGATCCCCAGGCTGATCACGGTCGGCGGGCAATTGGCCGGGAAGGCGGGGAGCAGCTGCAGCAGCGCGTCGACGCCGCCGGTCGAGGCGCTGATCGTCACGATCTTGCCGTTCCAGTCGAAGCCCGCATGCGTGGCTGCCGCGGCGGCGCTGGCCTGGGGCCGCGCGGGGGCGTCCTTGGCGTAGCGCGCGAAGCGGGCGGCGCCGGTCGCGGCGGCGAGCACCAGCGCGCAGAGCTTCTCGGCAAACTCCTCGCGGTTGGTCGAGGTGGGCTTGGGAAAACAGTCGACCGCGCCGCGCTCCAGCGCCTCGAACGATGTCTCGGCCCCCTTCTGGGTCAGCGAGGACAGCATGATCACCGGCGTCGGCCGGTCGCGCATGATCTCGGTCAGGAAGTCGAGCCCGCTCATTCCCGGCATCTCGACGTCCAGGGTCACGACATTGGGGCGGAAGTCGATCATCATCCGCCGCGCCTCGTCGGCGCTGGCGGCGGTGCCGACCACCTCGATATTCTTGTGGCGCTCGAAGATCGCACCGAAGAAGGCGCGCATCGTGATCGAGTCATCGACGACCAGCACACGGGCGCGGCGGGGAAGCGTCATCTGGTCGGTCGTCCTATTGCGAAACGCTCTGGATCGCGCTGGCAAGCTGATCGGGGTTGAAAGGCTTGACGATCCAGCCATCGGCGCCGGCCACCCGGGCGCGGTCCTGTTTCTCGTCGGCGGCTTCGGTGGACAGCACCAGGATCGGCATGGCGTCATGCCGGCTTTCGGCGCGTACCGCCTCCACCAGGCCGAAGCCGTCCATGCGCGGCATGTTGATATCGGTGATCATCAGGTCGGGGCGCTCGTTCGCGGCGAGCCATTCGAGCGCGGCGACCCCGTCCTCGGCCTCGGCGACGTTGAAGCCCTGCCCCGCGAGGGTGACGCGGAGCAGCTTCCGGATGAAAGCCGAATCGTCTACAGTGAGGATCGTCTTGGCCACGCGCGTCCATCCCATGGTTGTGGGCCTCGCGGCCCGTTTCGATCGGTAAGCGAAAGCCGTTAACAGCGCGTTTCCAACGCCGCTCGACCGCGAAAAAATCTCCGGTCGCGCCGGGCTGCCGGCGTGCGCGGGGCACTGGGTCTTAGGTAAAAGTCCGAGGGCGCGGGGCCCGGCGCGTCAATTATAGGCGGCGCCATGGTTCTTCCCGCCCTTCGCGACGGCTCGTCCCCTGGAACGAAACCGGGCTGCCCTTCATGAGGGCGGCGGCGCGTCATTTCCAGAGCTGTGACCAACGCGGGTGGGCCCATCCTCCGAAATGGGTGGCGTATTTGTTAAATAATTACATGAATTGACGTAAGTGAAATATAAAATATTACTATTCGTCACGGATAGCAGGAAAGCGACTGAAAAATGTCCGAAAATCAATAGAAACCGAGGTTGATCATCACAGGCTTTTTGCCGATGAGACGATACGGATCTTCAAATTTTCGACACATATTCGACGGTGACTAGAAAATTTCTGTTCCGTAACAAAATCCGGATCATTTTTGTTGCGCGCCAGAATTTCCTGGGTAACTGTCTAGAAATACACAGATTTTGGGGCAAGGGTCAAAAGGTGCGCAGGACCGCGGGCGCGAAATGACGGCAGGGCGGCTACTTTATGTCGTCGATGACGAGGCGATCGTGCGCGCCTCGATCGTCAGCCTCGTCCAGGCGCATGGCGCCTATGAATGCCGCGAGTTCGCCAATGGCGACGCCTTCCTGTCGGTGCTGGACGGGCTGGAGCCGGGCTGCGTCGTCCTCGATCTCCAGCTCGACGGGGCGAGCGGGGTCACCGCGATGCGGGCTCTTGCCGAGCGGCCCGACCGGTTCCGCACCATCGTCGTGACCGGGTTCAGCGATCTTTCCATCGCGATCGAGGCGTTCCGCGCGGGCGTCGTCGATTTCCTCCACAAGCCCTACGAGATACGGCCGCTGCTCGACGCGCTGGATCGCGGCTTCCACCTGCTTGAACAAGGCTCCGAGCCGCCAGCGCTCGTCGCCGGTGCCAAGGCGCTGGTTGCCCGGCTCGGCGGAGAGGAGGCCGAACTGTTCGCCCGGCTGATCCGCGGCGAGACCAATGAGGAGATCGGACGGGCGCTGCGGCTCGATGCGCGCGCCGTGCAGATAGTCCGGGCGCGCGTGCTGAGTACGCTGGAGGCGCCATCGGTCCTCGCCGCGATCCGCATCGCCGCGCTGGCCGGCTGGCTCGATCGCCCCGCGCCCCGTATTTCCACGCGATAGCCGGGCCAGGGCGGCGATTCTATAAGGGCGATGCCGCGTCCGAGTCCGCGGCTCGCCCGCTTCATCTCCTTCCCCCACCGGAGCGGGCCGGGCCTGTCGCCGATGCGGCTGACAGGGCCGGCGCGATAGCCGCGCCGGCCCTGTCCCTTGTCCGCGTCAGTAGCGCAGGCGGACGCCGGCGGTCGCGGCGCGGCCCGGCTGGCCGTAATCGGTCGCGGTCTGGTAACGCTGGTCGAACAGATTCTCGACCCGTCCGAACAGCTCGATCCGGTCGGTGACCGGATAGGCCAGCCGCACGTCGACCAGCGCATAGCCGTCGATCCGGGTGAAATTGCCCGCGTCGTTATAGCTTCGCGACAGGTGGGTGATCGTGGCACCGGTCTTCAGCCCGAACGGCCAGGCATAGTCGGCCGAGACGTTGACGCTGTTGCGCGGGCGGCGGGCGAGATCCTTGCCGAAATTGGGATCGCTCCGCTGGCGGTTCACCGCCTTGGTGTAGGTGTAGTTGGCGTCGACCGTGAAGCCTTCGGCCGGGCGCAGCTTCAGCCCCAGTTCGACGCCACGGGCGCGGACCGCGGCGAGATTGCCATAGGCGAAGGTCGACAGGTCGAAGTCGATCTGGTTGCGCACCTTGCGGGTGAACCAGGTCGCGCTCGCCTCGATGGCCCCGTCCAGCAGCTGCTGGGTGATCCCCGCGTCGAACCCGCGCGCCTTCTCGGGCACCAGGGCCGGATTCCCGAAGTCGCCATAGAGCTGGTAGAGCGAGGGTGCCTTGAAGCCCTCGCCATAGCTGGCCCTGATCAGGGTCGCGCCGCCATTGGGCGAATAGGCGGTGTCGGCGCTCATCGTGGTCGCGCCACCGAATCCACTATGATCGTCATGGCGGATACCGGCGCCCATGCTGAGCCCCGCCGCCGGCTTCAGGTGGATATCGGCATAGGCGCTGTCGGTGTTCGCCCTGCGCTTCTGCCGGCCGGAGAAGCTGTCGAAGGTGCGGTAGCTCTGCTTCTCATGCTCGGCACCGAAGGTGCCGTTCGCCCAGTCGGCGATCTCGGCGACGCCCTGATATTCGTAGCGCAGGTTGCGGCCGCGCCCGGCCAGCGTCTTGCGCGGGGTCAGTGCGCGGTCATAGCTGTCGCGGTCGATCAGCGTGTAGGCGATGGCGAGCCGATTGTTCAGCCTGCCGTCGAACAGCCCGGCGTTGATGCCGGCATAGCCGACGATCTGCTCCTGGCGCGAATATTCGCTTGTGTCGCCGAAGGCGAAGGTCGGCGGGGCGAAGCCGTCGAGGTCGACCTTGCTGCGGGTGTAGAGGCCGCGCAGGTCGATCGACAGCCGCTCGTCCAGCGTGATGACCGCCTTGGCATGGGCGCCGAACAGGTCATAGCCGTCGCGTTCCGGGCCGCGGGCGAAGGCGGAGATGCCGTTGGTGGTCAGATAGCCCGCACCGGCGCTGAGCGCGACCGGGCCGGCCGTGCCCGAGGCATTGGCGGTCAGGTGGCCGGTGCCATAGCGGCCATATTCGCCGGTGGCGGATAGTTGCGGCGTTTCGGTCGGCGCGCGGGTGATCAGGTTGACGACGCCGCCGATCGCCTGGCTGCCCCACAGCACCGACTGGGGGCCGCGCAATATCTCGATCCGCTCGACTCCGTCGGTCAGCAGGTCGGCGAAGTTGAAGCCGCCACCCGGGGAGGACGGGTCATTGATCTTGACGCCGTCGATCAGCGCGACGGTCTGTTCGCTCTGCGCGCCGCGGATGAAGACCCCGGTGAAGCCGCCGGGGCCGCCGTTGCGGGCGATCGTGACGCCGGGGGTGGTCCGCAGCAGCTCGGCGACCGAGACGGTCTGGCGCTGTTCGATCAGCATGCTGTCGATGACGGTCACCGACTGGCCGGCCTCCGACAGTTTCTGCTCGGAACGGCTGGCGGTGACGATGATGCTGTCGGCGTCGCCGGCCTCGTCGGCGTGGGCGGCGGCGGGAAGCGCGGCGAGCGCCGCGATCAGGGTAGTGGTAGTGAACGTCCGCATGGATAGTCTCCCATGGATCAAGCCATCGGAGCCGCGTGCGGAACGCGTTGGACAATGCCCCCCGCGCGTGACCCCGTCGAGCGTCGTCACGCGAGGATTTCCCTCGATCATGTGGTGCACCCCGCCCGCATGATGGAACGACCGCGACAGGCAGGTCTCCTGGCTCTCGGGTCACCGCTTTCGTCCGGCCTTCCCGGATGCCGAGGCATCCAGTGGCATAGTTGGACGATCGCTCACCGATCACAGTTGCGGGGGCAGCTTCGGCTGGGCGGTTGGACCGCTTTTCCAAATTCCCTTTGATCCCGTCTCCGGGAACCTGTCGCGTCGGCGCCTCTAGGCCGGGGAATGTCGATACGCAAGCGGGTCGTTGCGATGCAGCAATGAAAGGCCGAATCGGACCTATTGTGCGCTAGTGCGTTTTTCGCGCGCGCCGGGCGGAGCATAAGCCATTTCATCGCCTGCGCCGCGCCACCGTGTCGGCGGCGCAACGCATTGGGGCAAAAACGACTAAGGCGATGACATCGGCCGTAAAGGCGGATAGAACGGGGTCCGGCGTAGGGGTTCGCCACTGAGGGGTCATTCGGGGGGCATTTTGCGCAGCTCGCTCTATTCGGTCGTGGTTTTTACCGCGCTGCTTTTCACATCGGCATCCAATCCGGCGCTGGCGCAGCTCGCGCCGGGCGCTCCTGCGGTCCAGCAGCAGCAGCTTGCTCCCACCCGCGAGGAGATCGATCGCAACCGTCCGCAACAGACGCAGCGCTCGGCGCGGCTGACGATCGACGGCGATATCGAACGCGCGCCCTGCGCTCTCGACAATCCCGCCTATGCGGACATCAAGGTGTCGATCAGCGAGGCGCAGTTCAACAACCTCCAGGGCATCACCGCCGAAGAGCTGAAGGCGAGCTATGTCTCGCTGCTTGGGCCGGACCGGCCGATCAGCACGATCTGCACGATTCGCGACGCGGCGGCGACGGCGCTGCGCGCCAAGGGCTATCTGGCGGCGATCCAGGTGCCGGTGCAGCGGATCGAGAATGGTGTCGTCAGGTTCGAGGTGCTGTTCGCGAAGATCGTTGCGATCCGGGTGCGCGGCAATGCCGGGCCCGCCGAAGGAACGCTGCAAGCCTACATGAAGCACCTGACCGAAGAGAAGGTGTTCAACCGCTACACCGCCGAGCGCTACCTGCTGCTCTCGCGGGAGATGCCGGGCTATGAGGTGCGCCTCGCGCTCAAGCCCGCCGGCACCGCGCCCGGCGAGCTGATCGGCGAGATCAGCGTTGTCCGCAACCCGCTCGACGTGAACTTCGCCGCGCAGAATTTCTCCTCGCACAGCTCGGGCCGCTGGAGCGGCGCGCTCTCGGCCGCTGCTTATGGTCTGATTGGTGCCGACCGGCTGACCGCATCGGTCTCCAGCACCGCCGACTTCAAGGAGCAGCAGCTCGTCCAGCTCGGCTACGACACCCGCCTCGGCGGCGAGGGGCTGACCCTGAGCGGCTCCTTCACCTATGCATGGTCGGAGCCGACCATCGCCGGCGCCACCTTCAACATCAAGGCGCGGACCCTGTTCGCGACCGGCGAGGTGCGCTATCCTTGGATCCGCACCCAGGCGTTCAGCATGGTCGGTGCCGTCGGCATGGACTTCCTCAACCAGAGCGTGGCGTTCGACGGCGGCCCCGGCCTCGTCGGCACCCTGACTAAGGACAAGTTGCGCGTCGGCTTTGTGCGGCTCGATTTCGACACCGCCGACGTGTCGGAGCGGCGCGCGCCCAAATGGCGCGGCTCGGGATCGCTTGAATTCCGTCAGGGTCTGAACATCCTCGATGCGTCGCCGCCGTCGATCGCGCGGCCCGGTAACCCCTTCGGCCCGCTTACGCCTGCCCGTGCCGATGGTGATCGCACGTCGAGCCTGGTCCGCGCCTCGGCCTCGTTCGAATATAATATCGCCGGCGGCTACTGGATCGCGGTGATGCCGCGTGCCCAATATGCCTTCACGCCGCTGTTCAGCTTCGAGGAATATTCGGCGGGCAACTTCTCGATCGGCCGCGGCTATGATCCGGGCGTGATCATCGGCGACAGCGGCATTGGCAGCGCCTTCGAACTGCGCCTGCCCAATGTCCGGCCGTTCCAGAAGGTCAATCTCAATATTCTGCCGTTCGGCTTCACCGATCTCGCCTGGACCTGGGACAAGGGTGCGGGCCGGCTCAACCCCAATTTCGTCGCTTCGGTCGGCGGTGGCTTGCGCGCCCTGCTCAACAACCGCTTCCGGATCGACGGAACCATCGCCTTCCCGTTGAAGGCGGCGGGTCTCCAGACCCACAACCATGATCCCCGTTTCCTCGTATCTGTCACGAGCAAGCTCTGGCCCTGGGAAAATCAGTGATGCGTAACTCAGCCCGTTCAATCGATCCGTTCAGCCGTCGCAATCGTGCGGCGCGTTCCCGGCACCGCGCGGTCACCTCCGCGCTGGCGATTGGCACGGTGCTGGCCTTCCCGGCCAAGGAGACGCTGGCGGCGAACGGTTTCGCCGCGAACCTGCCCGATGCGACCTTCAATGTCGGCAGCGGCCTGTTCGAAGGCACCAACTATACCGTGGATCGCGCCGGCAATAATGGCGACGTCGTCACGGTCAACGCGCCGACGGCGATCATCAACTGGCGGCCCAACGATACCAGCGCCGGCGCCGGCGCCACCGATTTCATCGACGTGCTGCCCAGCAATGCGAGCGTCACCTTCCAGAACGGTAACGATAATCTCGGCGAGAATTATACCGTCCTCAACCGCATCATCCCCACCGACAATGCGGTCGGGCGCGGCGTCGCGATCAACGGCCATGTCATCGCCAAGCTGCTCGATCTCGATGGCGAGGAGACGCTCGGCAATGGCGGCCGGGTCTGGTTCTACAGCCCGGGCGGCATCCTCGTCGGCAGCAACGCCGTGTTCGACGTCGGCGGCCTGCTGCTGACGACGGGCGACCCGTCGACCGGCGGCGGCACCTCGATCGACCCCAACGCGATGTTCTCGATGGACTCGCGCAGCTCGACCCTCGGCTTCACCACCAACGGCATCAACATCGTGCCGGGCGCGACGATCAACGCCACCCAGGTGGTGCGCTTGCCCGATCCCGAGAATTCCGGACAGTTCCTCAGCCCGCAGGCCGCCTATCTCGCGGTCGTCTCGCCGGTGATCCAGCAGCAGTCCAACAATGTGAAGGTCAACGGCACCGCCGCCTATGTGGCGGGCGAGCAGGTCAATCTGACGATCAACCAGGGCCTGTTCGACATCCAGGTCCCGGTCGGTTCGGACAGCCCGCTGCAGCACACCGGCTCGACCTTCTGGGAAGCCGCGAACAGCGCCACCGATTTCGCGCGCCGCATCTATCTGGTCTCGGTGGCCAAGAACAGCGCCATCACCATGGCGCTCAATCCCGCCGCGCTGGGCTTCGACACTGCGGTATCGGCGACCCGGGCTGCGGACGGCGCGATCCTGCTGTCGGGTGGCTACAATGTCTCTTCGACGGCATCCAATCCGCTCGGCGGCCGCGCTCCGTCGACGGCCGATACCAATGTCCATCTCAATGGCGGCGTCTATCGCGGCAACGTCCAGGCGTCCTCGACGGCGGATCTGTTCGCCGCTCCGACGTCGGGCACGCTCGCCTTCTCGGGCGATATCAATCTGTTCGGCATCCGAAACGCCCATCTGGGTGCGCGGGTGAACGGCCAGACGATCACCGTTGCCGGCAATGCCATCATCGATTCGACCAAGGCGATCAGCCCGGACGGCACCCCGACCACCGCCGGCACGGCGCTGGTCTACACCGATTTCGGTGGCGCGATTAACATCACCGGCAGCCTGGACGTCCGCGCCAACGCCTTCGGCATCCATCCGCAGAGTCCCGCCCCGGGAGACTTCATCGTGGTGGGCTCGCAGGGGGGCTCCGCGACGCTTTCCGCCAACAACGGCAACATCACCGTCGGCGGCGATCTGACGGTCACCGCCGCGGCGGCGCCTGGCGCGCTGATGACGCCCTCGTCGCTCAGCTTCGCCGCTGCCTCGGCGACGGGCGGTTCCGCCTCGGTCCTCGCCTCCTCCAACTCGACGGTCTCGGTCGCAGGCAACATGCTGGTGGGCGCCGCAGCGATCGCGGCGACCGGCACCGGTACCGGCGGCGTCGCCACCGGTGGCAACGCGAATATCGGGATCAGCGGCAGCGGCAACCTGACGGTCACCGGCAGCACGACCCTCAACGCCTTCGGCACCGGCGCGAACAACAGCAACGGCGCCGGCAGCGCGGGCATCGGCGGCAGCACCAGCGTCGGCACCAGCTCGACCCCGACCGGAACGATCACGCTGACCGGCGGCCTCACCGTCAATGCCGATGGCGATGGCGGGGAAACCCTCAGCCTGACCGGCGACGGCGGCGCCGGCACGGGCGGCCAGGCGGGCATCTACCTGGGCGGCGGCGGCACGGGCGGCACCGTCAACATCGGCAACGGCGCGCAGATCACCGCCAGCGGTCACGGCGGCGACAGCGGCCTCAACGCCGGCAATGGCGGCAACGCACTCGGCGGCCGCGTCATCCTGTCGGTGGTCGGCGGCTCGCTGAACATCAGCGGCTCCAGCCTGGAGCTCGAGGCCAATGCCGGGGGCGGCAACGGCTATACCAACGGCGGCAGTGCGCTCTACGCGCAGGGCAACCCCACCAATCCCACCGACGTCGCGAATCCCGCGCGCGGCTATATCCAGATCGGCATCAGCACCGGCGGCAACATCACCTATAGCGGCGGCAACACGCTGCTCAGCGCGGGTGCGCAGGGCGGAGTAGGTGATAACGGCGTCTCGGGCGCCGCGGCGGGCGGCAATATACAGATCGCGGCGTCGGCCGGCCTGATCAGCCTCTCGGACAGCATCAGCAACTCGATCAGCGTCGTCGGTCTCGCGCGGATCGGCGCCGAAGGCACGTCGACCGGCGGCAACGCGACCGGCGGACGGCTCGGAATCTTCACCTCGGATAGCGGCAATATCGACCTCGGCCCTGTCAACGCCAACCTGTCGGGCTTTGGCGGCAGCGTCTCGTCGACCAGCTCCAGCGTGGCGGGCGTCGGTACCGGCGGCACGCTCAATCTCGGTGGCACTGGCTCGGCCGGGATCGACATCAGGGGGCTCTACGCCGACCTGACCGGCCAGGGCGGCTCGAAGGAGAACGGCACCGGCGGCATTGGCGCCGGCGGCACCGCCAGCGTCTTCATCAACAGCAGCAGCTCGGGTACCGGCGCGCATCTCGCCTTCAGCGACGTGCTGGAAATCGATGCCGATGGCCATGGCGGCGACGGCCCGGGGATCACGTCGGGTACCGGCGGGGCAGGCAATGGCGGCACCGTCAACCTCAGCACGTCGGGTGGGTTGCTGCAGATAACCGGGCTCGATGTGGAGGCCGATGGCGAGGGTGGCAATGCGGCCGCGACCGGCGGCGCCGGCAGCGGCGGCCTCGTTTCGCTGTTCGCCAATGGCGGGACGATCAGCTCGAGCGGCGAGATCGACCTGGCGGCGGATTCGGAAGGCGGCGATGGCCGCTTCGGCGGCAGCGCCATCTCCGTCCTCGCCTCGCAGGGCACCGAGAAGGGCCGGGTCGAGATCAGCCTCGGCAACAGCTCGACCATGACCCATGCCAATGGCGACGTCTATCTGAGCGCGGCCTCGCGCGCCGGCTATGGCACCACGACGGGCGGCGCCGGCAATGCCTCGGGTGGCACCGCGCGGCTCAATGTCGGCGGTACGGGGGTGCTTACCCTCAACGGCTCGGTGATCGTCGATGCGACCGCCAATTACGAAGTCGAATCGTCGCCGCCTTCGCCGGGCGGAAACGCCGTCGGCGGCCGTGCCGAGATCTTCGCCGGCACCGGAACGATCAACCTCAACCAGGGCTATTATGCCGATGTCAGCGCCTATGGCGGCGGCGTCTCGCAGAGCGACACGGCCAATGCCGGCAACGCGACCAGCGGCTCCTTCATCGCCCAGGTCAGCAACAACGGCACGCTCGTCGCGCGCGACCAGGTCGAGGGCTATTATGGGCTCGAGGTCAACGCCTCGGCCTATGGCGGTACCGGCGGCCATGGGGCCGGGGGCAGCGGCAACGGCGGCGCCCTGACCGTCCAGGTCACCAACACCGACGGCACGATGACGCTCGACACGGTCAGCCTGAACAGCAATGGCTATGGCGGCGATGGTGCGGCCGGCGGCGGCCTCGGCCGCGGCGGGAACGTCTTTGTCGGCGTCAATTCCAGCGGCGGCACGATCAATGCCGATCGCATATTCCTCGATTCCTACGGCCAGGGTGGCGATGCCGGCTTCGGCGCCGGCTTCTCGAACGGCTCGTCCAACGCGATCGGCGGTACCGGCCAGGGTGGCCTCACCAGCGTCCGCGCCTTCCATGGCACGATCAACGTCACCCAGGCGATCTCGGGGGATGCCAGCGGCCGCGGCGGTGACGGCGTCACCGGCGGCGACGGCTTCGGCGGCGCGCCCGACTTTACCGATTTCAATCCCTTCTTCGGGGCAAGCGTTACCGCGTCCTCCGGTACCCTCATCGTGGGCGATTCCGAGACCACGGGTAGCGTGACCCTCACCGCCAGCGGTTTCGGCGGCGGCGCCGTGTCGCACAGCGACGGCACGATCGGCCATGGCGGCCATGGCTATGGCGGCTATGCCGAATTGCAGGCGCTGGTCGACACCGGCAGCCCCACCACCAGCATCGTCACGGTCGACAATGCCATCCTGAGCGCCGACGGCTTTGGCGGCGACGCGGGCGATCTCAACAATGAGGGATCGATCGCCGGGGGCAGCTCCGGCGGCATCGGCGGTAACGGCATCGGCGGCCAGATCGGCGTCGGGGGCGCGGTGAGCGTCGCTCATGTCACCATCGACAGCCTCGTTACCGTCGCCAACGGCCTTGGCGGCGATGGCGGCCGGGGCACCTCGGGCACTTCCGGTTCGCCGAATGGCGGCGCCGGTGGCGCGGGGGGCAGCGCCTCGGGCGGTGTCGTCAATGTCGGCCTGTTCAGCGGTCCCGCCGTCGCCGGCACCGAGGGTGTCGCCGATTATGGCAGCGTCACGATCAACGTCGTCGCGCAGGGTGGCGCTGGTGCCGCCGGCCAGGCCGCCTTCGGGCCGAGTTCGGGCAATGGTGGCGCCGGTGGCGCGGGCGGCGCGGCGGAGGGCGGTAATGCGATCGTCCTGTCGCGCGGTGCGCTCGCCCAGGGGCAGACCGCGGGTGTCTCGATCGATAGCCTGATCGTCCGCGCCAATGCCGGCGATCATGAATCGAACGTCAACGGCCCTGGCGGCACCGGCGGAGCCGCCGCCGCCTCCGCCTCCGCCGCCGCCGCCGCCGCCGCCGCCACCGCCACCCCCGCCGCCGCCGCCTCCGCCGCCGCCGCCGCCGCCTCCGCCGCCGCCGCCGCCTCCGCCGCCTCCGCCGCCGCCTCCGCCGCCGCCGCCGCCGCCACCGCCACCCCCGCCGCCTCCGCCGCCTCCGCCGCCGCCGATCCAGCAGCCGGAAGTGGTGATGACGGTGCAGCAGGAGACGACGAACATCGTTTCGAGCATCCAGGCGTCGCTGACGGGCACCCGCGTGGCCGGCGGCACGGTGACGGCTCCGCCGCCACCACCTCCGCCACCACCACCGCCGCCCCCGCCGCCGGCTTCATCCTCGTCGTCGGACTCCGGTTCGGGCTCCAGCTCCAGCTCCAGCTCGGATTCCGGCTCGGGCGAAAGCTCCTCGTCGAGCAGCGCTTCCAGCAGCTCGGGCGGGGGCAGCGACGCCGCCGCGAGTGAGGAGACCGCGACCGACGAGGGCGGTGACGAGGACAGCAGCGAGAGCAGCGCCGCGGCCGCCTCGGGCGGGACCGTCGGCAACCCGAACGTGCTGATCGACACCAGCACGGTTGCCGGGGCCGCCCAGCAGATCGACACGCCGATCATCTCGAGCGGCAACAGCAGCCTGTGGCAGGGCGCCGACGGCGTCGGCGATACACCAGGAGGGAATGAGTGATGCGTATGAACCGTCCCGCGCTCGGTCTCGGGCTGCTGGCCGCGCTCGCGCTCGGCCTGCCCGCCATGGCGCCCGCGGCCAAGCAACCGGGCAGCCTGTCGCTGCGCAACAGCTTCCGCATCGGTTCCTCGGGGGTGCTCTGCACCGCCCAGAACCGTGCGGTCAGCCCGGTGCTGATCAGCATGTTCGATCGCGGCTATCGCATCGTCTGCCGTGACGCGGCCTCCCCGGTCGGCCGCCTCTTCGCGCTGCGCAAGGACGCCGGCGATCCGGTGGCGCGGGTCATCGCCAACAGCGAGACGCCGCTCACCTGCCAGGCGCCGGCCGCGACCAAGATCGAGGGCCTTGGCGAGGTGATGCAGAGCGAGTGCACCGACGGCAACCAGCTCGCCTACAAGATATACGCCTACAAGAAGGGCAGCACCGTCTATATCGCCGACGGTCTCGGCGGCTATGACAGCGCACTCCAGCTCGGCCTGCGGACGATGATCGCCGACACCATGGTCAAGGGCGAGGTCCAGGTCGCGACCACATCGGCCGGCGATCCGGCGGCCTTCGCGCGCGTCCAGGCCGGCGCGCTCGACAGCGACAGCGCCCTGGCCGAGGCCTATGCCCGTAACAATGACGGTTCCTACGCCGAAGCGGCCGAGTTCTTCGAGGCGCTGGTCGAACGCGACGCCGCCAGCGGATCGAAGGCCGGCTCGCGCCTGCCCGAATATTACGCCAACCAGGCGATGCAGGAATCGAACCAGGGCAATTTCGTCAATGCCGACAGCCTGTTCGCTCGCGCCGCGACCCCGGCCGCGCTGTCCGATCCCGTCCTCGGCCGCATGCTCCGCAACTTCTATGCGATGCATTATCTCAACCAGAAGAAGCTGAAGGAGGCCGTTGCCGAGCTTTCCAAGCCGGTCGCCGAAATCCAGCGGGAGACGGCGGTCGACGCCAAGCTGGCCTCGGGCGAGATTGACGGCAGCGTCGCCGATGATCTCAACCGCGAGAATTCGCAGATGAGCCAGCTCGGCGCGCTCGATCAGGGGCTGCAGCCGTTCGAACGGGCGCAGATCCTCGACGCGCAGGCGCTTCAGCTGCGCGGCGCGGCCTTCCGCATCGCCAAGGATTATGTGAAGGCCCGCGCCAGCTTCGACGAAGCGATCACCGCGATGCAGTCGATCCGCGAAGGCAAGATCAACAGCACCGGCTGGCTGCGGTCGAGCATCCAGAAGGATCTCGCGCTGATCGCCGAGGCGGAGAACAACATACCCGAGGCGGAGCGGCTCTATGCCGACTCGCTGCAGGTGGTGGAGATTCAATATCCCAACACCGCGGTCTCGCTGGGCGCCAAGGCCAGCTTCGCCGGTTTCCTGAGCCGCCATGGCCAGGGCGACCGGGCGATGACGATGTTCGGAGAGGTGATCAACGCGGCGGAGAACCTGCCCGGGGCGATGACCTCGATCCGCAACCTGCTTCGGCCCTATTTCCGCCTGCTCGCCGAGCGCTCGGCGACCGATCCCCAGGCGGTCAAGCGGATGTTCGGCGCCAGCCAGGTGATGCTGCGGCCCGGCATCGCCGCGACCCAGGCGCTGCTGGCCCGCGAACTTTCAGGCGGCGATGACGAGGCGGCCAGCCTGTTCCGCCAGTCGGTCACCCTGTCGCGCTATATCGCCCGCGTCACCGGCGAGGTCGCGCGGATGAGCGCCAGCGCCAACCCGGCCGAGGCGGCCGCGCTCGAGGAAGCGCGCGGCAGGAAGCTGCGCTATGAGCGCGATCAGACCGTGCTCCAGGCGAAGCTGTCGAAATTCCCGCGCTATCGCGTCCTGTCGCCGTCGACGATGGGCGTCGACGAGCTGCAGAAGGCGCTGCACACCGGCGACGGCTATTACAAGGTCACGCTGGTCGGGCAGGATGCCTATGCGATGTTCGTCAGCAAGGACGTCGCCAAGGCGTGGAAGCTCGATCTCACCACCAAGCAGATCGAGGACACGGTCGCGCAGATCCGCGATTCGGTCGTGAAATATGAGAATGGCCAGATGGCCACCTATCCGTTCGATCTGGTGCTGGCGCGCAAGCTCTATGTGTCGCTGATGGGCCCGATCGACGCCGAGCTGCACAAGGTGACGAACTTCATCTACGAGCCCGATGGCCCGCTGCTCCAGCTGCCGGCCAATCTGCTGCCGATCGATCAGGACGGCGTCGACGCCTATCTGGCGCGGCTCAAGAAGCCCAATGCCGACGACTTCGATTTCCGCGGGATCAACTGGCTGGGCAGGGATCGCGACGTCTCGACCGTGGTCAGCCCGCGCTCGTTCGTCGACGGCCGCGACGTCGCCAGCTCGAAGGCGCCGAAGGGCTATCTGGGCATGGGCGAGAATATGCGCCCGTCGCTCAATCCCTTCTTCGTGCCGCCGCCGTCGCAGGCCGATCCCTGCGCTTGGCCGCTCAGCAACTGGAACAATCCGATCTCCTCGGCCGAGCTCTATCTCGCCAGCGGGATCATCGGGGAGGACCGGTCGAAGCTGATCGTCGGTGGCGACTTCTCGGATTCGACGATCCTTGGTCTCAATGATCTCAAGGACTATCGGATCATCCACTTCGCCACCCATGGCCTGGTCACCGCGCCGCGCCCCGAATGCCCGGCGCGCCCGGCGCTGCTCACCAGCTTCGGTGGCGGCACCTCGGATGGCCTGCTGTCGTTCAAGGAGATTTTCGACCTCAAGCTCGATGCCGATGTCGTCGTCCTCTCGGCCTGCGACACGGCCGGCATGGCGACGGTCGGCGCGACCCGCGAGGCCGGCGTCACCACCGGCGGCAACTTCGCGCTCGACGGCCTGGTCCGCGCCTTCGTCGGCGCTGGTGCCCGCACCGTGATCGCCAGCCACTGGCCGGTGCCCGACGATTTCAACGCCACCAAGCGGCTGATCAGCGGGCTGTTCACGGCGCCGCCGGGCACGGCGATGGCAACGGCGATGCGCAAGGCGCAGAACGGCCTGATGGACGATGTGAACACCTCGCATCCCTATTACTGGTCGGCCTTCGCGATCGTCGGCGACGGCGAACGCGCCCTGCTGCCGGCGCCCAGCGCGCCGGGCAGCACGGTCCAGTCGACCCGCTGATCGGAATTTTTTCCGGGAAGACCGTAACCTTACGGGCTGGTTGACCCGATTCGCGCATGCTAGACGGGCTGCGGGGCAACAAGGCGGCCGGGTCTCCGGCGGCCATCCGGGGGGCTTGTGGGGGGCAGCAGCAGTTCAGGGCGGCCGATGGCGTCCCGTATCCCGGGTATGCCGCAGGCGCGTACGCTTACCTCGGTTCTGGCATTGGCGTCGATGCTGGTGCTGCCGGCGCGGGGTTCGGCGAATGGCTTCGCGGGTAGTCCGGGCGCGATCTCGACCCCCGATTACAGCATCGTCCGCAACGCCAATACCGATACGGTCACGGTCAACTCGCCGACCGCGATCATCAACTGGACGCCGACGGACACCGCCACGGGCGGCGGCACGATCGACTTCCTGCCCTCGGGATCGAGCGTAGATTTCCGCAACAGCCTGGCCAACCAGAACGGCTTTACGGTCCTCAACCGCATCGTCCCCGCCGATACGACGCGGGACATTGCGCTCAACGGCACGATCACCAGCAAGCTCTACGATGCCCAGGGCGGGCTGATCGGGACCGGCGGCAACGTCTGGTTCTACAGCCCCGGCGGCATCCTGGTCGGCGCCAGTGCTTCCATCGACGTAGGCGGCCTCGTCCTCACCACCGCCGATGCCCAGTTCGACGATGACGAGGATCCCTTCACTGCGCTCAACGGTCTGACGGACAGCAGCGCCGGGGCGGCGGTGCGGATCGACACCGGCGCCACGGTCAGCGGCTCGGACTATGTCGGGGTGATCGCGCCGAAGATCGTCCAGGCGGGCTCGGTCGGCTCGCACGGCAATGTCGCCTATGTCGCGGCCGAACGCGCCGACATCACCTTCTCCGGCGAGCTGTTCGACATCAGCGTGCCGGTCGGCAGCGGTGTCGCGGATGCGCTCACCCACAGCGGCACCACCAACGTCACGGTCGATGCGCCGTCGAACCCGCAGGAGCCGCCCCACCGCGCCATCTATCTCGTCGCCGTGCCCAAGAACCAGGCGCTGACGATGCTGCTGACCGGCGGCAGCCTCGATTTCACCCTGGCGCAGGGCGTCGAGGCGAGCGACCAGGGCATCGTCCTGACCGCGGGGCGCGATGTTTCCGCCGCGTCGCTCGATGCGGTCGGCAATGTCTCGATCGGCCGGGGCGGTGGCGCCGTCCGCATCGAGGGCGGCGATCTTGCGCAGGAGGATGGCGCCCCGGTCTATATCCGGTCCGCGCAGAACCTGACGGTGGCCAGTCTCGCGGCAGGCGGCGATGTCGGCATCGTCGCCGGCGGGCTGAACGTCGCGGTCGACAGCTCGGCGGGCAATGCCGGGATCGGCGGCAGCCTGTCGATCGACACCAGCGTCTCCTCCACCTCGGGCGCCGCCAATGGCGGTGGCGTCGGCATCAGCGCCAATGCGGGCACCGTCCTCAGCATCGATGGCGATCTCACCATCGACACCGGCGCTTCGGCCGCCGGCCCCGCCGACGCGCTGGCCGGGAATATCGCCTTGTCAGCGACGGGCGCCGGCGCCTCGCTCACCATCGGCGGGGCGCTGACCGGACGGGCGAGCGGTACCGGCGGATCGATCCAGGGCGGCGGCGGGCTGGCGGG
This sequence comes from Rhizorhabdus dicambivorans, assembly GCF_002355275.1. Classification (NCBI taxonomy): domain Bacteria; kingdom Pseudomonadati; phylum Pseudomonadota; class Alphaproteobacteria; order Sphingomonadales; family Rhizorhabdaceae; genus Rhizorhabdus; species Rhizorhabdus dicambivorans. The sequence goes on along the minus strand of NZ_CP023449.1, from coordinate 141,168 downwards.
CAATGGCTCGGGCGGCCAGATATCGGTCGAGGCGCTGAACGGCGGCACGATACAGACCGGCCAGGGCGTCCATCTTTTCGCCGATGGCCATGGCGGCAACGGCGCGGATGGCGGCGGGGGCGAAGGCCTGGCGGGCACGGTCCGGCTGGCCGCGACCAATGGCGGCATCCTGATCGGCGGCGGATCTAGCGAGCTGAGCGCCGGGATCTCGGGCGGCGACAGCGACGGCAGCGCCGGCGGCGATGCCCGCGCGGTCCGCTTCGACGAGGGCGGGCAGGTCAGCGGCTATGTCGCCCTCATCGTCAACGGCCAGGATGGCCATATCCAGTTCGGCACCGAGCAGTCGGGCGCATCGATCAGCGTCAATCTCGATGCCGATGCCGGCGGCGGCAGCGGGGCCAGCATCAGTGGCGAGGCGCGCGCCGGCTATCTGGAGATGGCGGCGTTCGAAAGCCAGGGCATCACCATCCACGGCTCGCTGGATGCCAGCGCCTCGGCCCGCGTCAACAGCGGGGAGTCGCAGGCCGGCGGCAACGCCACCGGCGGTCTGTTCCGCCTGATCGCGGTGGATGGTTCCGCCATCTCCATAACGGGCGGCCTGTCGCTGACCCTGGACGGAGAGGGCGGCAGCAGCGAAGCCGGCGCCGGCGGAACCGGGCTCGGCGGAAGCACCCTCATCGGCACTGTCGGCAGCGCGACGATCGATGTCGATGGCGGCTTCGGCATCCAGGCCAATGGCGTCGGCGGCACCGCCTTCGCCGGGCAGGGCGGCGACGGGCAGGGCGGGGAACTGGTCTTCGGCGGCGATTCGTCGGGCGGGTTCTCCGTCGGCAGCATTTCGCTGATCGCGGACGGCCTCGGCGGCGCCGGTGCGGCGCAGGGCGGCCAGGGCCGGGGCGGCACTGCCGTCGTCACCAGCGCCGGCGGCGCCACGGTGACAGTTGGCCAGATCAGCCTCAGCGCCGATGGCCAGGGCGGGGCGGCCGGCCTCAGCTTCACCAGCGACATCGCCGGCAGCGGCGCCGGGGCGGCCGGAGGCGCCGGCTATGGCGGCCGTGCCGGTGTCGAGGTTTTCCGCGGCCAGGTGACGATCAGCGGTGGCTCGATCAGTTCGGACGGCCGCGGCGGCGCGGGCAATATCGGCGGGTTCGGTGAAGGCGGTGCCGGGCTGGTCGAAGGCGGCAACGGCGCCTTCCTCGACGCGACCGACGGCACGCTCGATATCACCGGCCTGTTCCTGTCGCTGACCGCGACCGGCATCGGCGGCCTGAGCGAGGCGGATCGCAACGGCGTCGTCCTTGGCGCCGGTGACGGCGGCGGCGGCGATGTCCGGATCGTCGCGCTCACCGGCAACGGCATCGGCCGTGTCGAGACCGGCGCGATGGACATCAGCATCAACGCCGGCGCGACCGGCGGCAATGCCGGTGTGGCCGGGGATGGCCAGGGCGGCGGGGCCGGCGGCGATGCGGTGGCCGGCCGGATCATCATCTCGGCCGAGGCCGGCAATGGCCAGATCGACATCGGCGACGTCGATGCCGAGGCAAACGCCACCGGCGGGCGCGGCGGCAATGGCGGCGCGCAGGGCAATGCGGCCCAGCCGACGGTGGCCGGCGCGGGCGGCGGCGCGACCGGGGGCAGCATCCGGGTGCTGCTCGATGATGGTCCGGCCGGCCAGCAGACCGAGGGCTCGACCCGCCTCGACCGGCTGTCCGCCGAAGTAATCGGCTTCGGCGGGGACGGCGGGGACGGCGGATCGGGGGCTCCCAACGGGGGCACCGGCGGCGCGGGCGGCCTTGGCGAGGGCGGCAGCGTCGAACTCTACGCCCATGGATCGAGCGGCAACCCCGCTGTCGGGCTGGAGATAGCCGACCCGGTCGACGTCCTGGCGCGCGGTTATGGCGGCAATGGCGGCCTGGGCGGCACGGGTGGCCAGGGCGGCGGCCAGGGCCCGGACGGCGGCGGTGGCCGCGGCACCGGCGGCTCGCTGCGGATCGAATCGACGAGCCGTGATGGCGCCGACGATGTCCGGGGCATGGTCGATCTGGGCGGCCTTTCCGCCAATCTGTCGGGCAATCGCGGCTCCGGCAATGGTGCCGAGGGCGTCGCCGGCAGCTTCGAGATCACCGCGCTGCGTGGCGACATGCGGATCGGCGGGACGTCCATCGTCGCCTTCCTCAACCTTCCGCCGTCGCAGAGCGATCCCGGCCTGATCCGGGCGGAATCGGGCACGATCACCTTCGACAACGCCTCCGGCGACGATCTCGTCGTCACCACGCCCGACAGCAATCTCCAGATCGTGGAGCTGGCCGGCGGCAATGTGGTCGCCGGAACCTATTCCTTCAGTGTCCTGTCGATCGATGGCGGCTGCCTGCTCGACGACAGCTGCGGTGGACCGCCACCCCCGCCGCCGACCGGCGGCAACGGCTTCGCCGGGGCGCCGGGCTCGCTCTCGACCGCCGATTACGACATCCAGCGTGACAGCGGCGGTGACACGATCTTCGTCAATTCGCCCACCGCGATCATCAACTGGACCCCCGACGATACCGGCTCCGGCAGCAACGCGATCGACTTCCTGCCCTCGGGCTCGACCGCTGCCTACCGCAACAGCACCGCCAATCTCGGCGGCTTCACCGTGCTCAACCGGATCATGCCGGGCGGCGCGGCGAGCGGCCGCGCGATCGCCCTCAACGGCACGATCACCAGCCGTCTCTACGATGCCGGCAACACTCTGATCGGCACCGGCGGCAACGTCTGGTTCTACAGCCCGAACGGCATCCTGGTCGGCGGCGCCTCGATCGATGTCGGCGGACTGGTGCTCTCGACCGCGAATATCGGCTTTTCCGATGCGAACGAGCGCTTCGCCGACATCATCACCGAACAGGCCAGCCTCGACAGCCAGCTGGTCCGGGTCGAATCGTCCAGCATCAACGTCAGCGACTATTTCCTTGCCATGGCGCCGGTCGTCGAGCAGAGCGGTGTCGTCCGTTCGAAGGGCAGTGCCGCCTATGTCGCGGCGCGCGATGCCGATATCGATTTCCGCGACGGCCGAATGGCGATCATCTACGATCCCGATGGCGGCTCCGACGCGACCTTCGCGCTCACGCTCACCGGCCAGACGATCGTCGATGTCCCCGACAACGACAGCCGGCAGCACGCCATCTATGTCGCGGCCGCGGCCCATGGCCAGGGCCAGTTCGTCGATGTGGGCGGCGCCAGCTTCGATTTCACCCTGGGGCAGGGGGTCAGCGCCCAGAACCAGGCCATCCTGATCGGGTTCAACCACGAGCTGAAGGCCGATTTCAACGATATCGGCAATGGCGTCGCCAATGCCGGCACCGGGCTGGGGACGTTGCTGCGCGGCAGCTTCGCCGTCGGCAGCGAGGTGCCCACCTATATCCGCGCGGCGACCGATCTGGATTTCCAGGGCGGCCACAGCTTCGGCGGCCGGCTCGATATCCATAATCCCGGCCATGATGTGCTGATCCGCCCGGCGGCCGGCACGGTGAGCGTCGGGGGCGCGCTCAACATCAACGTCACCGATATCGGTGGCGGGGCGCGGCATGGCGGTTCGGTCGCGATCCGCAGCAACGAGGCGAACGGCCACCTCCAGTTCGACGGCGATGTCGATATCACCGCAAGCGGTATCGCCGGCAATGAAGGCCAGCGCGGCACCGGCGGCGACGTGGTCGTCGCGGCCGAGGCCGCCGGCGCCCAGCTTACCATAGGCGGACGGCTCTACGTTCAGTCCGAAGGCTATGGCAGCGGATCGTCGAGCAGCAAGGGCGGCGATGGCGAGGGCGGCAATATTCGCGTCACGGCGCTTCAGGGCGCGTCGATCCAGATCGGCGCCACGACGACCCTGGTCGCCAGCGCCTATGGCGGCAATGCCAGCGGCCTCGGCAATGACGGCGGCGATGCCTATGCCGGCGCCCTGCAGGTGCAGGCACTCGGCGGGACGATCGAGGCTTCGGCCGGTCACGAGTTCCAGCTCTTCGCCACGGCGCGCGGCGGCAACAGCGACCAGGGCAATGGCGGCAACGTCATCACCGATCTGCCGAGCAGCAACGATCCGCACGGCTATATCCAGCTGGTCGCCTCGGGGGCGGACGGCGCACTGTCGATCGGCACCGCGCAGGACGGCGCTTCGATCCAGATGTCGCTCGATGCCATAGCGGGCGGCGGCGGCAGCAATGGCGTCACCGGCAACCACAGCGGCACCGCGACCGCCGGCCAGTTCGAGTTCTTCGCGCTCGATGGCGGCCATATCGATACCCATGGCAATATCGACATCCGCGCCGAGGGTTCGATCCGCGACGGCTATGATCGCGGCGGCGATGCGACCGGCGGCCGCATCGACATCCGCGCCGATGGCGATTCCTCGCTCTATTTCCATGACGGCCTGTTTGCCCTGCTCACCGGCTATGGCGGCGCGAGCGCGGACGGTACGGCGGGCACCGGCACCGGGGGCAGCCTCTATGTCCGGGCCGAGGACAGCGCGGCGGTGCGCAGCGACGGCACCTTCATCATCAGCGCCAACGCCGTCGGCGGCTATGGCGTCGCCGGCTCCGGTGGCGACGGCTATGGCGGCTATCTGACGGTCGGCGGCGGCAGCGGCACCCTCCAGTTCGGCGGCCTCCAGCTCGACGCCAACGGCAATGGCGGCCAGGGCGCGATGGCGGGCGGCACCGGCCATGGCGGGACCGGGGAGATCGGCACCGAGGGCGGCACCGGAATCACCATCGGGTCGCTGGGCATCGCCGCGGTCGGCAATGGCGGCAATGTGATCGGCGACGGCAACAATGTGGTGCTGACCGATTCGCAGGGCGGCCTCGGACAGGGCGGCAAGGCCGGCATCCGCGTCGTCGACGGCGGATCGGTGACCGTCGGCGACGGCAATTTCAACGGCAGCGGCCTCGGCGGCACCGGCTATCATGGCGGCGAGGGATCGGGCGGTTTCGGGCTGAACGACGGCGGCGGCGGGCTCTATCTGCGCGCCGACGACGGCACGCTGACGCTCACCGGCGGCGCCGTCTTCCTCAGCGCCAGCGGCCTCGGCGGCCAGAATCGCCCGGACAGTGCCAATACACTGGGCGCCGGCGGCGACGGCTATGGCGGCTATGGCGAAATCTTCGCCTATAATGGCGAGAGCGGCGGCGGCCATATCACCAGCACGCCGCAGAATTTCGTCTGGAACATGCAGGGCATCGGTGCCGCCGGCCGGGACGCCGGCGGCACGAGCAAGCCGGGTAGCGATGCCGGCAGCGGCTTCGGCGGCACCGTGTCGATCGGTGCCGAGGCGGGCCGGGGGCAGGTCGACATCAGCTCGCAGCTCATTGATGTTCGGGGCAGCGGCGGCAATGGCGGCACCGGGGGCAGCAACAAGTCGGGCAGCAGCCCCGGCTCCAGCGGCGGGCGCGCCGGCAATGGCGAAGGCGGCCATGTCGAGATCGGGCTGGTCAGTGGGGACAGCGCGGTCGTCCAGAATGACGGCTTCGTCCGGATCAACGCCGCCGACATCAATGCCGGCGGCATCGGCGGCGATGGCGGCAATGGCGGCGATTCGACGGATTTCCAGGCCGGATCCGGCGGCGATGGCGGCGACGGTCGCGGCGGAACGGTCAGGCTCAGCGCGAACGGCGCCAGCGACGGGGCCACCCCCACCGGGCTGAAGATCGGCGGCGCCACCACCATCACCCTCGTCGGCCATGGTGGCGAAGGCGGCGACGCCGGCCTGGGCAGCGGCAGCGGCAGCGACGGCACCTTCGGCGTCAACGGCAGCGGCCGGGGTGGCGATTTCGAGATCGGCTCGGGCAATCGCTATGAACAGAACGACCAGCGCGGCCGGGTCGAGCTCGCCGGCTTCACGGCCAACCTGACCGGCGACCGGACGGACAAGGGCAGCACCTTCTCCGACACCGCCGGTACCTTCAACATCTCCACCTTCCGGGGCGACATCAGCGTCACCGCCCAGGCGACCATCACCGCCAATGGCGATCCCGGCGGCGAAGGCGCGCCGAACCGCATCCAGGCGGCCTATGGCGCGATCGACTTCGTCAATCCGAACGGCGCCGATCTGGCGATCACCGGGGACGGCATCACGGTCGCCTTCTACCTCGATACCCAGGGCAGCATCACGGCGGACTTCTACGCCCTCAACGTGCCTACCGTGATCAACGAATGCGTGGTCGCCGGCGTCGCCTGCGATCCCGCCGCCGATCCGCCCGAGGGCCTGTCGGGCGGTCCCCCGCCGCCGCCTCCGCTGCCGCAGATATTCGGCTTCGCGGGTGCTCCGGATGCGCTGACGACGGCTGCCTACGACATCCAGCGTGTCGACAACAGCGACACCATCTTCGTCAACGCGCCCACCGCGATCATCAACTGGACGCCCGACGACACCGCTGGTGGCAGCGGCGCGATCGATTTCCTGCCGAGCAGCTCGACCGCCACCTTCCGCAACGGCACCGGCAATCTCGGCGGCTTCACCGTCCTCAACCGGGTGATCCCCGGCGGCGGCGCTTCGGGCCGGGCGATCGCGTTCAACGGCACGCTGCGCAGCCGCCTCTACGATGCGGGCAATAATCTCATCGGCCCCGGCGGCAATATCTGGTTCTACAGCCCCGGCGGCATATTGCTGGGCGGCGGCGCCACCATCGACGTCGGCGGGCTGGTGCTGTCGACTGCGGATATCGGCTTCACCGATGCCAATGATCGCTTCACCGATCTGCGGACCGATCAGGCCAGCGCCGACAGCCAGCTGATCCGGATCGATTCGAGCATATCTGCCAACGGCTACCTCGCCCTCATCGCGCCCCGGATCGAGCAACAGGGCACGGTCAACGCGACCGGCAGCGTCGCCTATGTCGCAGCGCGCGATGCCGATATCACCCTGGACGACCTGTTCGGCATCACCGTCAACCAGGGCACGGACGCGGTCTTCGCGCTGACCCACAATGGCAACACGCTGGTCACCCCCGGCGTCGGCGAGGCGCATGGCATCTATCTCGCCACCGGCTCGCAGGGCGTTGTCTTTCTCGATCTCAGCAACGGCAGTCTCGATTTCGCCCTGGGGCAGGGCGTTGACGCCGGTGCCCAGGGGATCGTGATCGCCACCGGACGCGATGTCGCGGGGGGCTTCAACAATATCGGGCCGGTCTCTTCGGGCAATGGCAGCGATACGGCCGTCCTGCTGCGGGGCGGCTTCGGTACCGCCAGCGGTGTGCAGACCTATTGGCGATCGGCCATGGGGATTCAGATCGAGGGCGCGCAGACGTTCGGCGGCAAGCTGGACATCGCCGCGCCGCAACGCACCGTCCGTATCCGCAGCGGCGCGGGCTCGGTCAGCTTCGGCGACGATGTCAGCATCTTCACCAGCAATATCGGCGGCACCGGCGATCAGCGCGGCGGCGATGTCTGGATCGAGGCGATATCGGCGGGCGATCAGGTCCAGTTCGACGGCGCGCTGACGATCGCTGCCAACGGCTTCGGAGGGGCGGGCGCGCTCGGCCGGGGCGGCGACGTCACCATCGTGGCGGCCGGCGCGGGCGCCGATGTCACCGTGGACGGCGCGTTCAACGCCCAGGCCCAGGGCGAGGGCGGCGCCGCGATCATCAGCGGCGATCCGGGCGGCAACGGCCAGGGCGGCGATATCCGGCTGGAGACGATCCTCGGCGGCGGCCTCGCCTTCAACGGCGATGTGATGCTCAGCGTCAACGGTGCCGGCCAGTCCGGCAATGGCCTGGGCGCGGGCGGGCAAGGCCATGCCGGCCGCCTCTACCTCCACGCCTTCGACGCCGGCAGCGAGCTTGATTTCGCCGGCAACGTGACCCTGCGGCTGCGCGGCGCCGGCGGCTATGGCAATGATGGCGGCGACGGCATCGGCGGCGTGGCGGAATTCGCGGTGGCCGGCGGCGGCACGGTCAACGTCGCCGGGGGCACCACCGTCACGATCAGTTCGGCCGGGGGCAGCAACACTCCGGGCAACGGTGGCAATGCGTCCTCGGGCCATCTCGCCATGACCGCGACCGGCGGCGGCAGCGACATCACCCTTGTCCAGACCCTGGCGGTCGAGGGCAATGCCGATGCCGGCAACGCCAGCAACATCGGTGAGGGCGAAGGCGGCGATTCCAGCGGCGCCACGATGAACTTCACCGCCGATGGCGGCACGATCCACCTCACCGCCAATCCGATCCTCAGTTCGCGGCTCAACGCGGGCAACAGCATCACCGGAGAGGGCGGCTTCGCCCAGGGCGCCGGCATCGCCCTGTCGGCGCTCAACGGCGGCGTCATTGAGACCGGCGATTTCGAGGCGATCGATCTCAACGCCTTTGCGGGCGCCACCTTGGGCTCGGACGCAGGCGGCCATGCCACCGGCGGTTCGCTGTCGCTGACGGCCGGCACGGGCAGCCGGATCACGGTCGGCTCGCTGGGCGGCGGCTATGGCGCGCGCAGCGGCGGTTCGCAGGGCGGCTATGGCGGCACCGCCCAGGCGGGGACGATCAGCCTTTCGGTCACCGGCAGCGGCCAGATCGAGGCGCGGCGGCTGAACTTCGATCTCACCGCGAACGGCAATGATTCGAACAGCGGCGCGGGCGGCAACGCGACAGGCGGCACCCTGTCGATCACCGCCGCCGGCACCGGCTCGATCGCCTTCACCCAGGCGAGCAACCTCAATCTCGCCGCCAATGGCGGCAACACCACCAGCGGAACGACCGGCACCGGCACCGGCGGTACCTTCGAGGTCACCGCCCAGGATTCGGCCGGGATCGTCCTCGGCGATATCAACATCAACCCCAACAGCCCCAGCCGGGGCGGCGGATCGCCGACCAGCGCCGGCGGCGAAGGCCGTGGCGGCGCGATCCGGCTCAGCGCGACCGGTTCCTCCGCCAGCATCGAAACCGGCAGCATCGCCTTCGAGCTGACCGGGCGGGGCGGCGGATCGAATGACGGCAATGTCGGCGGCACCCGGGGCGGCGACGCCACCGGCGGCCAGGTCGAGATCAGCGCCGACGGCGCCGATGCCGAAATCCGGATCGCCAATCTCAGCGGCGTCGCCAACGGCTTTGGCGGCAATGCCCGCGGCACCACGGGCGAGGGCGGCGATGCCTTTGGCGGCACGCTGATCATCGGCGTCGATAATGGCGGGGCGATCAACGTCACCAACGGCATCGACGTCAACCTCGGCGCGCTGGGGGGCGACGATCTGCTCGGCACGGGCGGCATCGGCGGCGCCGGGACGGGCGGCACCGCGCGGCTCACGGTCGGTGGCGGCGGCGCGTTCAGTGCGGGCGGGGTGGTCCAGTTCCTGGCCGACGGCAACGGCCGCAGCGGCGCCACCGGCGGGCTCGGCATCGGCGGTTCGACGCTGCTCGAGGTGACGTCGGCCGGTTCGACGATCGGCACCGGCACCCTCAGCCTGTCCGCCAGCGGCAGCGGCGGCAATTCGAGCGGCGATGGCGCCACCGCTGCCGCCGGCTATGGCGGCCTCGCCCGGATCGAGGCGGCCCATGGTTCGATCGCCGTCACCAACGGCACCTCGGTCAACGTCAGTGGCGGTGGCGGGCGCGGCTTCAATGGCGGCGCCGGCTATGGCGGCGGCGCCCCCGGCAATATCGTCGCCAATGGCGGCGCCTTCGCCGAGGCCTATTCGGGAACGCTGACCTTCAGCGGCGGGCTCAGCATGACGGCCAATGGCGGCGGCAATGCCGCCGATGTCCCCGGCGCCGCGCCGGGCCGGGGCGGCGATGGATTTGGCGGCGTGATCCGGGTCGCGGCGCTTGCGGCCAATGGGCCGTCTCCAGCGGCCAGCACGGTCAACGCGTCCGCCCTCACGCTTGTCGCCATCGGCGGCGGCGGCGGGGCGCAGGCCAACACCACCGTGTCGGGCCAGGCGGGCGGCGCGGGCGGCGATGGCCGGGGCGGCACGATCTTCGTCGGCGGCGACGCCGGCGTCGCGGCGATCACCACCGGCAGCATCACGGCCCAGGCGGTCGGCTTCGGCGGGGCCGGCGCCAATGGCTCGGGCAACGTCACCGGGTCGCAGGACGCGGTCAATGGCGGCGCGGGCGGCGCGGGCGGCGCGGGCTTCGGCGGCTCGGTGCGGCTGGCGATCCTCAGCGGCCCGCAGACCCCGACAACCCTGGGCACCGGCAATTTCGGCGCCGTGGAGCTCGACGTCTTCGGCCAGGGCGTCCGTGGCGGCGATGGCGCCGCCGGGGCCAATGGCGGCAGCACCGGATCGGGCGGCATCAGCGGCACCGGCACCGGCGGGACGATCGAGGTCCGGGCCGAGGGCGGCACCGCCACCCTGGCTTCTCTGGTCGCGATCGCCAGCGCGGGTGGCGGCGATTTCACCAGCTCCGGCGGTGGCGGCGGTGGCGCCAATGGCGGCGGGGTCACCATCTTCGCCGGATATCGCGGCGATTTCATGCCGCTCGATCCGGGGGCGGTGACGATCACCGGCAATGCGAACATCCAGCTCCGCGCGTTCGAAGGCCCGTTCGGCCGGCCCCAGCATGGCTATTTCATCATAGAGGCCAATGGCGGCACGATCAGCGCCGGCAATGTCGATATCATCGCCACCGGCAGCAATTTCCCCTCGACGGTGAGCCAGATCCGGTCGACCGAAGGCAATATCAACTTCGCCAATTTCGGGCTCACCACCGATGGCGGCTTCGAGTTCGTGACCGGCGTGAACGGGACCTACAGCTTCGGCAGCTGCACGGTGAACGGGCAGACCTGCACCCCGCCGCCGCCGCCCCCACCGACCCCGCCGCCGCCCCCGCCGCCATCGCCGACCTTCGACACGGGCCCGCTCGAAGACGGCAGCGATGGCGATCCCTATGTCCAGACGATCACCGCATCGGGCGGCACCGGCCCCTATGTCTACACCGTGACGTCGGGCAGCCTGCCCACCGGGCTCTCGCTTGATGAGGGCGGCAATATCACCGGCACGCCGGTAGGGGCGGGCACCTCCAATTTCCAGGTCACCGTCACCGATTCCAACAACCAGACGGCGGTGATGAGCTTCTCGATCACCATCAACGCCGTCACGCCGCCGCCTTCGCCGATGTTCGACACCAGTTCGCTGACCAACGGTATCAGCGGCTCCTCCTATATGGAGATGTTCGCCGCATCGGGCGGCACCGGCCCCTATGTCTACACTGTGACGTCGGGCAGCCTGCCCACCGGGCTTTCGCTCGATCAGGCCGGCAATATCACCGGCACGCCGGTCGGGGCTGGCACGTCCAATTTCCAGATCACCGTCACCGATTCCAACAACCAGATGGCGGTGATGAGCTTCTCCATCACCGTCAACGCTGCCCCATTGCCGCCCCCGCCCCCGCCCCCGCCGCCCCCGCCACCTCCGCCGCCGCCGCCGCCGCCTCCGCCGCCGCCGCCGCCACCTCCGCCGCCGCCGCCACCACCTCCGCCGCCGCCGCCACCTCCGCCGCCGCCGCCGCCGCCGCCACCCCCGCCGCCGCCGCCGCCTCCGCCGCCGCCGCCACCTCCGCCGCCGCCGCCGCCGCCGCCACCTCCGCCGCCGCCGCCGCCACCTCCGCCGCCGCCACCTCCGCCGCCACCGCCGCCGCCGCCGATTCAGCAGCCGGTGGTGATGATGACGGTGCAGCAGGAGACGACGAACATCACGTCGAGCATCCAGTCGTCGCTGACCGGAGCCCGCGTCTCGGGTGGATCGGTCAGCACCGGCCCCGTCGGTGGCGCGCTGGGCGGCGGGGGCTTCTCCGCCAGCCCGCCGCCGCCGGCACCGCCGCCCCCGCCTCCGCAGCCTTCGGGCGGTGGCGGTGGCTCGTCCTCCTCCAGCCAGGGGGGCGGCCAGCAGAGCCAGTCCTCGGGCGGCGGTGGTGGCGGTGGCGACCAGGGCGGCTCCGCTTCCGGGGGCGGCTCGGCCTCCGGCGACGGGGACAAGGGCGGCCAGGGCGGCGAGGGTGGCCAGGGCGAAGGCGGCAACCAGCAGGCCGCCGCCGAGGACACGCCTCCCGATCCCGCCGATGCCGGTGGTGACGAGGAGTCGTCGGAAGGCGGCGGCGAGGGCGCCGCCGCGGCGGCCGTCGCCAATCCCAATGTCGTCGTCGACGTCAACGCGATCGGCAGCAGCTCCACCCAGATCGATACGCCGGTGATCAGCAGCGGCAATTCGAGCCTGTGGCAGGGCGCCGACGGCCTCGATGTCGGCGGCACCCCCTGATCAGCGGCGGGGCGGCTCGCTTCGCCGCATCGGGGTGGACAAGCCGATGCTGCGAACATAAACAGAACAAATGGCCCAGATCGATGTCCGGCAGAAGCTCGAAATTCTGGCCGATGCCGCCAAATATGATGCGTCCTGCGCCTCGTCGGGCACCGCGAAGCGCGATTCGGCCGGGCAGTCAAAGGGCATCGGATCGACCGAGGGCATGGGCATCTGCCATGCCTATGCGCCCGATGGCCGCTGCATCTCGCTGCTCAAGATATTGCTGACCAACGCCTGCGTGTTCGACTGCCATTATTGCATCAACCGCAAGAGCTCGAACGTCCGCCGCGCCCGCTTCACTGCCAGGGAGGTGGTCGATCTCACTCTCGCCTTCTACCGGCGCAACTATATTGAGGGGCTGTTCCTCTCCTCCGGCATCATCCGCTCGTCCGACTATACGATGGAGCAGATCGTCGAGGTGGCGCGCTCGCTGCGTGAGGATCACCAGTTTCGCGGCTATATCCATCTCAAGACGATCCCCGACGCCGATCCGGCGCTGATCGAGGCGGCCGGCCGCCATGCCGATCGCGTCTCGATCAACATCGAGCTGCCCACGGTGGCGGGGCTGAAGCGGCTGGCCCCGGAAAAGTCGACCGCCCGCATCGAGGATGCGATGGCGGGGATGAAGGCGTCGATCGAGGACGGCGGCGACGCGATGCGCCGCTACCGATCGGCGCCGCGCTTCGCGCCCGCCGGCCAGTCGACCCAGATGATCGTCGGCGCCGATGCCGCCAGTGACCGCGACATCGTCGGCACCGCCAGCCGGCTCTATGATCGCTTCGGGTTGCGCCGGGTCTATTATTCGGCGTTCAGCCCGATCCCGGACGCGTCCTCGGTGCTGCCGCTCCGGCGCCCGCCGTTGATGCGGGAGCACCGCCTCTACCAGGCCGACTGGATGACCCGTTTCTACGGCTTCCGCGCCGCCGAGGTGGCGCAGGCGACCGACGAACAGGGAATGCTGCCGCTTGATATCGACCCCAAGCTCGCCTGGGCGCTCCAGCGCCGCGAAGCCTTTCCAGTCGACGTCAACCGGGCGCCGCGCGAGCTGCTGCTGCGGGTGCCGGGCCTGGGCGTGAAGGCGGTCGACGGCATCATCGCCTCGCGCCGCTGGCGGCGGCTCAGCCTCGCCGATGTCGGGCGGCTGTCGCGCTCGATCGCCAAGCTCCGGCCGTTCATCGTCACCAGCGACTGGCGCCCCACCGCGCTGGTCGACCGGATCGACCTGCGGACCAAGCTCACCGAGCAGCTGGAACTGTTCGGGTAGGGCGGTGAGCGTACCTCCTTCAACCGTCATTCCCGCGCCGGCGGGGCCTTTGCGTAAAAAGCGTCTGCCCCCAACATTCGTCATCCTCGCGGATGCGGGGATCCATCACCCCTCCCGTCAAGAGGCTCGAGCTTCAGAAGATATGGATTCCCGCCTTCGGCATATTGCCGAAGTTTATCCTGAGCGCCTGCCTTGCAGGCAGTCGAAAGGCGGGAATGACGAAGAAGGGGAAGGCGGGCCCCGTCACGAATGATCCGCATCCTTCTCGCCCGCCCCGACGATCATGAAGGGTGGCGCGATGCCGCCCGCGCGGCGGCGCTCGCCGATCTTCCGCCCGACGCGCTGAGCTGGCAGGTCGAGGGTGAGGCCGGCGACCTGTTCGGCGACGCCACCGGCGATCCGGTCCCCCCGCCGCGCCTGCCGGCCTTCTCGGTGCCGAAGCGCTTCCTCGACCTCGCCGAACATGTCGTCCTCCACCGCGACGCCGAACGCTTCGCGCTGCTCTATGCGATGCTGCTGCGTCTGCGCGACGATCCGGCGCTGATCGACGACGAGGCCGATCCGCTGCGCCGCCGGCTGGAGGCGCTGGCCAAGGAGGTGCGGCGCGACATCCACAAGATGCGTGCCTTCGTACGGTTCCGGGAGCTGGATGGCACCTATGTAGCCTGGTTTGAGCCGGATCATCATATCGTCCGGGCCAATGCCGGCTTCTTCGCCCGGCGCTTCGCCAATATGCGCTGGTCGATCCTGACGCCCGAGCTGTCGATCCACTGGGACGGCGAACGCCTGCGCGAGGGGCCCGGCGCAACGCGCGCCGATGCGCCGGCCGGCGATCCGGTCGAGGCGCTGTGGAAAGGCTATTACGCCTCGATCTTCAATCCGGCGCGGCTCAAGACCGGGGCGATGCTGAAGGAGATGCCGCGAAAATATTGGGCCAATATGCCCGAAACCGCGTTGATCCCCTCACTGGTCGCGGGCGCCCGGGCCCGCGAGACGCAGATGGTGGAGCGGATCATGCCCAAGGCCGAAGCCGGCGGCAACGCGACCAAGGCTCTGGCGGCGCTGCGCGAGGAGGCGGCGCACTGCACCCGCTGCGGCCTCTACAAATGCGCGACCCGGACGGTGTTCGGCGAAGGGCCGGCCGATGCCGACATCATGATCGTCGGCGAACAGCCCGGCGACCAGGAGGATCTGGCCGGCAAGCCGTTCGTCGGGCCGGCGGGGCAGATGCTCGACAAGGCGATGGCCGAGGCGGGGATCGACCGCTCCCGCGCCTATGTCACCAACGCGGTCAAGCATTTCAAATTCGAGCCGCGCGGAAAGCGGCGCATCCACGCCCGGCCCAATGCCGGGGAGATCAGCGCCTGCCGCTGGTGGATCGATCAGGAAAAGGCGATCATCCGGCCGTCGCGGATCGTCCTGCTGGGAACCACCGCAATCCACTCGCAGACGGGCAGGGCGCAGAGCCTGACGTCGCAGCGCGGGCGCGATCTGGTGCTGCCCGACGGCACCGCCGCGCGTGCCACGATCCATCCCAGCTTCCTGCTGCGCATGCCCGACAGGGAAAGGGTGGACGAGGAATATGCGCGGTTCGTGGAGGATCTGCGCGCCATGTGCAGATGACAGGCCTGTGCCGGACACGCCGAGGCCCTCTCCGGGAAAGGGGGAAACCGGAGAGGGCGCCGGGGTTAACTCGCGGAAGAAATTAAATGCCGATGCCGCTGAGCAGGCCGAACGCCTGGAGCAGCCACAGGATCACCACGATCACCACCACCGCGTTGAGGATGGATTTGATCTTGCCGTCCATCGGCACATAATTGTTGATCAGCCACAGCAATATGCCGACGATAACCAGCACGATGATGACATGGATGAGCATCGGGCCCTCCTGATATTGTTGATGTTGTCTTGTCTTTACGAACCCGGAACGGGGCGGAATGTTCCGGCGGCCCTTGCGGGGGGCCGCGCGCTATGCTCGATTGCGGGGCGGGAGAGGCGCCTCGGTTTCGGAGCCGCTTATGGATCGACGTCATTTCCTCCAGCATGGCGCGCTTGCCGCCGCCGCCCTCGCCGGCCCCGGCCGGCTGCTTGCCCAGCCGGTGCCACCGCTGTTCGATCCGATCGGGCCGATCATGCCCATCCGGGCGATCCCGGACCGGCTGTTCCGCGTCACTGTCTGCCTGCGTCCGTTCCGCGCGGCGGGGCCGCGGATCGAGAGCGAGCAGGTCGGCCGCAAGCTGGTGGTCCACAATTACGGCCATGGCGGCAGCGGCTGGTCGCTGAGCTGGGGCTCGGCGCAGGAGGCGCTGCGTCTCGCCATGGCGGCGAGCCCGAAGGAGATCGCGGTGATCGGCGCCGGGGCGCTAGGCCTCACCGCAGCGATCATGGCGCAGCGCGCCGGCCTGCGGGCGACGATCTACGCGAAGGAGCGCTTCCCCGAGGTCCGCTCGGCCCGTGCGACCGGCAGCTGGACGCCCGATTCGCGGGTCGCCATGGCGAATGCGGTCGGCCAGCCCTTCGCCGATCAATGGAGCCGGATGGCGCATGGCAGCTATGCGATGTGGCAGAGCTATGTCGGGCTGCCCGGCGATCCGGTCGAATGGACCGACCGCTATACCCTGTCGGACCTGCCGCCCGACGAGATGCGCGCCGCCTTCCGCGCCAGCGAGGTGGCTGGCTTCGCCCATTATTCCGATCTGATCGCCGATATCACGCCGCGCTCGCAGGTCTTCGGCCCCGGCAGCCATCCCTTCGCCACCCGCTATGCGCTGCGCAACAGCCAGATGACCTTCAACGTCGCCGGGCTGGCACATCTGCTGACCGATGATTTCCTGGCCGCCGGCGGCCGGATCGAGACCGCCGAGTTTCACCACCCGTCCGAGCTGGGGCGGCTCCGGGAAAAGGTGATCGTCAACTGCACCGGCTATGGCGCCCGCGCCCTGTTCCGCGACGAGAGCATCGTGCCGGTGCGTGGCCAGATCGCCTGGCTGCTGCCCCAGGCGGGGGTGAACTACGGGCTGCTCTACCGCAATGTGAGCGTGCTGGGGCGGCGCGACGGGATCGTCGTCCAGGATCTCGGCGCCGACGACCGCTTCGGCTTCAACGACCCCGACGAGACCCCCGATCGCGCCGCCGCCGACGCCTCGGTGCGGACGATCGCCGAACTGTTCGGGGGAGCGCGCACCTCGTAACGGACGGCATGCCCATGCCCGGCACGGCCATCGGCAATGGCGGGCTTACCCCGCGTCCGCTGCGTCCAGCTCCATCGCGATCAGCCGCGCGAACAGGTTGAAGCTGTTGGGCGCGTTGCTGTTGGCGAGCTTGGCGGGGGCCGTGTCGACCGCGAACAGGCTGCCGAACAGCCGACCATCGGCGCGCAATATCGGTGAGGAGATATAGCTCTGGAAGCCGTAGAGCCTCGGCGTGCGGTGCTCGCGGAAGATCGGGTCCTCGGCGACATGATCGATCAGGATGGCGCGTGGGCCGGTGCGCACCTCACCGCAGATGGTCGTATCGACGTCGAGTTCGTCGCCCATGGCGATGCCGAAGCCCGCTTCGTCGCGCACCGCGCAGGCGATCCAGCTGCTCTCGGTGACGCGGGAGACGGCGGCATAGCCCATGCCCGTCACCTGGCAGCACAGTTCCAGCATCGAGGACATGCAGCCGATCCGCTGGATCGCGGCGATATCCGCCTGAAGATCGTCGATCATCGGCACGCCCCAATCCCTATGCCCAGAAGGGGCAAGCTTATGGCGCATATGTCCGCGCCGCAACGGCTATGGATGGTTTTCCCTACAATTCCGTAACGGAAACGGATCAATCCCACCTACGCCGTAACGGAAAAGGGGCGGATGCCGTCCGGCACCCGCCCCTCAATATCTCCGGATCGCAGCGATCAGAGCTTGCTGGTCAGCTCCGGGACGATCTTGAACAGGTCGCCGACCAGGCCGATGTCGGCCACCTGGAAGATCGGGGCTTCCTCGTCCTTGTTGATCGCGATGATCGTCTTCGAGTCCTTCATGCCGGCGAGATGCTGGATCGCGCCCGAGATGCCGACCGCGATATAGACTTCCGGAGCGACGATCTTGCCGGTCTGGCCGACCTGATAGTCGTTCGGCACATAGCCGGCGTCGACCGCGGCGCGCGACGCGCCGACGCCCGCGCCCAGCTTGTCGGCGAGCGGCTCGATCACCGAGTGGAAATTCTCGCTGTTCTGCAGGGCCCGTCCGCCCGAGACGATGATCTTCGCCGAGGTCAGCTCGGGACGCTCGGACTTGCTGATCTCCGCGCCGACAAAGCTGGAGAGGCCCGCGTCGCCCGCGCCCGACACGGCCTCGACCGCGCCCGATCCGCCCTCGCGGCCCGCCTTCTCGAAGGCGGTGGCGCGCACCGTGATCACCTTCTTGGCGTCCGACGACTGCACGGTCGCGATCGCGTTGCCGGCATAGGTCGGCCGGGTGAAGCTGTCCTCGCTCTCCACCGACAGGATCTCGGAGATCTGCATGACGTCGAGCAGCGCGGCGACGCGCGGCGCGATGTTCTTGCCGTTGGCGGTGGCCGGCGCCAGGAAGGCGTCGTGATGGCCCATCAGATCGACGATCAGCGGCGCCACATTCTCCGGCAGCGCATGGCCATAGGCGGCGCCGTCGGCGACATGGACCTTGCCGACGCCCGCGATCTTCGCGGCGGCTTCGGCGACCGCGCCGACGCCTTCGCCCGCGACCAGCAGGTGGACCTCGCCGAGCTTCGACGCGGCGGTGACGGCGGAGAGGGTCGCGTCCTTGACCGCGCCGCCCTCATGTTCAACCCAGACGAGCGTCTTCATGCCGCAACTCCCAGCGCCTTGAGCTTGGCGACAAGCTCGTCAACATCCGCAACCTTGATGCCGGCCGAACGCTTCGGCGGCTCGGAGACCTTGAGCGTCTTGAGGCGCGGCGAAACGTCCACGCCGTAATCGGCCGGGGTCTTCTGCGCGAGCGGCTTGGACTTGGCCTTCATGATGTTCGGGAGCGACGCATAGCGCGGCTCGTTCAGGCGCAGGTCGGTGGTGATGATCGCCGGGGTCTTCAGGCTGACCGTCTCCAGGCCGCCGTCGACCTCGCGGGTCACCTTGACCGAGTCGCCCTCGACCTCGACCTTCGAGGCGAAGGTGCCCTGCGGCCGGCCGGTGAGGGCCGCCAGCATCTGGCCGGTCTGGTTGCTGTCGTCGTCGATCGCCTGCTTGCCGAGGATGACGAGGCCGGGGGCCTCCTCCTCGACGATCTTGGCGAGCAGCTTGGCGACGCCCAGCGGCTCCACCTCGGTCTCGCTGACGATCAGGATCGCGCGGTCGGCGCCCATGGCGAGGGCGGTGCGCAGCGTCTCCTGCGCCTTCTGCTCGCCGATCGAGACGGCCACGATCTCGGTCGCGACGCCCTTTTCCTTCAGGCGGATCGCTTCCTCGACGGCAATCTCGTCGAACGGGTTCATCGACATCTTGACGTTGGCGAGATCGACGCCGCTGCCGTCCATCTTGACGCGCGGCTTCACGTTGTAATCGATCACCCGCTTGACGGGCACGAGGACTTTCATAGCTTCACTCCTTGGCCTTGGCACCTGCCCTGGGGAGGCCGTATCCCTTAATTTCGCGGCTTGGCACCTTTACCCGATCGCCATTGCCACGCGGCCCGATCAAATCAAATGCGAACTTGCGAAACTGCGAAGTCACGATTTGCAGATCGGGTCCGATGGTTGGCCGATCCGGCGCGGGCGGATCAGGCCGCCTTCTTCACCTCGGCGACGATCTTCCTGGCGGCATCGCCCAGATCGTCGGCGGCGACGATCGGCAGGCCGGAGCCGGCCAGTATGTCCTTGCCCTGCTGGACGTTGGTGCCTTCGAGGCGCACGACCAGCGGCACCGACAGGTTCACTTCCTTCGCCGCCGCGACGATGCCCTCGGCGATGATGTCGCACTTCATGATCCCGCCGAAGATGTTGACGAGGATGCCCTTCACCGCCGGATCGGCGAGGATGATCTTGAACGCCGCGGTCACCTTCTCCTTGCTGGCACCACCGCCGACGTCGAGGAAGTTGGCCGGGAACATGCCGTTCAGCTTGATGATGTCCATCGTCGCCATGGCGAGGCCGGCGCCGTTGACCATGCAGCCGATGTCGCCGTCCAGCTTGATATAGGCCAGGTCGTACTTCGACGCCTCGATCTCGGCCGGATCCTCCTCGGTCTCGTCGCGCAGGGCGAGGATGTCGGGGTGGCGGTAGAGCGCGTTCGAATCGAAGCTCACCTTGGCGTCCAGCACCAGCAGCTTGCCGTCGGTGGTCTCGACCAGCGGGTTGACCTCGAGCATCGACATGTCGGTGGCGATGAAGGCGTTGTAGAGCTGCTCGGCGAGCTTGACCGCCTGCTTGTTGAGATCGCCCTTCAGCTTCAGCGCGAAGGCCACTGCGCGGCCATGGTGCGGCATGAAGCCCTCGGCCGGATCGATCACGATGGTGCGGATCTTCTCGGGCGTGTCATGGGCGACGGTCTCGATGTCCATGCCGCCCTCGGTCGACACGATCATCGCGATGCGGCCGGTCTTCCGGTCGACCAGCATCGACAGATAATATTCGGATTTGATGTCGGCGCCGTCGGTCACATAGAGGCGGTTGACCTGCTTGCCGGCCTCGCCGGTCTGGATGGTGACCAGCGTGTTGCCCAGCATCTCCTGCGCATTGGCCTTCACCTCGTCGATCGACTTGGACAGGCGGACGCCGCCCTTGGCCTCGGGGCTCAGCTCCTTGAACTTGCCCTTGCCGCGGCCGCCGGCGTGGATCTGCGCCTTGACCACCCAGATCGGCCCGGGAAGCTTCTTGGCGGCCTCGACCGCTTCGTCGACGCTGAGCGCGGCATAGCCGGCGGGAACCGCGGCACCGAACTTCGCTAGCAGTTCCTTGGCCTGATATTCATGGATGTTCATGGTGGAGCGCCTGTCCCTTGCTGAGTCCGATCAGATCGGCAGGCGCTAAAGCATGAAAGCGCGGGCTTGAAAACCCCAAGAGCGGCAATATCATTTTGCGGTGCAATAGATCAGCTTCGCAGCCTTTGCTGTCGCGGCACCGGCCCGCTCCCCTATCCCGCGATCGAGCAGCCGATCCCCGCCTTCAGCACAACCGAGACGATCTCCGGGTCCTGCAGCGCGCGCAGGCGGTGGACCAGTTCGTCGACGCTCATCCCGCGCACGTCCTTCGTGCCCAGCCCGCCCAGCGACTGCAGCCGCTTGAGCTGGACGAGGCTGAGCCTGTCGACCATCCGCTCGGCCATGCAGCCCGCGACCGGCGGCCGGATTCCCGCGTCGATCAGCTTGGTCCGCACCCGCGCCTCGGGCGAGACGGTGGCACAGGCCGACAGCGCCAGGGCGGCGAGCGGGGCGATCAGCATGGGGCGGTTCATGGGCGGCTCCTTCCGGCGGGGCTATTGCGATGGACGAGATGGATAAGCAATGAACAAGAGCGCCCAACAAGAGCGCCGTCATGCCAGCGAAGGCTGGCATCCATGTCTCTGCCGTCGCAAGATGCTGCCCATGGCGGGCGGATACGTCTACATCATGACCAACGAGCCGAGCGGGACGTTGTATATCGGCGTCACCGCTGA
Organism: Rhizorhabdus dicambivorans; assembly: GCF_002355275.1. Classification (NCBI taxonomy): domain Bacteria; kingdom Pseudomonadati; phylum Pseudomonadota; class Alphaproteobacteria; order Sphingomonadales; family Rhizorhabdaceae; genus Rhizorhabdus; species Rhizorhabdus dicambivorans. The sequence goes on along the minus strand of NZ_CP023449.1, from coordinate 120,030 downwards.
CCTCGCACGGCGCGTCAACCAGCACCGCGAGGGGAAAGGTTCTGATTTCTGTCGCCGCTACGATCTAAAGCGCCTCGTCCTCGTCGAGCAATATGAAAGAATCGAGGAAGCGATCTAGCGGGAAAAGGCACTTAAAGCCTGGAAACGCTCCTGGAAGTTCGACCTGATCGAAAAGGCGAACCCGGATTGGGTCGATCTCTATCTGACGCTCAACGCATGAGATGACAGACATGGACCCAGAGACTGCGGATTGAGGTTATCCATGCCCCCGGCATGGATAAGGGATTGCCGGGGGCAATCCCGACCTCAATCCGCAGTCACTCTGCGCTGGGGTGACGTTCAATTTTCACCGCTCCCGGTCGCCGATCCACTTCGCCACCACCGGCGGCGTATAATCCCGCATCCGCGCGACCAGCGCCGCCGGCTCATCCCCCATCATCAGCATGTCGCGGTGCACCGCGCGCAGGAATCCGGCCGCCACCACATCGTCAAGGAATCCCGCCAGCTTGTCGTAGAAGCCGGCGATGTTGAGCAGCGCCACCGGCTTGGCATGGTCGCCCAGCTGCGCCCAGGTCCAGATCTCGAACAGTTCCTCGAAGGTGCCGATCCCGCCCGACAGCGCGATGAAGCCGTCGGACAGGTCGGCCATCATCGCCTTGCGCTCGTGCATCGATGCGACGACGTGCAGTTCGGACAGCCCGGTGTGGCCCACCTCCAGCTCGAACAGCGCTCTGGGGATCACGCCGGTCGCGCGCCGCCCGCCGGCCATCACTGCATCGGCGACGATCCCCATCAGGCCCACCTTGCCGCCGCCATAGACCAGGTCGATCCCCGCCGCCGCGATCGCCGCGCCCAGCGCGCGGGCGGCCTCGCCATGGACGGGATCGAAGCCGGGGCTCGATCCGCAGAAGACGCAGAGCGCGCGGATCATCGGCCCAGCATCGCCTTCAGCGGCATCGGCCCCTCGCCCAGGCTCAGCGCCATGCGATCGGCCAGCCCCAGCCGCATCCCGTGGAAACGCGCGATCAGGTCCGCGTCCATGCGATAGAGCGATTCGAGCATCATATAGCCCTCGGCCACCGGCAGCCCGCGCAGCATGTGGCGGGCGAAGCGGCGATAATAGTCGCGCTGGGCCCAGGCCCTGGCGGCATGGTCGTGGAGCAGCTTGTGCAGCGCGGCGCCCGACCAGTCCTGCGCCCCCGCCACCAGCAGCGCGGTGCGCGCCGCGTCCGCCAGCGAATTGCCGGTCACCGGATGGAACAGCCCGGCGCGCAGCCCGGCCTTGGCGACGCCCACCCCGCCCGAATTCCAGTAATCGTCGAACGCGCCGCCCAGCGCGATCGGCAATATCCCTGCCTGGCCCCGCGCCGAGCTGCGGATCCGCCAGCCGAAGCGCGCCGCATGGTTGACGATGCGATTGCCATGGTCGGTCATGTCGATGTCCGGCCACGCCTCGTAGCGGACATCCTCGATGAACAGCCGGTCGGTCTCGATCGGCAGCATCATCATATATTGGAAGCCCTCGGCCGGATCGGCGGCGGCATCGATCAGGGTGGCGCGGCGCACGCTGTGGGGGCCGTCCAGGGTCAGCTCATAGCCGACGAACTTGCGGTAATGCAGGTCGAGCAGCGACAGGTCGGCGGGCCCGCGCGCGTCGATTACGCCATGGGCGGCGATCATCGTCCCGTCCTCCAGCACCACGCCGTCGGCGCTGACGCCGGTGGCGCGGCGGCCGGTCAAGATGCTCTCGGCCGGCATCGCCTCGCGCAGCGCCTCGTCGAACCGGTCCGATCGCAGGCTGTAGAAGGGGAAGGGCAGCGCGCGCTTGTACTGCGGGAACACCACGGAATATTCGCGCCAGCCATAGTTCACCAGCGGCTGGAGCAGCGCCTTCTCCGCTTCGCCCACATCGCTGTCGACGAACGACCACAGATGCGCGCCGCCCAGTGCGGGCGCCGCCTCGATCAGCAATATCCGCCGCTCGGGCTGCATCCGCCGCGCCGCCAACGCGATCAGGCCCCCCGAAAGGCCGCCACCGATGATGGCGAGATCGCACATGACGCCGCTCATGACGGCTGCTTATAGACGGGCCGCACCGGGAAGCCAGCCTTCGTGGTCATTCCCTTCCCCCCCCTTCCCGTCATTCCCGCGCAGGCGGGAATCCATATTCTCTGAAGCTCGAACCTCTCGGGCGAAGGGGTTATGGATCCCCGCATCCGCGAGGATGACGCGTGTTGGGGCGACGACTCTATCACGCAAAGGTCCCGCTTTCTCGAATGACGGGTCTGGACGGGTGGACCCGTGCGGGCATGCTGCCCCCGGATAAGGGCTTTCCTGCCCCCCGCGCTTTGTTTACAACGCACCCATCCCCGGGGAGCCGATGGCTGAGAGGTGGCGCTGAAATGCCCACGACCCGCTGAACCTGATCCGGCTGATACCGGCGTAGGGAGGGAAAGCCGGTCCAGGCCTCTCCTCCCCATGTCGCCCCAGCCTCGAATGGAGAGACGACATGGCCGATATCCCCGCGCGCACCGAAATGAAGGTGACCACCGGACCGATCCGGGGATCGCGCAAGATCCATGTCGAGGGGCCGGGCGGCATCCGCGTCGCGATGCGCGAGATCGCGCTGGAGCCGACCGCCAACGAACCCCCGGTCCGCGTCTATGACTGCTCCGGCCCTTATACCGACGACAAGGCGAACATCGACATCATGGCGGGCCTCCCCGCGCTCCGCCGCGACTGGATCGTCGCGCGCGGCGATGTCGAGGAATATGACGGCCGCGCCGTGAAGCCCGAGGATAATGGCCTGAAGGGCCCCGATCGGGCCGGCGGCGTCGCGCCTTTCCCCAACGTCGTGAAGCGGCCCTTGCGCGCGAAGGCCGGCCAGAACGTCAGCCAGATGCACTATGCCCGGCGCGGCATCATCACCCCCGAGATGGAATATGTCGCGATCCGCGAGAATGTCGGCCGCGCCGCGCTGAAGGAGAAGCTGCTCCGCGACGGTGAGGATTTCGGCGCCTCGATCCCCGATTATGTCACGCCGGAGTTCGTCCGCGACGAGGTCGCGCGCGGCCGCGCGATCATCCCGTCGAACATCAATCACCCCGAAAGCGAGCCGATGGCGATCGGCCGCAACTTCCTGGTGAAGATCAACGCCAATATCGGCAATTCGGCAGTCGCCTCCGACGTTGCCAGCGAAGTCGACAAGATGGTCTGGTCGATCCGCTGGGGCGCCGACACGGTGATGGACCTGTCGACCGGCCGCAACATCCACGATATCCGCGAATGGATCCTCCGCAACTCGCCCGTGCCGATCGGCACCGTGCCGATCTATCAGGCGCTGGAAAAGGTGAACGGCGTCGCCGAGGACCTGACCTGGGAAATCTTCCGCGACACGCTGATCGAGCAGGCCGAACAGGGCGTCGACTATTTCACCATCCATGCCGGCGTGCGCCTGCCTTTCATCCCGCTCACCGCCAGCCGCGTCACCGGCATCGTCAGCCGCGGCGGATCGATCATGGCGAAATGGTGCCTGGCGCACCACAGGGAGAGTTTCCTCTACGAGCGGTTCGAGGAGATCTGCGAGATCATGAAGGCCTATGACGTGGCCTTCTCGCTGGGCGATGGTCTCCGCCCCGGCTCGATCGCCGACGCCAACGACGCCGCCCAGTTCGCCGAACTCAAGACGCTGGGCGAACTCACCCAGATTGCCTGGAAGCATGACGTGCAGGTGATGATCGAAGGCCCCGGCCATGTGCCGATGCACAAGATCAAAGCGAATATGGACAAGCAGCTGGAGGCGTGCGGCGAAGCCCCCTTCTACACGCTCGGGCCGCTGACCACCGATATCGCGCCCGGTTACGATCACATCACCAGCGCAATCGGCGCGGCGATGATCGGCTGGTTCGGCACCGCGATGCTCTGCTACGTCACGCCGAAGGAGCATCTCGGCCTGCCCGACCGCGACGATGTGAAGGTCGGGGTCGTAACCTACAAGCTCGCCGCCCACGCCGCCGACCTGGCGAAAGGCCACCCGGCCGCCAAACTCCGCGACGACGCGCTCAGCCGCGCCCGCTTCGAGTTCCGCTGGCGCGACCAATTCAACCTGTCGCTCGATCCCGACACGGCCGAGCAGTATCACGACCAGACCCTGCCGGCCGAGGGTGCCAAGACCGCGCATTTCTGCTCGATGTGCGGCCCGAAATTCTGCTCGATGAAAATTACCCAAGAGGTGCGGGACTTCGCGGCGACCAAGAACGCGCCCGCCGATCAGTTCATCGCAGCCGGCGAAGCCGAAGCCGGCATGCGCGCGATGAGCGACGTGTTCAAGGAGAAGGGCGGGGAGATTTATCTGCCGGCGGCGGAGTGAAGCACGCGCACGAGCACCGGAGCACGGGATCACCATGAGCACCGATCACCGGGATCACCATGAGCACCGGGAAATCTAGTTAACTACTGGAAAAACCACATATCTCGATCCCTACAGCACAAACTCACCTGTCGAGCTTGTGCCGTAGGAGTTTGCTGAATCACGCAAGCAGATCCAGTTTTTGCCCATCAGTGGTGCCCACTTTCGCGAACTGAACAGTTCACTTTGCACAGATATCGACTATTTTGCCTCTATCGCAAGAATGCGGGTTACGTAGCGGTTCCATGCGCTTCCGTAACCCGCACGCCCTGCCGGCAATATTGCGAAGGGCTTGAGATTCCACCCTCGAGCCCGCCCCTTAGCGAGGTGCGCAATGGCTCTTATCTTTAAAAAAACGAAGTCGGCGGCGAAAGAGCGAAAGCTAGAACTCCGCGAAAAACTTTGGCCAGGAGTGACCAAAGATCATTTGTGGGACCGTGAAAATCGAGACGGCTTTGCGACTGTTCCTCGGGCAATGCCGCTCATGCTTTCGATCATGAACGACTTGGCGGACAAAGGCCAACCAGTTGGAGCTGTATATCTAGAGCTGTGGTGCAGGCTAAATGATGAGGGGTTTTTGAACCTGAATCGACCTCATGAAATGGCGTTTGCTGCAGGCTTCTCGGGGCAACGAGCTCTCTACACATGGCGCGATCGCTTGGCGAAGCTAAGGGATTTAGGTTTCATCGATTTCAAGGCGGGACCGACGGGCGAGTTCTCTTACGCGCTTTTTTGGAATCCTTATCACGTCATTCGCCGGTACGCTGAAAGAGGAAAAGTTTCTGAAGCTAAGTGGCAGGCGCTCATATTTCGTGCCAGTGAGATTGGTGCAGACGATCTTGACCAAGATGTTCCTGCCGTTGGAGCAGTTGCTCCACCGGCTCCACCGGCTCCACCGGCTCCACCGGCTCCACCGGCTCCACCGGCTCCATTAGAAGAGCCAATTATTGCCGCCTCAGTTAAGCCGAAAGCTAGGAAGGCAAAAGCTCCGAAAGATTGATTTTCGGATCCCGGTGCCAATGCACTAATTTCCGCCGTTGCAATTCCAACCTCGCCGGCATACGTTACATGTAACGGAGCCGCCGATGAACCGCCCCCAATCCCACGACAGCAAGGGCCGCGTCGCGAAGCATCGCGCGGCGATGCGGGCGAAGGGCTATCGGCTCAAGCAGTTCTGGCTGCCCGATGTCCGCACGCCGGAGTTCCAGGAGCAGGCGCGGCGGGATGCGCTGGCGATGGCGGCACAGCTCGAACGGTCCAACGACATCGCCTTTGCCGAAGCCGTCCAATATTGGCCGCCCGAGGATGAGGATTGAAGCGCGGCGATCTGGTGACGGTGGCGGCGGGCAGCGGGTTCGGCGGAAAGCCACGGCCGGCGCTTGTCCTGCAAAGCGATGCCTACCCCACCGGCAATCTGGTTCTGGCGCTGATGACCAGCAGCCTGACACCGGAGGAGACGATTCGACCCCGGATCGAGCCCAGCGAAGCCAATGGACTGCGCCGCACCTCCGATGTGATGGTGGACATCCTCGTCACGGTGCCCCGGCACAAGGTGGACAGCACTATCGGCATATTATCCGATGACGATCTGGGGCGCGTCGAACGCTCGCTGATGATCTTCCTCGGTCTCGCGGGCTGAAGCGGTGCTCAATAATGATACCGGCACTGCGCGATCTCCAGCGCCTGCGCCTCGCCCTTGCCGCTGACCCGATAGACCAGCCGATGCTCGCCATTGACCCGGCGGGACCACCAGCCGCTCAGATTGCCGCCCAGCGGCTCGGGCTTGCCGGTTCCGCGAAAGGGATTGCGGCGGCATTCCTTGATCAGGTCGTTGAGACGGGCGAGCAGCTTGGGGTCCTCGGCCTGCCAGTGGAGATAATCCTCCCAGGCCGTCGGCCAGAACACCAGCTTCACGGTTCGATCAGCTCATGCTCCTCGCCCCCGCCGGCCTCCAGCCCGCGGACAGCGTCCAGCAGGCGCGCGGCATTGACGGGCGAGCGGAGCAGATAGAGCGTCTCCTCGATCGACGCCCATTCGCTTTCCGAAACCATCACCACATTCTCCTGCCCGCGCGCGCGGGTGATCGTGACCGGGGCGCGGTCTTCCACCACCTTGTCCATGACGGCCTTCAGATTGGCCCGGGTTTCCGAATAGCTGATCGAGTCCATGGTAAAGACGTACAATATATTGTACGATATTTCAATTGGGCCTTCGCTGGCGGTTTCCTCGCGCGCGGCACGCAGAGGGTCCTATGTTCCCCTTTTGTCTTGACATGTAGGAAAGCGGTTGCTGCTTATGCCGGTCCGGCAGGCATAGTTTTCCACGCTGGGCGCGGCTCATTCTCATGACGGACACATCAAGGCGATGGCGCGGAATATCGCCCTGCGGACCCGCGCCGGAGCAAAAAATAAAAAACGAACACACAACCCCGTGCACCCGGCTTATTTGCGATTCAATCGCAACACGGGACATTGCGGAGCCACGGGACGCGGGCGCCCGAGAGCCATGGTTGAAGCGCGGCGATCGAGACCGTCGCGGGCTTCAACCGCCCTCGCCCCATAGATGGTTCACGATCCAGAGCGATTGCGCCAGGATGCGGGACCCGGCAACCACAGAAGGCCCGCCCCCATGAACGACCTCACCATCTGGACGCTCGACTGGGTGCCCGAAGGCCCGCGCGGGTTCGTGCGCGATCTGCGGCTGCGCTGGGCGTGCGAGGAGGCGGGCCTGCCCTACGCCGTCCGCACCATCCGGTTCGAGGATCGCGAGACCAACCATCTCGATCGCCAGCCCTTCGGCCAGGTCCCCTATCTCGACGATGGCGGGCTGAAGATGTTCGAAAGCGGGGCGGCGCTACTCCATCTCGCGCGGAAGGGCGGGCGGCTGATGCCGTCCGATCCGGCCGGGGAGGCGGAGGCGGTGCAGTGGACCATCGCCGCGCTCAACTCGGTGGAGATGGTCAGCGTGCCCTGGTGGTTCCTGCGGATGTCGGGCCAGGAGGACAATGCGCTGACCGGCTGGGTCGAAAAGCGCCTCGGCCAGCTCGAAGCGGTGCTGGGCGAGCGCGAGTGGCTCGCCGCCGGCCGCTTCACCGTCGCCGATCTGCTGATGGCCGATGTGCTGCGCCTCCCGGCGGTCCGTGCTTTCGGCGATCGGCCGGCGACCGAGGCCTATGTCGCCCGCATCACCGATCGGCCCGCCTTCCGCAAGGCCCATGCCGACCAGATCGCCTTCTACGCGGCGGCCGATGCGGCGCGCGCGGGGCAGGGCGCGGCCTGACGCCGCAGTCCATTGCCTCGCTCGACGCCGGGCGGGAAAAGTTTCTGTTTTGTTCCAATCTCGAATCGTGTAGGAGGTGAGAACAAAGGAGAAACTTCATGAGTCTCTTGCGGTCCTTCGACAGTGATGAGGTGGTGCTCCACCGGCTGTTCTTCGCGCTGATGCCCGATGCCGGGATCGTCCCCGAGATCGCGGCCGTGCGTGGGGAGATCGGGGTCGCGAAAAGCCATGTGCTCGATCACCGGCTGCACATCACCCTCTGGGCGCTCGACCTGCCGATGTCGCCGACCCCGGGCCTGATCGCGGATCTGTGCGCGGCGGCGGCTCGGGTTGAAGGGCCGGCACTGCGGCTGGTGCTGCAGGAGCTGGTCGGCAACGGCCATGTCACCTGCCTCAAGCCCGGTGAGCCGATGCCGGTGCTCAAGGCCTTCCAGCAGCGGCTCCAGCTGGCAATCGCTGATGCCGGCATCTGGCCCAATCGCGGCTTCCGCTTCGATCCGCACATGACCCTGGCCTATGGGCAGGATGGCGGCGTCCGCCGCCCGATCTGGCCGCTCAGCTGGCGCGCGGAGGAATTCATGCTGGTCCACAGCCTCGTCGGCCTCACCGAGCATGTCGTGCTGGGCCGCTGGAAGCTCGGCTGAGCCGCCTGCCACCCGCCATGCCACCCTGTTCATCCCCCGGCCGGCGCGCTACACCGGGCTCTGCCGGGTGGGGACGGTAGGATCGGGAAGAGCGGATGTTGGACAGGCGGATGGTGCTGGCCGCAATGCCGGCGTTGATGATCGCGGGCCGGGCGTCGGTCGCCGGGGCGGCGAAGGCCGGGATTCCCGAGCAGGCCGGTTTCCAGGCCGAACTCGCGCCCTTCTGGGAACAACTGGCCATGCTGCCGAGCATCCGGGAGCCCGCGCGCGAGGCCGCGTCGGACGGCATCTGCTACATGTTCACCAACAAGGACTGCACCGTCTGCCAGGTGGTCCACCAGGAATTCCCGCAGGGCTTCCGCCGGCTGGAGATGCGCTACATCATCTATCCCTGGCCCGGCGAGCCCTATCGCGAGCTCAACTATCTCTACCGGCCGGAGACGACCCTTGCCGAATATCGGGCCTATATGGGCCGCCGGCTCACCGCGACCTCGACCTCGGACAGCGGCGCCCAGGCCGATCTGGTGACCGCCGTCGCCGCCGAGATGGCAGGCCAGCTGGTCGAGGGCGGCAGCTTCGGCACGCCCTTCTTCTTCCACGCGGTTGAGGAAACCCCCGGCAAGCTGGTGTTCAGCGCCGGCGACGTGCTGGCGATGGGCCCCTTGCTCGATCGCGCGGCCTGATCCCCTCGGTAGCCCTCTCCCATTTTCATGGGAGAGGGTTGGGTGAGGGTCTTCTTTTTTTCCGGCGTCGGCCAGACCCTCACCGCGGCGACCACTCTCGCTGCGCTCGCTTGGGCTAGGCCGCCGCCATCTTCACCCTGATCTCGCCCTCGTCCTCGCCGTCCCAATAATGGACCCGCTCGGCATGGACGTGGATCATCACCAGCCCCGGCATGTCGATCCCCTGCGGAAACCAGCGGTCCAGGTCCTTGCTCCAATGCTCGGCAAAGCGCCCCTGGTCGTGGACCAGGGTCGCGACGCCCTCCACCGCGACGAAGAAGGGGCGCTGGCGGATCATCCCCGACTTGCCCTGGAAGCCCAGGCCGACATGGCGATCGGCCTGGATGTCGGCGACCATCAGCGCGTCGTCATAGGTGAAATAATAGCTGTCGCCGTCATAATCGACCTCACGGTTGTTGCTCATCGGCCGCGCGCCGATCGCGCCGCCCGCGGTGCGGGTCGACAACATGGTGAAATCGATGTCGCGCATCTTCTCGGCCAGGTCGGCCAGGCTCCGGTCGCTCATGATCGCTCTCCTGTGAGGGGACAGGGAGAACGCGGCCGCCTCCGGATCGCTCCGGTCGTTACGGTCAGGCCACGGCCTCGACCGCCGGCAGCGACCAGTCGATCGGCGCCAGGCCGTTCGCTTCGAGAAAGGCATTGGCCTTGGAGAAATGGCGGCAGCCGAACCAGCCGCTATGCGCCGACAGGGGCGAGGGATGGGGCGCCTTGAGGACGAGGTGGCGGCCGCCCCTGTCGGTGGAATCGACGAACGCCGCCTTCTTCTGGGCATAGCTGCCCCACAGTAGGAACACGACCGGATCGGCCTTGGCGTTGACAAGCCGGATGATCGCGTCGGTGAAGGTCTCCCAGCCCCGGTCGCGGTGCGACGCCGCCAGCCCCATCTCGACGGTCAGCACCGAATTGAGCAGCAGCACGCCCTGGCGGGCCCAATGCTCGAGGAAGCCATGGGCAGGCCGCTCGATGCCGAGGTCGCTGTGCAGTTCCTTGTAGATGTTGACCAGGCTCGGCGGCGGCCGCACGCCGGGGCGGACGCTGAAGCACAGCCCATGCGCCTGGCCGAGGCCGTGATAGGGGTCCTGCCCCAGGATGACGACGCGGACCCTGTCGAGCGGGGTGAGGTCGAGCGCGCGGAACCATTCGCTGGCGGCCGGGAAGATGCGCTTTCCCTGTCCGCGCTGCTCCATCAGATATTGGCGGAGCTGCGCCATATAGGGGGCGTCGAACTCGGCCTTCAGGGGTCCGCGCCAGCTGTCGTGAAGTTTGATGTCACCCGCCATGGGATCGCGTTCTGGCGCAGCGGGCGAGCGCGGGCAACCCCAAGTTCCTCCCTGTCCGGAGGACGGGGAGAAGCGGAAAGCGTCAGATCAGCAGCCGCTCGATTGCCTGGGCCAGCGCCACATAGAGCTTGCCCATGTCGGAGGAGAGCATCGTCACTGCCAGCGCGCCGCCGTCGCGGCTCGAGAGGACGCGGCGGAGCAGCGCCTCGAAATCGTGGATGTAGCGGTTCACATGCTCGCGGAACTCGACATGGCCGTCATAGAGCTGCGCGATGCGGTTGACCTCCTCCTGGCGGAGCAGGCGGACGGCGGCGCGGGTGAAGGCGCCATGGTCGCCGTGGAGATAGGCCTTCCAGGCGCCGTCGGGCACGTCGTGCGACAGCAGCTTGGTGACGTCGATCGCCGCCGAATTGAGATGCTCGACGAGGATCGCGACCTCGCGGCTCACGGTTTCCTGCGCCACGTCGCGGTGGCGGGTCTCGGCCTCGCCGACCTTCTTCTCCATCGCCACCACCGCCTCGCCGACCGCGAGCATCTGGTGGAGCAGCTTCTCGCTGGCATGGTTGGCGGCGGCCACCGCGGCCTCGGCGGTGTCGGAGATGATGTGGATGCGCTGGGTGATCTGGTCGCCGAAGGCGCGCTCGATCGCCTCGGCGCTGCTGCGGGCGAGCTTCTCGGAGGCGTCGGGGATGATCGATTCCAGCGCCGCGCGCGCCCCGCGTGCCGCTTCGGACGCGCTTTCGCGCACCTTCAGGATCGCGTCGATCAGCTTGCTGCCCGACAGTTCGGACAGCGCGCGCATATTGCCCTCGCTCTCGGCGATCAGGCGGCCCAGCTCGTTCGAATGGTCGCGCAGCGCCTCCAGCCGGGCGTTGGCTTCCTCGGCAAAGGCGTCGGAAAGCTCGCGCTGGCGCTCCAGCAGCGCGTCGCCCTCGGCGGCGATGCCGGCCATCCGCTTGGCGGCGAGATCGCCCAGGCTGGCCACCGCGTCGCGCTGGCGGTCGATCATCATGTCGGCCGATCCCAGCCGGTCGGTCGCGCGCTCGACGGTCTGGCTGAGCTGCTCGGCCTGCGCCGTGATCGCCCGCATCGTCGCGTCGCCGCGCGCCGCCTCGGCCTCCACCCGCTGCATCGTCTGCGGCAGGTCGCGCTCGATATTGCCGATGATCGAATCGAAGGCGATGCGCAGCGCGTTGGCGCGGTCGGTCAGCGTCCGCGCGCCGGCCATGCTGTTGGTCACCGCCTGGCCGAGATTGTCGACATGCTCGCTCAGGCTCACGACCAGTTCGGCCAGGTCGGCGGTCGCCTCGGTCCCGGTCGCGCCCAGCGCCTCGAAGCGGCTTTCGATCGCGCCCAGCGCATGTTCGAGATTCGCCACCAGCCGGCGCGCGTCCTCATCCTGTGCGACGAGTTGCGCCGACAGCCCATTGGCCAGGCCGCTCATCTCGTTCAGGCGCTGCGCGATCGAGGCGGCAGCGGCGGTGCCGGCCTCGTCGAGCGCGGCGCGGCCATGGTCGATGATCGCCGCCATCGCCTCGCGCTGCGCGTCGAGGCCCTGGCGGGTCTGGTCGATCGCGGCGACGGCCTTGTCGAGCGTGCCGTCGATCGACGTGCCCAGCGCGCTGCCGGCCTCCTCGATCGTCCGGGCGGTGCGCTCGGCGCGGGTCTCGATCTTGCCGATCTGGGTGGCCAGCCGGCCGCTGGCGGCGCCGATCATCTCGTCGGCCTCATGGCTGCGCGCCACGATCGCGCTCAGCGCCTCGGACAGGCCCTCGGCATGCGTCCGGGCGGTGCCGCCGATCGAATCGATCAGGGTCGACACCTCCTTCACCATGTCCAGCGAGCGCGGCAGATCGAGCATCAGCCCGCTCATGTCCGACCGGGCCATCCCGGCGGCGCCATGGAGCAGTTCGGTCTGGCGGGCGAGCAGGTCGGTCTCGTCGCGCATGTCCATGCTGATCTGCTGGAGCTTGCCGGCGGCCTTGTCGCCCTCCTCCAGCAGCGATGCGGCGTGGGTCGCCAGCTCGGCCCGGCGGCTGTCGAGCGCGGCGGTGACGCGGGCGACCGCCTCCTCCAGCCGGCGTGCTTCGATCCGCATCGACAGGGCGGTGTCGCCGAAGCGGCTCACCTCGCGCCGGGTGCCGCGCTGGAACAGCAGGTAGAGGATGCCGAGCAGCGCCAGCGGCCCGCTCGCCAGCGCGATGCTGTTGGCGATCGCGGCGAGGTCGAGCCGGGTCGGGGCGACGCCGCCCACCCAGAAGCCGATCCAGCCCGCCGCCACCAGCCCGAACAGCGCGCCGATCGCCATATCCCCGGCACGGCGCGGCGGCATCGAGGAGGACAGTTCGCCAAAGGCCGAAGCGGCCTCGCGGGCGCCTTCCCCCAACAGCAGTTCGCCGTCGCCTTCGGCAGGATTTTCAATGATTTCCTGGCCGCCGGCGGCGGCACGAACGGCCTCGGCCTCGGCCGCCTCCGCGGCGGGCCAGCGATCCAGCGGATGCGGTGCCTTCCCCATGAGCCCCGATGCTACAGGAATCGCGACTCGGGGGATAGCCTCCACTAACGAAATCTTTACCCGATTCATCGCCTTATGCGGTCCATGTCCTTCGAACCCGGATCGCTTGATCGCCTGCTCGCCGAAGCCGTCGGCGAAGGCAGCCCCGCCGCCGCCGAACTGCGCGCGCTGTTCCTCGCCTCGGCCACCGGCCATGTCGCCGCCATGTCGCGGGCAGCGGGGGTAAAGGGCTGGCGCGATGAGGCGTTCAAGCTGCAGGGCCTCGCCGCCAGTTTCGGCATGACGGCGCTGATGGAGGTCGCCGCCCGCGCCGCCCATGCCGGCCCCGACCCGCTGTTGCTGGATGCCGTGGCCGACGCGCTGGCGGCCTGCAGGGCCTGAGGCGGGGCGAATAGCGCCCCAAATCCGCACATCCCCGCGTCATTCGCGCTTTGCAGAATCGTTACGCAGCTTCTATCCCTGAAGGCTTGCCACACGGGGGAAGAGGGACGTGCCGCTCGCCGCGCTGATCGTCGCGCAGGACCAGACCGATATAGGTGACGGGCTCCGCGCCACCCTGCCGCTCGCCGGCCGCAGCCTGATCGAATATCAGGCCGGGCTCGCGTTGGCGGCGGGGGCGGAGCATATCCTGATCCTGGTCGAGCGGGTGCCGGCGGCGCTGGCGCAGGCGGTGGACCGGCTGCGGCGCGGCCCTGCGCGGGTGGAGATCGCCCGCAGCCTGCCTGATGCGATCGACCGGCTGCACCCCGAGGAGCGGATATTGCTGGTCGCCGACGGGGTGATCGCGGCGCAGGGCGCGGTGGACCGGCTGGCGGGGGCGGCCCCGCCCGCGCTGCTCGTGCTGCCGGACAGCCCCGAGCATGACGATTTCGAACGGATCGACGCCACCGAGCGCTGGGCGGGCTTCGCCCTGTTCGGGAAAGGCTTCCTCGAAAACACCGCGCAGATGCTGGGCGACTGGGATCTCGGCTCGACCCTGCTGCGCCGGCTGGTTCAGGACGATGCCGTGCGGATCGCGGCGCTCGATCCGGGGGCCGAGACGGCGTTGCCCGCGCCGATGCTGGTCACCGGGCCGGCCGCGCTCGGCGCGATCGAGGCGGGGCTGCTGCGCCGCGCCGATGCGGGCGAAGGCAACTGGACCGAACTCTATCTCCACCGGCTGGTGGCGACCCCGCTGATCGGGCCGCTCGTCGGGCGCCAGGTCGATCAGTCGCTGGTCGCCTGGGCCGCGACCGGGATCGCCTGGGCGGGCGCGCTGCTTGCCGCCTTCCACCTGTTCTGGGGCACGGTGCTGCTGCTGCCGCTGGCCGCCGCGGCCGCCTCGGCGGGGCGGCGGATGGCGCGGATCTGGGGCGGGACGGCGGCCTCGCTTGCCATCCCCACCCTGGCCCGGCACGGCGCGGCCTTCGCGGCGCTGCTGCTGCTCGCCCGGATGCTCGCGGCCGAGGGCGGCTGGGGCTGGTGGATGGTGGCGGCGCTGGTGCCGGCGTCGCTGCTCGGCCTGGCCGCGCTCGAACCGATCGTCGCGGCGATCCGGCCGCTGCCCAGTCCGCGCTGGCAGGCAAGCGTCGATGCGCTGCTCTGGATCGCGCCGCTGCTCGCGGTGCTCGGCGGCTGGCGCTGGATGCTGGCCGCGCTCGCGCTCTATGCTGTGGCCGGCTTCCTCGAAAGGTTCGTGGCGGCATGGAAGGGCGCACGATTTTGTGACAAGTGAAACTTAGCTTCGGCTTAACGACATTTCGATATGAACGAAGCATGATGGGGTTGGAAGACGAACGGCAGTCATGGGGGCAGCCCGCGGCGGGAACGGCGCGCTGGCTGTCCGATGCCGCGCGTGCTCTCGACAGCGTCGACCACCGGGTGGACCGGGCCGCCAGCGACCTGTTCCACGACGCCGCCATCGCCCTGTCCGACCAGCACCGCGCCCAGATCGGCCAGCTCCTGCGGGCGATGATCGGCGCGATCGAGGATGAGCTTCGCCTGCGCGTCGCCGATGCGCTGGGCGACGAGCGGCCGGAACTGGTGGCGGCGCTGGGATCGGCCGGTGTCGCGATCGCGCTGCCGCTGCTCGAGCGCACCCATCTGCTGCGCGAGCCTGGGCTGGTCGCGGCGATGCTCCGCCGGGTCGACGAGCACCGGCTGGCGGTCATGCTCGGCCGCGATTCCCCCTATCATGTCGCCGACCTCGCCCAGCGCCTGCTCGACCTCGGCGATGCCGACATCGCCGCCGCGACCATGGCGCTGCTGATCGCCGAGAGCCGGCGCTACGACCAGTTCGGCGATCCCGCGCTGGCACGCACCGATCTGCCGCTGGCGCCGCATCGCCAGCTGCTCTGGGCGGTGGCGGCGGCGTTGCGCCACTATCTGGTCCGCCAGCATGCCCTGCCGGACAGCAGGGCCGATCTGCTGCTGGCGGGGGCGGTGGGCGCCCTGCTCGCCGAGCATGACGAGGCCGATACGCTGGAGGGCCGCGCCGCCGCGCTGGCCGGGCTGCTCGGCGCCAGAGGGCTGCTCGATGACAAGCTGCTGGCCGACGCGCTGGAGGAAGGCTGGCTGGCGCTGTTCACCGCGGCGGTCGCCCAGCGGGCGGGGATCGATCCGCCCGGCGTCTGGTCGATGATCGCCGATCCCACGGGGATGATGCTCGGCACGGTGCTGCGCGCGATCGACTGCGCGCGCGAGGCGGCGGTGACGATGCTGTGGCGGATCGGCTCGGCCGAGGGCGCCGAGGAGGACGTGATCGTCGCCCGTGCCGAGGCGTTCGACGCGCTCGACCAGCGCGAAGCCGCCGAAGCGGTGCTGATCTGGCGGCTCGACCCCAATTATCGCCGCGCCGTGATCGAGATCGGCGAAGGCGGGCGGCGGCGATGAACGCCCCGCAGAGCCTTCGCCCCGTCAACGGCCGGCTCGACGATCGCGGCCGGCTGGTCGAAGCGGACCCGCCGCTGCTCCGCCTGCAGGAGCGCGCCGGCGGGGTGGAGGGCGGCATGCTCGCGCTGCCGCAGCTCGCGACGCTGGCCCGGCTGTCGCGGCGGCTGGGGATCAGCATCTCGCGCCAGGTGGTGGTCGGCTATGGCGATCAGGATGTCGACCTGTGGGTACGGGTGGCGCCCGATCCTTCCGGGGTCGAACTGGCGATCACCGGCTGGCAGGAAATGGCGCCGCTGCAGCCCAGCCCCGGCATCGATGCGTTGCGTTGGCGCGATTTCAGCCGCGCCACCGCCGACTGGATCGTTGAGACCGATGCGATGCTGCGGATCACCCAGCCACCGTCCAACCTGCCGGGCGCGGTCGGCCAACCGGTCGAGGCGCTGTTCGCCATGTCGAGCGACGGCGACGGGGTGTCGGCGATCGTGGCGGCGGCGCGCACGGCCGACCGGTTCCAGGATGACGGTGCCACCTTCCTGCTCGGCCAGGGAATCCCGGTGCGGATCGCCGGGGTGCCGCTGATCGGCGGCGGGGTCGAGGGGCTTGCCGGCTATCAGCTGCTGGTCAGCCGGCGCGATGCGCCGCTGCCGCTGGGCGGTCCGCGCCTGCCCGATCCGGTGCCGCTGGACGAGGCCTTTGGCGGCCAGCTCAGCCGGGCGATGCGCGAGCCGCTCGACCGGATCATCCGCCATGCCGACAATATCTCGCGCCGCGATGACGGCCCGGTGCGGCGCGACTATGCGGCCTATGCCGAGGATATCGCCGGGGCCGGCCGCCACCTGCTCGCGCTGGTCGACGATCTTGTCGACCTCCAGACGATCGAGCGCGCCGATTTCCGTCCCGATGTAGAGAAGGTCGATCTGGTGGACACCGCCCAGCGCGCCGCCGGTCTGCTCGCGGTGCGCGCCGCCAATGCCGATGTCCGGATCGACGGGCCGGGCCAGGACGGGCCGGTGATCGCGCGCGGCGATTTCCGGCGCATCCTCCAGGTGCTGATCAACCTGCTCAACAACGCGATCCGCCATTCGCCGGCCGGCGGCACCGTCTGGATCCGCTGCGAGGCGGAGGACGGCATCGCCGCCGTGATCGTCGCCGATGCGGGCGACGGCATCGCCCCCGAGAACCAGGAGCGCGTGTTCGAGCGCTTCGAGCGGCTCGGCCTGCGCGACGGCACCGGCAGCGGGCTGGGCCTGTACATCTCCCGCCGCCTGGCCCGGGCGATGGGGGGCGACCTGGGCGTCGACAGCGCGCGGGGGCAGGGCGCGCGGTTCGTGCTGACGCTTCCTGTTGGGCATTGATCCGGCTTGATGGCCGCGCCGACATGGCTATATTAAGAGGTAATACCTTTTGATATCAGGAGCCGGCATGGCGACATCGATCAAGATCGACGAGGAACTGAAGGACCGCGTCCAGCAGCTCGCAGCCTTGCGCGATCGATCGCCGCACTGGATCATGCGCGAGGCCATCCGCCAATATGTCGAGCGCGAAGAGGCCCAGGAGAGCTTCCGGCAGGAAGCGGTGGCATCGTGGACGGCATACCGGGAAACCGGGCGTCATCTGACCGGCGGAGAATTGGCCGCCTGGCTGGATAGCTGGGGAACGCCCGGCGAGGCAGGGTCTCCCGAGTGCCACGACTGATCGTTACCGAAGGCGCGGTGCGGGGCTTGAGCCGGTGCCGCGCCTTCCTGGAAGGCAAGAGCGCGGAGGCCGCCCGGCGGGCTGGTCGGATTATCGCTGAGCGGCTTGCGCAGTTGGAAGCTACGCCAGCGATGGGGCGGCCCTTCGCCCCGGATATGGCGATGCGCGAGTTGGTGATCGAGTTCGGCGATTCGGGTTATGTCGCACTCTATCGTCACGAACCGGCCGACGATGCGGTCTATCTGCTGGCCTTTCGGCACCAACGCGAAGCCGGATACTGAAAAGGCCGGAGCTTCCGCCCCGGCCCTTTGATCTTCAACGGCAGAACAGCTCAGCGCTTGGCGACTGGCACATAGTCCCGCATCGCCGGGCCCGTATAGAGCTGACGAGGGCGGCCGATCTTCTGCTCGGGATCCGAGATCATCTCGTTCCACTGCGCCACCCAGCCAACGGTGCGGGCGAGCGCGAACAGCACGGTGAACATCGTCGTCGGGAAGCCGATCGCCGACAGGATCACGCCCGAATAGAAATCGACGTTCGGGTAGAGCTTCTTGTCGATGAAATACTGGTCGGAAAGCGCGATCCGCTCCAGTTCGCGCGCGGTGTCGAGCACCGGATCGCTGATGCCGAGCTTGTCGAGCACCTCGGTCGCGGCCTTGCCGAGCACCTTCGCGCGCGGGTCGAAATTCTTGTAGACGCGGTGGCCGAAGCCCATCAGGCGGAACGGATCGTCCTTGTTCTTGGCGCGGGCGATATATTCCGGGATGCGATCGGGGGTGCCGATCTCGCGCAGCATGTTGAGCGCCGCCTCGTTGGCGCCGCCATGCGCCGGGCCCCACAGGCAGGCGATGCCGGCCGCGATGCAGGCGAACGGGTTGGCACCCGACGAGCCGGCGAGGCGCACGGTCGAGGTCGAGGCGTTCTGCTCATGGTCGGCGTGGAGGATGAAGATCTTGTCCATCGCCGATTCGATCACCGGATCGACCTCATATTCCTCGGCCGGCACGCCGAAGGTCATGCGCAGGAAGTTGGCGGTGTAGCTCAGGTCGTTGCGCGGATAGAGGAAGGGCTGGCCGACCGAATATTTATAGGCCATCGCCGCGATCGTCGGCATCTTCGCGATCAGCCGGTGCGACGCGATCATGCGCTGCTTGGGATCGTTGATGTCGGTCGAGTCATGGTAGAAGGCGGACAGGGCGCCGACCACGCCGCACATGATCGCCATCGGGTGCGCGTCGCGGCGGAAACCGCGATAGAAGGTCGCCAGCTGCTCGTGCAGCATGGTGTGGCGGCTGATCGTGTAGGTGAAGCTCTCCAGCTCCTTGGCGCTCGGCAGCTCGCCGTTGAGCAGCAGGTAGCTGACCTCCATGAAGCTCGACTGTTCGGCGAGCTGGTCGATCGGATAGCCGCGGTGGAGCAGGATGCCCTCGTCACCGTCGATATAGGTCAGCGCCGACTGGCACGACGCGGTCGAGGTGAAGCCCGGATCATAGGTGAAGGCGCCGGTCGCGGCATAGAGCTTGCGGATGTCGATGACGTCGGGGCCGGTGGTACCCGACAGGACGGGATATTCGGACGCCTTGCCGCCGAACTCCAGTTTCACATTATCCGCCATAGCTCATTCTCCTGTCGTTCGCCCCTGGGCCGGCGCGCCGGCCCCGTCCGTTGGTTCACCCCTGTTCGAGCTGGTCGCCCAGCCGGCCCAGGCTCTCCTCGCGGCCGAGGAGCGCCAGGACGTCGAATATCCCGGGGGAGGTGGTACGGCCCGTGAGCGCAGCACGCAGCGGCTGAGCCACTTTCCCGAGGCCGATCCCCCCCTGCTCCGCCACCGATCGGACCGCCGCTTCCAGCGCGGCCGCGGACCAGTCGGCGGTGGCCGCAAGAGCGTCGCGGGCCTGGGCCAGCAGCGCCTTGCCCGGCTCGTCTAGCAGCGATGCGGCCTTCTCGTCCATATCGAGCGGGCGAGTGCGAAACAGAAACGCCGCCCCGTCCCGTAACTCCTTGAGATCCTTGGCCCTTGCCTTCAAAAAAGGAATGCTGCGAAGCAGAAGGTCGCGATCCTCCGAGTCGAACTCGCGGCCCGCATCGGCCGCGACTCCGGCGATGATCAGGTCCGCAAGCCGCGCATCGTCGGCCTCGCGCATATAATGGCCGTTGAGATTCTCGAGCTTCTTGAAATCGAAGCGCGAGGGCGAACGGCCGACCCCGGCGAGGTCGAACCACTCCACCGCCTGCTCGCGGCTGATGATCTCGTCGTCGCCATGGCCCCAGCCGAGCCGCAGCAGATAGTTGTTCACCGCTTCCGGCAGCAGCCCCATCTCGTCGCGATAGGCGTCGACGCCCAGCGCACCGTGGCGCTTGGAGAGCTTGGCGCCGTCGGCGCCGTGGATCAGCGGGATATGGGCGTAGACCGGATCGGGCCAGTCGCCCGAAATCTCGTTCATCGCCCGGATCAGGGCGAGCTGGCGGAAGGCGTTGTTGAGATGGTCGTCGCCCCGGATGACGTGGGTGACGCCCATGTCATGGTCGTCGACCACCACCGCCAGCATATAGGTGGGCGTCCCGTCCGAGCGGAGCAGGATCATGTCGTCGAGCTCGGCATTCTGGACGGTGACCTGGCCCTGCACCCGGTCGTCGATCGTCACCTCGCCCTCGCGCGGGGCCTTCAGCCGGATGACGAACGGGGCGCCCTGCGGCGCCACCGAAGGATCGCGATCGCGCCAGCGGCCGTCATAGCGCAGCGGCTGCCGGGCGGCCTTCTGCTGCTCGCGCAGCTCGGCCAGTTCCTCGGGCGTCGCATAGCAGCGATAGGCATGGCCGGCGGCGAGCAGCTGTTGGGCCACCTCGGCATGGCGGGCAGCGCGCGAGAATTGATAGACCACCTCGCCGTCCCAGTTCAGGTCGAGCCAGGTCATGCCGTCGAGGATCGCCTCGATCGCCGGCTGGGTGGAGCGCGCGCGGTCGGTATCCTCAATGCGGAGCAGGAACTTGCCGCCGTGATGGCGGGCGAACAGCCAGTTGAACAAAGCGGTGCGCGCGCCGCCGATGTGCAGGAATCCGGTCGGCGAGGGGGCGAAGCGGGTGACGACCTGGCCGGATGGGGTCTGATTTTCGGTGCTTGCGCCCACGCGCGGTTTCTCCAAGATCGGGCAATGGCCTGCGATGTCGATGCGCCCCGTAAAGCATTTTCCCGCCGGGTCAAATTGGCCGGCGATTCGAACGGTGCCGGCCCGGCCCCATTGTCGGGCGAACGGTGATCGCCGGCCTGCGGGACCGCATGGCCGGCGCGGCGCGGCGGATCGAGGCGGTTCTGGAGGCGGAGCGCGATCAGCTGGCGCTGTGGCTGCCGGTCGCGCTGGGCGCGGGAATCGCGCTCTGGCTGGCGCTGCCCCGCCCGGCGGGCTGGTATGCGGCGATGGCGCTGCTCGGCGGGGTGGCTCTGCTGGGGCTCGCGGTCGGCCCCGGCACGCGGCTGGGCCGATCGTTGCTGGCGGGTGGGCTGGTCGCGCTCGCCGGGCTGCTGCTGATCTGGTTCCGCGCCGACTGGGTGGCCTCGCCGCGCATCGACCGGCCACGGGTCGCCGAGGTGGCGGGGCGGATCGAGGCGGTCGAGCGGCTGCCGGCGCGCGAACTGGTGCGGCTCACCATCGCCACCGATCCCGGCCTGCTGCTGCCCCCGCGCCTCCGGCTCAATATCGACGAGGCCGATCTGGCCGGGCCGGTCGTCGGCGGCAGCCGGATCGTGGTGCGCGCCCGCCTGCTGCCGCCCGCGCCGCCGGCGGTGCCGGGCGCCTATGATTATGCGCGCGCCGCCTGGTTCGCCGGCATCGGCGCCACCGGCAAGGCGCTCGACCGGCCGCGCATCGCGGCGGGCGAGGCGGGCGGTTTCCTGCTCTGGCTCGCCGACGCCCGCGCCCGCCTGTCGCAGCACATCGAGGCGCGGGTGGCCGGTGCCAGCGCGGGCGGGATCGCCGCCAGCCTGGCGACCGGCGACCAGGGCGCGATCGCCGAGGAGGATGCCGAGGCGCTCCGCCGCGCCGGTCTCGCCCATCTGCTCTCGGTATCGGGGCTGCACGTCTCCGCGGTGGTCGGCGGGGTGCTGCTGCTGACGCTCAGATTGCTGGCGCTGAGCCCGGCGCTGGCGCTACGCGCGCCGCTGCTGCTGATCGCGGCCGGCGCGGGGGCGGTCGCCGGTATCGCCTACACCCTCTTGTCGGGCGCGCAGGTGCCGACGATCCGATCCTGCGTCGCCGCGCTGCTGGTGCTGGCCGGGATCGCGATGGGGCGGGAAGCGATCACCCTGCGGCTCGTCGCGACCGGCGCGCTCGTTGTGCTGTTGCTCTGGCCCGAGGCGCTGGCGGGGCCGAGCTTCCAGCTCAGCTTCGCCGCTGTCACCGCGCTGGTCGCGCTGCTCGATCATCCCAGGGTCGCCGCCTTCGCCGCGCGGCGCGAGGAGCGGCTGGCGGCGCGCTGGGGCCGGGCGATCGCGGTGATGCTGCTCTCGGGCCTGCTGATCGAGGCCGCGCTGGCCCCGATCGCGCTGTTCCATTTCCACAAGTCAGGGCTGTACGGCGCCGCCGCCAATATCGTCGCGATCCCGCTCACCACCTTCGTCATCATGCCGCTGGAGGCGCTGGCGCTGCTGCTCGATGTGGCGGGGCTTGGCGGGCCGGCCTGGTGGCTCGCCTCCCATGCGC
This sequence comes from Rhizorhabdus dicambivorans, assembly GCF_002355275.1. NCBI lineage: Bacteria > Pseudomonadati > Pseudomonadota > Alphaproteobacteria > Sphingomonadales > Rhizorhabdaceae > Rhizorhabdus > Rhizorhabdus dicambivorans. Next base: position 97,898 of record NZ_CP023449.1, on the reverse strand, counting down.
TCGCCCTGCTGCTGTGGATCGCGCACCGCGTCGCCGACGCGCCGGGATCGGTGGCGATGCTGCCGACCATGGCCTGGGGGGCCTTCGCGCTGATGGTGGCCGGCGGGCTGTGGCTGGCGCTGTGGCGCACGAAGCTGCGGCGCTGGGGGCTGGCGCCGCTTGCGGTGGGCGCGCTCTGGGCGCTGGCTTCGCCCGCGCCCGATCTGCTGGTGACGGGGGACGGCCGCCATGTCGCGCTGGCGCTCGGCGATGGCCGGGTGGCGCTGCTGCGCGAACGGACCGGCGATTATATGCGCGGGGTTCTGAGCGAGGCGGCCGGGGTCGATGCGGAACCGCTGCCGTTCGATGCGCTGATGCAGGCGCGCTGTTCGGCCGATCTGTGCCTGGCGGAAATCAACCGGGGCGGGCGGCGCTGGCGCATCCTCGCGACGCGCAGCCCCTATCTGGTCGACTGGCGCCGCATGACGCGGGCCTGCGCTGCTGCCGACATCGCGATCAGCGAACGCCGCCTGCCGCGCGGCTGCAACCCGCGCTGGCTGAAGATCGACCGGCCGCTGCTGGCGCGGACCGGCGGGCTTTCGGTCGATCTCGACCGGGGACGGATCGACAGCGTGGCGGCCCATGTCGGGCAGCACCCCTGGTCGGTGTTCCGCTAGACGGCCAGAAAAGCGGTCGCCCCGGCGGAGGCCAGGGCCGTAAGAGCTTCTCGGTCAGCTACCCGCAAGCGCCTGTTGCGGCCCCGGCCTCCGCCGGGACGCCGCCCGTGGTGGGCTTGCGGCGCTCAGTAGCGCCGCAGCAGCCCTGCCAGCTTGCCCTGGATCTGGACCTGATCGGGCTTGTAGCGCTGCGGATCATAGGAGCGGTTGGCCGGGTCGAGCCGCACCATCGCGCCTTCCTTGCGGAAATATTTGAGCGTCGCCTCATGATCGGCGATCAGCGCGACGACGATCTCGCCGTCGCGCGCGGTCTGGGCGCGGCGGATCAGCGCATAGTCGCCGTCGAGGATGCCGGCCTCGACCATCGAGTCCCCCGACACCTCGAGCGCATAATGCTCGCCCGGGCCAAGCAGCGCGGCGGGAACCGACAGGCTGCTCTGCCCCTCCAGCGCCTCGATCGGCAGACCGGCGGCGATGCGGCCGTGCAGCGGAATCTCCAGCACATTCTCGTTCGCGGCCTGCGGCACCGGGGCGGAGGCGGGGGCCTTCGCCTTGGTCGCGGGCGCGGCGGCCTTGCCTGCCACCGTCTCCGGCATCCGCAGCACCTCCAGCGCGCGGGCGCGGTTGGGCAGGCGGCGGATGAAGTTGCGCTCCTCGAGCGCGCTGATCAGCCGGTGGACGCCGGACTTGGACTTGAGGTCGAGCGCCTCCTTCATCTCCTCGAACGAGGGCGACACGCCGGTCGCGGCCAGCCGGTCATGAATGAAGATGAGCAGATCATGTTGCTTGCGGGTCAGCATACCAAAGGTCCTTGTCGGGAACGGACGAGGAACATTTAGGCAACTGTAGGGAATCTGTCAAGCGAGCGGAATGATCTCCACATCGGCGCCCGCTTCCAGCGCCGGCGAGTCCGATTCCCGGACGATCAGCAGCTCCGCCTCGACCAGCGCGGCGAGGCCGGCGCTGTCCTGGCTGGCGGTGGGGACGGCCAGCCCCCGCGACCATTTGCCGCGCAGATATTCGGCCCGGCCGCCGGTCGCGGGCAGCGCTTCGCCCAGCCGGGCGGCGGCGGGGGGCGGAACCGGCCGGGCGCTGCCCAGCAGATGCGCGATCAGCGGCTTCAGGAACAATGTCGCGGTGACGAAGGCCGAGACCGGATTGCCGGGCAGGCCAAGCACGATTGCCCCGCCCAGCGTGCCGATCATCACCGGCTTGCCCGGCTTCATCCGCACCTTCCAGAAGTCGATCGTCGCGCCCGCCTGCTCCAGCGCGGGGAGGACGAGGTCATGGTCGCCGACCGAGGCGCCACCGGTGGTGACGATGATGTCGGCGCCGCCCGCCAGATCGGCGAAGGCGGCACTGATCAGGCCGAGATCGTCGCGGATGATGCCATGGTCGGTGACCTGCGCCGGGGTGCCCGCCAGCAGCGCCGCGAGCATCGGCCCGTTCGAGGCGGGGAGCAGCGCGCCGGTCGTGGGTTCGCCCGCCGGCACCAGTTCGTTGCCAGTCGAGAGGATCGCGACGCGCGGGCGCCGCCGCACGGGAAGCGCGCCATGGCCGCCGCTCGCCGCCAGCGCGATCGCCGCCGCGCCGATCGGGGCACCGGCCGGGATCAGTATGTCGCCCTCGGCGAAGTCGCTGCCCTTGCGGCGGATATGCGCGCCGATCCGGGGCGGCCCCTCGCCGGTCATGGTCAGGCTGTCGCCGTCGCGGCCCGCCTCCTCCTGGATCAGGATGCTGTCGGCCCCTTCGGGAACCGGGGCGCCGGTGAAGATGCGCGCCGCCTCGCCGGGCGCCAGCGCGCGGCCGAGGCCGCCGCCCGCCGCGCTTTCGCCCGCGACGGTCCACGGGCCGGGGCGTTCGGCGAAGCGGATCGCATAGCCGTCCATCGCCGACAGATCGAGCGCGGGCTGGGTGCGCTTCGACAGGATGTCCCCGGCGGCATAGCGGCCACGGGCGTCGAGCAGCGGCACGGTCTCGACGGGCAGCGCCTCCTTCAGCGCGAACATCCGCGCCTGCGCCTCGGCCGTCGGGATCAGCGCCATCGGCCTATTCCGCCTTCCAGTCGCCCGACTTGCCGCCGGTCTTGGACAGCAGCCGGACCCCTTCGATCCGCATGGCTTTGTCGAGCGCCTTGGCCATGTCATAGACGGCCAGCAGCGCCACCGAGACGGCGGTCAGCGCCTCCATCTCGATGCCGGTGGTATAGGTGGTCGTCACCGACGCGGTGGCGCGGATGCCGTCGGCCTCGATCGCGAGGTCGAGGGTGACGCCCGAGATCGGCAGCGGGTGGCAGAGCGGGATCAGGTCGGCGGTCTTCTTCGCCGCCATGATCCCCGCGACCCGCGCGACCGCGAGCACGTCGCCCTTCTTCACCGAACCGGCGCGGATCGCCTCCAGCGCCTGTGCCGCGATCAGGATGCGGCCCTCGGCGACGGCGACGCGCTTCGTCTCGGCCTTGGCGGAGACGTCGACCATGCGGGCCGCGCCATCCTCGTCGATATGGGTGAGCTTGTCGCTCATGCCCCGGTCAGCAGCCTGCGCGTGGCGGCCGCCACATCGTCCTGGCGCATCAGGCTCTCGCCGACCAGGAAGCAGCGGACGCCATGTTCGGCCATCGCGTCGAGATCGGCCTTGGAACCGAGCCCGCTCTCGGCGACGAAGGTGCAGCCGGCGGGCGCGTTGCCGACCAGCTCATAGGTGCGGTTGAGATCGATCGAAAAGTCCCGCAGGTCGCGGTTGTTCACCCCGATCAGCCGCGATTTCAGCCTGATCGCGCGCTCCAGTTCGGCCGCGTCGTGGACCTCGACCAGCACGTCCATGCCATGCTCGATGGCGGCGGCCTCGATCTCGGCCATTTCGCCATCGTCCAGCGCGGCGACGATGATCAGGATCGCGTCGGCGCCCAGCGCGCGCGCCTCGGTCACCTGCCAGGGATCGACCATGAAGTCCTTGCGCAGCGCCGGCAGTGCGCAGGCGGCGCGCGCCTGCACCAGATAATCGTCATGACCCTGGAAATAGGGGACGTCGGTCAGCACCGACAGGCAGGCGGCGCCCGCCGCCTCATAGGCGCGGGCGTGGGCGGGCGGATCGAAATCGGAGCGGATCAGCCCCTTGGACGGCGACGCCTTCTTGATCTCGGCGATCAGGCCATAGCCGCCCGCCGCCGCCCTGGCGTCGAGCGCGGCGCGGAAGCCGCGCGGCGCATCGGCCGCCCTGGCGCGCGCGCTCAGCTCGGCGAAGCTCGTCGCGGCCTTCGCCCGGGCGACATGCTCGCGCTTGGTGTCGCAGATCTCGGTCAGCTTGTTGCTCATCGCCGCGCGGCATAGCGGGGGGCGGGCGGCGGGTCCAGTTGGGCGGGCTAGAAATCGCTGCGCCCGAAGCGGGCCAGCCCCCGGTTGATGCCGGGCGGATCGAGCACGGTAAGGTCGAGGTCGAGCGGCTCGCCATGCCATTGCCCCAGGCTGGTGTGATCGGCGAGATCGTCGAGCGTCAGCGGATGGACCAGAGCGCGCAGCCCCGCCGCCTCGATCAGCGGGACGATGTCGGGCAGCGAACGCACCCTGAAATGCACTTCATATTGCGGGATCGGGTGCGGCCCGGCGGGGCCTTCGGTCATCGCGCCGACGAACACTATGTCCGCTCGTCGCGAAAAGGCGTCGCGCAGCGCTTCGGCGGCGGGACGTTCGGACGCTGTGAAATAGATGTGCGCGTGATAGGGTGCATCCGGGCCGGTCATGGTGCGGCAGATTAGGATCGCGGTCCCGGAACGGCAATCGTCGTGGAGCGAAGTCGATGACGGTCGAACTCAACCACAGCATCATCTGGTGCCGCGACAAGCGGGCTTCGGCGGATTTCCTCGCCGGGATGCTGGGCCGGCCCGCTCCCGTGCCCTTCCATCATTTCCTGGTGGTCGACTTGGACAACGGCGTGTCGATCGATTTCATGGAGAAGGAGGGGCCGGTCGCGCCCCAGCATTATGCCTTCCTGGTCGACGAGGAGAGCTTCGACGCGATCCTCGGGCGCCTCCGGGAAAGAGGCCTCGACCACTGGGCCGATCCGGCGCGCAGCCAGCCGGGCCGGATCAACCATTTTGGCGGCGGGCGCGGCGTCTATTTCACCGATCCGGACGAGCATCTGCTGGAGGCGATCACCCGCCCTTATCCGCGGGATTGAGCGCTTCGCATATTGCCGCCCGGCCGCGCAAATCCTAAGGGTGTGGCTTACCCACAGCTGGAGGGCACATGCTGGATCGGGTTTCGATACTCGCGGCCGTGGACGACGCCTATGCGCGGCGCGCCAGCGGCGACAAGGTGGCGCTCGATGCGATCTGGGCGCCGGGCGCGGTGTTCGAACTGGTCGGGCGATCCCCGCTGATGGCCGCCACCCTGCCCACCGGGCCGGCGGCGGCGATGGACGTGGTCTCCACGCTGGTCGACAGGGTCCGCTTCCACAGCTTCGAACGGCTCGACGCGGTGGTGGAGGGAGGCCAGGCCGCGATCCGCTGGCACATCACCGCTTCGGCGCCGGGCGGCGCTCCGTTCGAGATCGAGCTGTTCGATCTGTGGAGCTTCGACGAGCAATATCGCGCCACCCGGCTCGTCCAGTTCACCGATACCGCACTGCTGGTCGATCGGATCGGCGGCGCCGCGCTGCTGGCCTGAAAATGGCGAAGCGCCCCGGACCTTGCGGCCCGGAGCGCCCCGTCATCGGTCGCTGGCTAGCGATCAGAAGCTGTAATAGAGGCTGAACACCGCCGAGCGGGCCTCGCCGGGCGTCGCCCAGCCATTGTTGCGGATGCCCGTGAAGTAGCGCTTGTTGGTGACGTTCTGGACGTTCACCTGCGCGGTCACGCCGTCGGTCACCTCATAGGAGAGGAAGGCGCGGTGGGTAAGCCAGCTCTTCGAGCGGAAGACCGGGGTCAGCGTGCTCACCGCCGGCAATGTTGTCCCCGAAGCCAGGGCGCTGTTGTTGAGCGCGAAGCTGCCCGTATAGGTCAGTCCATAACCTAGCTGCAGTCCGAAGGGGAACTGATAGGTCGTGAACAGGCTTCCCGCATGGCGCGGCGTGTTGGTCAGCCGCTGTCCGGCCTGCGGGTCCGGAATGGCGGCGGAGTTGGCGCAGGGGTTGACCGTCACTCCGGCATCCACTCGCGGGCCGGGGTTGGCGAGGCAGAAGTTCGAGACGCTCTGCAGCACCTTGCTCTTCAGATAGGTGTAGTTGGCGAAGATCGCCCAGGCTTCGGTGATGTTGCCGCTGGCGCCCAGCGCGAGCCCGTCCACCCGTGAGCGGCCGTCGGTCACCTGCAGGGTGGTGACGATCGGATCGTTGGTGGCGACGCGATAGTTGGTCCGTTCGTTGCGGAACAGCGCGGCGGTCAGCTGCAGGCGGCGGTCGAACAGGTCGGCCTTGGCGCCGATTTCATAATTCACCGCCTTTTCCGGGCTGACGTCGCAGGGATCCAGCGATCCGGCCGGCGCCGTGATCAGCGTGCCGCAGCCCAGCCGTACCGTCGCCGAGGTCGGGGTGCGCGAATTGCCATAGGCCGCGTAGAGGCTGACCGTCTCGATCGGCTTGAAGTTCAGGCCGACGCGATAGGAGAAGAGCTTCTCGTTGCTGCGCTGGTCCAGCCCGCGCGTATAGGCGCCCAGGGTCGGGCCCACGACAGTCGAGAAGGTGTCGGCGCGGAAGGTCGCCTTGGCCTGCTCGTAGCGGAGGCCCGCGTTGAACTCGAGCTGCGGGGTGATCTTCACCGTGTCGAACAGATAGCCGGCGACGTTGCTGCTGCTGCCCTGCGATCGGCCCGCCTGGATGAAGTTCACCGCGCCGGTATAGATGGTGTTGGGCGCCGCCAGGCTGATCGGCGGCTGGGCCACGGTCGCGCCGGCCGCGGTGCGCAGCACATTGCCGCTCACCAGCTCATAATCCTCCTTGGTCAGCGAGACGCCGACGACCAGCGTATGCTCCAGCCCGGCGGTATCGAACACGGCGCGCAGGTCGGTCTGGTTGTAGAGCAGCTGGTTTTCCTGGTTGCGGATATTGCCGCGCGGGCCGCTGGGATAATAGGTGCCCGGCGTGTTCTGGGCGGCCGGGCAGGCCAGCGGCGTGGAGGCGATGTTGGTCGCGGGCAGCGGCTGGAAGCCGTTGGCGAGGCAATAGACGCCCTGCGGCGCGCTGGTCGACGAATCCTGCTCCACGCGCTGCCAGCGGGTCAGGTTGCGGACCGACACCTTGTCGCTGAACTCATGGGCGAAGCGCATCGTCAGCTGGTCGACCACGATGTCCTGGTCGTCGAGATTCTCGATGCCGTAATAGTTGCGGTCCTTGGGGTCGTAGCCCGGAAGCGGCCCGCTGTTCACAGCATTGCGGAAATAGGGGACGCCATAGACGGGAACGTTGCTGTCGTCCTGGTGCAGATATTGCAGGGTCAGGCTGGTCGGGCTGTCGATGCCGATCGTCACCGACGGCGCGATGCCCCAGCGCTTGTTGCGCTCCACGTCGCGGCCCGGCACGCGGTTCTTGTGGGCGACGGCGTTCAGGCGGACGGCGATCAGGTCGCTCACGCGCAGGTTGCTGTCGATCGTGCCGCGATAATAATCGGCGGTGCCGATGCCGCCCTGGACGATGGTCAGGTCGTCGGCCTGCGGCGTCTTGGTCACGAGGTTGATCGTGCCGCCGACCGATCCCGATCCGTTGAAGACGCTGTTCGCGCCGTTATAGACCTCGATCTGCTGCAGGTTGAAGGTTTCGCTGCGGCTGTACTGCGCGCTGTCGCGCACGCCGTCCTGGGTGATGTCGTTATTGGCCGAATAGCCGCGCAGGTTGATGCTGTCGCCATAGCCGCCGCCGCCTTCGCCCGCACCGAAGGTGATGCCGGGAATGGTCTGGAGCGCGTCGCGCAGCGTCAGCAGGTTCTGCTTGCGGAGCACCTGGTCGCCGATCACGGTGATGGTCTGCGGGGTGTCGATCAGGGCGCGGGTGGCCTTGGGGCTCTCGACGCGCTCGACCTTGATCTCTTCCTCGATCGCGGTCGCCGTCACCGTCATGCCGCCCAGCTTCTTCTCGCCTTCGGGCTTGTCGGCGGTTTGCGCCGCGGCCGGCGCGGTGGCAATGAAGCCCACACATGCCAGCGCGAGGAAGCTCGCCCCCTTCATCTCCATCGTCATGCTGAAACCTTTCCCTGTCGTGACGGGGCCGGCAGCTATCGATAATGAAAACGATTCGCAAATAAATTCTGCGAACGATTCGCATTTGCGTGGTGGGCCGGTCGGTTTCGCGGACCATCGCCCGCTTCCGAGTGGCAAGATTTTTCTTTGTTTCTCGTATCTTGTGGCCTGATGGGGATCGGCTAGCCGGCTGCTATGCGATCCGGTGCCAATATCTCGTCGATCTTGCGGCCAAGGTCGTCGAGCGAGAATGGCTTGGTGATCATCCCCATGTTCGCGCCAAGGAAGCCGGATCGGATCGCGGCATTCTCGGCATAGCCGGTGACGAACAGGATCGGCAGGTCGGGCCGGTGCAGCCGCGCGGTGTCCGCGAGCTGGCGGCCGTTCATGCCCGGCAGGCCGACATCGGAGATCATCAGGTCGATCGCAATGTCCGATTCGAGGATCGGCACGGCTTCCTGGCCGTCGCGCGCCTCGATCGCGGCATAGCCGACCTCCTCGAGCACGTCGCGGATCAGCAGGCGGACCGAGGGATCGTCCTCGACGACCAGCACCTGCTGGCCGGCCCCCTGCGGCGCGCGGGGCATCTCCTGTCCCGCATCGATCCCGGCGCGTTCGGTGGCGGGCAGGTAGATGCTCACCGCCGTGCCCTTGCCCGGCGTGCTGTCGATGGTGACATGCCCGCCATTCTGCTGCGCGAAGCCATAGACCATCGACAGGCCGAGCCCGGTTCCCTGGCCCAGCGGCTTGGTGGTGAAGAAGGGCTCGAACACCTTGTCGAGCAGTTCGGGGGGCATGCCGACGCCGGTGTCGCGGACCGTAACGACGACATAGCGGCCCGGCTTGGCGTCGGCCATGCCCGCCGCGATGGCGGGGTCGATCCCGACGCAGCTGGTCGCGACCGACAGCGTCCCGCCCTCGGGCATGGCGTCGCGCGCGTTGATCGCCAGGTTCAGGATGGCGCTTTCCAGCTGGTTGGCATCGGCGATGCCGGCCGGGATGGTGGGATCCAGGCGCGTCTCCAGCGCCACCTGTTCGCCGATCGTCCGCACAAGCAGATCGCCGAGCGTGCCGATCAGCGCGTTGACGTCCACCGGCCGGGAATCGAGCGACTGCCGGCGGGAGAAGGCGAGCAGGCGCTGGGTGAGCCCAGCCGCGCGGTTCGCCGAGGTGGTCGCGGCGTCCATATAGCGCTCGATCCCCTCGAACCGGCCGGTGGCGATCCGGCGCCGCATGATGTCCATCGCGCCGATGATGCCGGTCAGCATATTGTTGAAGTCGTGCGCGATGCCACCGGTCAGCTGCCCCACCGCCTCCATCTTCTGGCTTTGATGGAGGTGCTCCTGGGCGCGGCGCAGTTCCTCGGTGCGCCTGGCGACCATCGCCTCCAGCTGGTCATGGTTGCGCGCCAATATGTCGCGGGCGGCGCGCAGTTCCTCTTCGCTGCGCGCCAGCGCGGCGTTGCGGGCGCCGATCTCGGCAAGATGATCGCGCATCTCGAACTGCTTCTGGCGCGAACGCAGCGCGGAGCGGACGGCGCTCAGCAGCGATATCGAACTCAGCGGCCGTTCGAACACGGTGAAATTGTCGACCACGTCCGAAATGCGCAGCACCGCGGCCTGGCTTGGCGGCAGCGGCCCCATGCGCCGCGCGGCCAGCACGATGAACGGCACGTCGGACCAGGCGGGTTGTGCGTCGAGCGCGGCCCGCAGCCGGCGCCGGTCCGCGCCCAGCGCCTCCTCTGTCAGGATCACCGCGCCGAGATGGTCGTCGAGCCGGTCCGCGATCGAGGCCAGGTCCTTCGAGATCGCGACGTCATGGCCCTCGCGCCGCAGCAGGCCGGCCACGCTTTCCGCGTCGCGGCCATAAGGTGCCGCAACCAGCACCCTATGGCCGAATTTCGCTGTCCTATGCGGCACCGCGGCCTTCCATCAGCGGGTTGGTCGTGCCGCGATATTCAGGGGTGCCGGTCAGCACGCCCCGGAAATCGCGCAGCGGCTCGCCGATGCGGATGCCCTGCGCGTCGATGCGCAGCTCGCGGATCGCATCCTCATGCTCGCCGCCCCGGTTCTTCAGGATCGATATCGCCTTGCGGATGCGCCCTTCGGCCTCGAAGAAGCGGATCAGCACCACCGCGTCCGCGACATAGGAGATGTTGAGGCTGGTCGCCATCGAGCCGACCAGCCCATGCTGCGGATTGATCAGGAAGGTGCAGACGCCGTGATGGTTCAGATAGGATAGCAGCTCGTGCATCTGCAGGATCAGCTGCTGCTCCTGCGGCATCGCGGCCAGATAGCCGTTGAGGCTGTCGATCACGATCGTCCGCGCGCCGCGCTGCTCGACTTCGGAACGCACCATCGCAGCGAATTCGCCAGGCGACAGTTCGGCGGGGTTCACCTGCCGGATCACCAGGCAGCCATCGTCTATATAGCGCTGGACCTGGCTCTCCAGAGCGCCGATTCGTGCCAGCAGCGTGCCGACCCGCTCGTCGAACTGATAGATGGTGGCCGGTTCGCCGCGCGCGCAGCCCGCGATCACGAACTGCATCGCGATCGACGTCTTGCCGCTGCCGGCCGGCCCGGTCAGCAGCGTGCTGGTGCCCCGCATCGGCCCGCCGCCGAACAGCGCGTCCAGTTCGGCAATCCCGCTGGACGCGGTCCCGCTGGAGGCGGCCCCGCCCCCGGCCGGCTCGCCGTGGTCGGACGCGATCAGCCTCGGAAAGATGTCGATCCCGCCCTTGCGGATGTTGAGGTCGTGATAGCCGGCGATGAAATCGACGCCGCGCAGCTTCTGCACCTGCATCCGCCGCCGTGCGGCGCCGAAATCGAGCGTCAGCCGCTCGACGGTGAAGACACCGTGACACAGGCTGTGGAGATGGGTATCGCGGTCGCCCCCGGTCAGGTCGTCGATCAGGATGACGGTGGTGTCGCGGCCCGCGAAGAACTGCTTGAGCGCCAGCACCTGGCGGCGGTAGCGCAGCGGGTCCTGTGCCAGCAGCCGCATCTCCGAAAGGCTGTCGAACACCACCCGGCGCGGATTGATCCTCTCGACCTGTTCCTCGATCAGCCGGACGGTCTCGCCCAGTTCCACTTCCCAGCTGTAGAGGACCGACTGGTCGCGATCCCCGCCGAGCACGGCTTCGGCGGACGCGAATTCGAACAGTTCGATGCCGTCCAGCTCCCAGCCGTGCGACGCGGCGACCGCCTGCAGCTCCTCGCTGGTCTCCGACAGGGTTATGTAGAGGCAGCTCTCGCCCTGGCGCACCCCTTCCAGCAGGAATTGCAGCGCGAAGGTCGTCTTGCCGGATCCCGGGGAGCCTTCCAGCAGATAGAGGCGCCTGGCAGGCAGGCCGCCTCTGAGAATGATGTCGAGACCGTCGTTTCCCGAAGAGATTCTACCCGGCATTGATTCCGCCATCACCTTTTCGAAAGCGTAATGGATGTGAACACTGCGGGAGGGCCGAGGTTCCCTTGGCCATGCCTCAGGCGTGGCGGGCGGGCTTCAGAAGGCGATCCAGCGCGCGAGCAGGGCCCTGGCCGCGCCGCTGTCGATCGCCCCGGCGGCGATCGCCACGCCCTGGCCCCAGTCGGCGGCCTTGCCGGCGACGATCAGCGCGGCGGCGGCGTTGAGCAGGACGGCATCGCGATAGGCACCCGCCTCCCCGTCCAGCAGCCGGGTGAGCGCGGCGGCGTTATAAGCCGGGTCGCCGCCGCGAATGGCGTCGAGCGGGTGGCGCGGCAGCCCCGCCTGCTCGGGGGTGAAGCGCTCCGGGCCGAAGCCGATCGAGCCGAGGCGGAAGATGCTGCTGGGGCCGCTGATCGACAGTTCGTCGAGCGGCTCGTCGCCCGCGACCATCATTGCCGCCTCGCAGCCGATCCGGTCCAGCGCGCCGGCGAAGGTGGGCAGGAAATCGGGGCGGGCCACGCCGATCAGCTGGCGGCGCACCCCGGCCGGGTTGCAGATCGGCCCAAGCAGGTTGAAGATCGTCCGCCGCCCGATCCGCTTGCGGACGGGGCCGAGCGGTTTCAGCGCCGGATGGTGCTTCTGCGCGAACAGGAAGCACAGGCCGATCTCGTTCAGGCTCGCCTCGGCCCGGTCCGAGGCGCGGTCGAGGTCGAGCCCCAGCGCCTCCAGCGTGTCGGCGGCGCCGGCCTTGGACGATGCGGCGCGGTTGCCATGCTTGGCGACGGGCACGCCCGCCCCGGCCACGACGATCGCGACGGCGGTGGAGACGTTCAGGCTGTGGGCGCCGTCGCCGCCCGTGCCGCATACGTCGATCGCGCCCCAGGGGCATCGCACCCGGATCATCCGCTCGCGCATCGCCTGGGCGGCGCCCGCTATCTCGTCGCTGGTCTCGTCGCGCTCGGCCATGCCGGTCAGGAAGGCGACCAGGCTGTCCTCGTCATGGGCACCGTCGAGGATCGCCGAGAACAGCTCATAGGCGGTCGCCTGGTCGAGCGGGAAAAGCGGGTCGGGCAGCGTCGCCAAGTCAGGCGCGCTCCTTCACCTTCATCCCCGCCGCCCGCATGAAATTGGCGAGCATCGCATGGCCATGCTCGGTGGCGATGCTTTCGGGATGGAACTGGACGCCGTGGATCGGCAGGGTCGCGTGGCGGACGCCCATCACCTGCCCGTCGGGGGTGCGCGCGTTGATCAGCAGCTCGGCCGGCATCCCTTCCTCGGGCACGATCAGCGAATGATAGCGGGTCGCGGTGAAGGGCGAGGGCAGGCCTTCGTACAGGCCGCTATTGTCATGCAGGATCGGGCTCGTCTTGCCGTGCATCAGCTGCGGCGCGCGAACCACCTGGCCGCCGAAATACTGGCCGATCGACTGATGGCCCAGGCAGACCCCGAGCAGCGGTTTCTTCGCCGCCGCGCAGGCGCCCACCAGCTCCAGCGAAATACCGGCCTCATTCGGCGAGCAGGGTCCGGGCGAGATCAGGAAGGCCTCCGCCCCGCTCGATATCGCCTGGCCCGCGCCGATCGCGTCGTTGCGGACCACCTCCACCTCGGCCCCCAGCTCCATCAGATAATGGACCAGGTTCCACGTGAAGCTGTCATAATTGTCGATGACGAGGATCATGGCGGCAGCCTGTAGCGGGGTTTGCGGCATACGCAAAGCATCGCTGTCCGCGCGCATGCCGTGAACAAAATCGCGTTCATGCGTTGTTGCCGTCATGAGCGACGAGTTCGACGTGGTGATCATCGGCGCCGGGGCGGCGGGCATCGGTGCCGCGCGGTCGCTGGCGGGCCATGGCCTCAGGCTGCTGCTGGTCGACGCGCAGGACCGGATCGGCGGCCGCGCCTGCAGCCTGCGCCTCGGCCGGATCGCGGTCGATATGGGCTGCGGCTATCTCCATTCGGCCGAGCGCAATCGCTGGGTGGCGATCGGCCGGCAACTGGGCTTCACCATCGATCAGGGCGATCCGGGCTGGCGCGATCAGTATCGCAATCTCGGCTTCTCCGCCGCCGATCAGCATGAAGCTATGCTGGCTTTCGAGGATTTCACCGCGCGGCTGCGCGCCGACCCGCCGGCTTCGGATCGCGCGGGCGATGCCTTGCTGCCCGATGGCCGGTGGAACGCCTATATCGAGGCGCTGTCGGGCTATATCAACGGCGCGGGTTTCGACCGGGTCTCGGCGGCCGACTATCTTGCCTATGACGATGCCGCGAGCGAGCTCAACTGGCGGGTGCGCGAAGGCTATGGATCGCTGATCGCGGCCGCGATGCCCGCCTCGGTCGAGGCGCGCTTCGAACTGCCGGTGACGCGGATCGACCATGGCGCGGCGATGCTGGCGCTCGACACCGACCAGGGGACAATCCGCGCGCATCGCGCGATCGTCACCGTGCCGACGCCGGTGCTCGCCTCGGGCGCGCTCGCCTTCGACCCGCCGCTTCCCGCCAAGCAGGAGGCCGCCGCCGCGCTGCCGCTGGGCCATGCCGAGAAGATCTTCCTGGCGCTCGGCCAGCCCGACATGCTGCCCCGCGACGGCCATCTGCTCGGCAATCCGCACAGCGTCAGGACGGGCAGCTACCAGCTCCGACCGATGGGCTATCCCCTGGTCGAGGGCTTTTTCGGCGGCAAGGCGGCCTGCGAACTCGAACGGCTGGGGCCCGCCGACGCGGCGGCCTTCGCGATCGACGAGCTCGCGGCGCTGCTCGGCAACGATATCCGCGCCCACCTCCATCTGCTCGGCGGATCGGCCTGGGGCAGGACCCGCTGGATCGAGGGCGGCTACAGCCATGCCCTGCCCGGCATGGCGGATCGGCGCGCGGTGCTGGCCGAACCGGTCGACGATCGCATCTTCTTCGCGGGCGAAGCCTGTTCGACGGCCGACTTCTCCACCGCGCACGGCGCGCTCGACACCGGGCTGGCGGCGGCGCGATCGGTGCTGGCGAGCCTGCGGGGCAGGCTGGCGGCTTAGGCCTGGGTAGGGCTGATCGGCGCTTTTGTCCGCGATCAGTCGGCCGCCACCGGCCCGGTCATCGGCGCCGGGCGGCGGGCGATCCAGACCAGCGCGATCATCGCCATCATCGCCCAGGCACTCGCCCGGAAGATGTCGACCGAGGAAAGCAGATAGGCCTGGCCCACCATCTCGCGGGTCAGCATAGCATAGCCCTGCTGGGCGCTGACGCCGAGCCGGCCGAGCGCGGCGCCCGCCTGCTGGAACACCGGATCGAAGGACGAGCTGGCATCGGCCAGCCGGCTCTGGTGGAGCGCCTCGCGCCGGTCCCACAGCGTCGTCACCAGCGAGGCGGCGAAGCTGCTGCCGGTGATCCTCGCGAAATTGGTGAGGCCGGTCGCGGACGGGGTCTGCTCGGCCGTCACGCCATCGAGCGAGATGGCCAGCATCGCCATGAAGAACATGCTCATCCCCAGCCCCTGCACCAGCATCGGCAGCATGAAGTGCCAATAGTCGGTCTGGACGGTGAAGCCGCTGCGCATCGCATAGGAGGCCGCGAAGGCGACGAAGGCCAGCGTCGCCAGCCAGCGCGCGTCGAGCCTGCCCGACAGCCGGGCGATGATCGGCGTCGCCAGCACCGCGACCACGCCGCTGGGCGCCGCCACCAGCCCTGCCCAGGTGGCGGTGTAGCCGAGATGCTGCTGGAGCCAGAGCGGGAGCAGCAGCATGTTGCCGAAGAACACCGCATAGCCCAGCGTCAGCGCCGCCGTGCCGAGCGCGAAATTGCGGTTCCGGAACAGCTTCAGGTCGACCGCGGGCCGGGCGTCGGTCAGCTCCCAGATCAGCCAGGCGACGAAGCCGATCGCGGCGAGCAGCGCCATGGTGGTGATGAAGGACGAATGGAACCAGTCGGCATTCTTGCCCAGGTCGAGGAAGACCTGGAGGCACCCCACCCAGAAGGCGAGCAGGCCGAGCCCGACCGCGTCGATCGGCAGCCTGCCGGTCGGCGTCTCACGGCTCTTCATCGCGCGCCAGCTCACCCAGGCGGCGGCGAGGCCGACGGGCACGTTGATCAGGAAGATCCAGCCCCAGTGGTAATTGTCGGAGATATAGCCGCCCAGGATCGGCCCGGCGACCGGCCCGGTCAGCGTCGTCATCGTCCAGATGCCGAGCGCGGTAGCGCGCTTCTCGGGCGGGAAGATCGAGATCAGCAGCGCCTGGCTGCCGGGGATCATCGGCCCCGAAACCGCGCCCTGCAGGATGCGGAAGGCGATCAGCGAGGGCAGGCTCCAGGCGAGGCCGCAGAGCAGCGAGGCGGCGGTGAACAGGAACACCGAGGCGACGAAGGTGCGGACCACCCCGAAGCGCCTCATCAGCCAGCCGGTCAGCGGCACCGTCACGCCATTGGCGACGGCGAAGGCGGTGATGACCCAGGTGGCGCTGTCGGTGCTGACGCCCAGATTGCCGGCGATGGTGGGCAGCGAGACATTGGCGATGGTGGTGTCCAGCACCTGCATGAAGGTGCCCAGCGCCAATGCCAGCGCCGCCGCGCCCAGCGCCATGCCGGAAAGCGGCGCGGGGCCAGCGGCCGGCGCCGCGCCGCTCACCGGAGGGTCCCCCGGTTGGCGGCGATGATCGCGTCGATCTTCGCCTGCACCGCCGGCCCGCCGTCCTGGCTCGTCTCGCGCGGCAGCGGCGGCGCCGCGACGCGGGCGACGGGGGCGCCATGATGGTCGCTGGTGTCCACCGTCACCTTGGCCGATACGCCGATCCGCAGCGGATTGGCCTTCAGCTCGGCGGGGTCGAGCGCGATGCGCACCGGCACCCGCTGGACGATCTTGATCCAGTTGCCGCTGGCATTCTGCGGCGGCAGCAGCGCGAAGGCACTGCCGCTGCCCGCGCCGAGTCCCAATATTTTGCCGTGGAAGGTCACGCCGCCGCCATAGATGTCGGTCTCGATCTCGACCTTCTGGCCCACCCTGATGTCGGCCAGCTGGGTCTCGCGGAAATTGGCGTCGATCCACAGCCGGTCGAGCGGCACCACCGCCATCAGCGGGGTGCCGGGGCCGACCTGCTGGCCGAGCTGGACGCCGCGCTGCGCGACGATGCCGTCGACGGGGGCGACCAGCCGGTTATGCCCCTGGCTGATCGCGGCACGGCGCACTGCGGCGATCGCGGCGAGCACGTCGGGGTTGGTCTCGATCCTGGTGCCGTCCACCGCCGCATGCGCCTGCGCGCCGCGGCTGCGCGCCAGCGCCAGCGCGGCGGCGGCGGTGCGGACCTGGTCGGCGGCGTGCGCCACCTCCTCGCCCGATACCGCGCCTTCGGCGGCGGCGGCGCGGCGGCGGGCCAGGTCGTTGCGCGCCCTGGCCAGCTCGGTCTCGGCCTGCACCGTGGCGGCGCCGGTCTCGTCGACCTTGGCGAAATCGGAGCGGACGGCGCGCACGGCGCGGGCCAGCTCCGCCTCGGCCGCCGCCATCTGCGCGTCGGCGGTGGCGGGGTCGAACTCGATCAGCGTCTGCCCGCGCTTCACCTGTTCGGTGTTGTCGGCGTTGATCGCCAGCACGGTCGACGGCTCGCGCGCGGTGATCGCCACCACGTCGCCGGCGACATAGGCGTCGTCGGTCACTTCGCTGCTGGGGGCCAGCAGTTCATGGCCGCCATAGGAAGCGGCGCCGATCAGCACCGCCGCGCCCAGCAGCAGCAGGCCGCGCTTGCGGGCACGGGGCGCGCCCTGCGGCGGGGCGGGGGCTTCGTCTTCGGCCTGGATGGGGGTGATGGCGTTCATGGATTACCTCCCTGCGGGGGTGGCGGCGGGGGTGGCCGACGCGGTCTGTTGGTTGATCGGATCGAAGCTGCCGCCGAGCGCGACCAGCAGCCGGATGCGCGCGGCCGCGCCTTCGGCGGCAAGGTCGATCTCGCGCTGGTTGGCGGCGAGCAGCCGGTCGCCCGCGCCGAGCACGTCGAGCTGGACGCCCAGGCCGGTGCGCAGGCGCACCTGGTCGAGCCGCATCGTTTCGGCCAGCCCGGCCGAGACGCGGCGCTGCTCGGCGGCATCGGCGGCGTTGGTGGCGATCGCCGAAAGCGCGTCGGCGCTCTCGCGCACCGCGCCGACGACCGTGCCGTTATAGCTGGCGATCGCCTCGTCGATCCCGGCGACGGCACCCTTGTAGTTCGCCTTCAGCCGCCCGCCCTCGAAGATCGGCAGGTGGAGGGCGGCGCCCGCGCCATAGGTGGCGGCCCCGCCGGTGAACAGCGATCCGAGGCCGATCGCCTGGAGCCCGACCAGCCCCTTCAGGTCGACATCGGGATAGAAATCGGCCTTCGCCACCCGGCGTCCCGCCTCGGCCGCCTCGATCCGCGCGCGGGCGGCGAGGATGTCGGGACGGCGACCGAGCAGATCGGCGGGCAGCGCGGCCGGGACCGGCAGCGCGCGGTCGAGCGTCAGCACCGGATCGGTGATCGTCGCATGATAGTCGGCACCGCGCCCGGCAAGCGCCGCCAGCGCATGGATCATCAGCTGCCGGGCGCCATCGGCGCGGATTTTCGCCTGGCGGGCCTCGGCGAGCAGCGTCTCGGCGGCGCGCAGGTCGAAGTCGCTCGACAGGTCGGTCCGCTGCCGGACCTGGGCGAGCCTGAACTGCTGCTCGCGCGAGGCGACGAAGCGGTCGGCGATCCGGGCCTGTTCGGTGGCGCGGGCGAGGTCGACATAGGCCTGCGCGACCGCGCCCGACAGCGTCACCCGCGCGGCGGCAAGATCGAGCCCGGCGGCGTCGGCCGAGGCGGCGGCCTGCGCCACCAGCGCCTTCTGCCGACCGGCGAGGTCGAGCGACCAGCCGAGATTGGCCTGGGCGTTGCCGATCCAGCGGGTCGAGCCGCCATAGGGCGGCGGGATGATATATTGGTCGCTCAGCCGCTGGCGGGTGGCATCGGCGCTGCCGTCGATCTGCGGAAGCAGCCCCGCCTTGTTGGCGGCGATCCCGGCCTGGGCGCGGGCGAGCCGCGCGGTCGCGGCATCCAGTGAGGGATTGCCGGCCAGCGCGTCGGCCATGATCCGGTCGAGCTGAGGATCGCCGAAGCCCTTCCACCACGCGCCCGCGGCAGGAAGGGCGGTGGCGCCGCCGAGGCCGGCGGACGCCGCAGACAGTGGCGTCACCCGTGGCTGCACCTGTGGCACGGCGGCACAGCCGGACAGCAGCGCGGCGACAAGCGTGGTGATGGAAGCGGAACGGAGGATTTGGGCGGAACGGGACATGGGCGTCTTTTCCCTGGACCTTGATCCGCCGGGAGATAGGCCCGCGCCCTTGTTCAGATTATCCACCAAAAGTGCATAATAGAGGTGGCGATTAGCTTCTAATCATTACGGGTGCCGGGCGGGGAGCGGGCAGGCCCCGTTTCGGGATTGGTGGCTTTCCGTCACCAGTGAAATGAAGGCCGGATGGCTAATTCGATCGCGGGCCGGTCGCTAGATGGGCGCCAAGCACCGTCCGGCACTCCCCCTGTACCCCCCGCCGGGCGGTGCGACCGATCCGGAGACCCGCCTGATCGATGCGATCCAGGACCGCCCCCTATCAGACCCAGGTGACCGCGCTCGGCGGCCGGTCGGGTGCTGCCGCCAGCGCCGACGGGCGGCTGAAGCTGCGGCTGGACGGGCCGCGCGATCCCGCCGGAAAAGGCACCAATCCCGAACAGCTGTTCGCCGCCGCCTATGCGGCCTGTTTCCTCTCGTCGCTCCAGCGCGTGGCGCGGGACGAGGGGGTGGAGCTTGCCGCCGACAGCAACGTCACCGCCTCGGTGGGGCTCGGCGAGCGGCTGTCGGTGTTGCTGTCGGTCGACCTGCCGGGCGTGGCGGAGGAAGAGGCCGCGCGGCTGGCGGCCGCCGCGCACCGCATCTGCCCCTATTCGCGGGCGATCCGTGGCAATGTCGAGGTCCGGCTGAGCGTCGCCTGACGGCGCGCCGGCGTCACCGTTCCACCCCGTGCGCCCAGGGCTGGCTCGCGAATTGCGCGCGCAGGAATTCCATCAGCACGCGCACCCGTGCCGGACGGGCGCGGCCCGGCGGCGTCACCATGCAGATCGGGGCCGAGGGGATCGTCCAGTCGGGAAACAGCTCGATCAGCCGGCCGTCCTCCAGCGCTTCCCAGATGAAATATTCGGGCATCGGGCTCACCCCCGCGCCGCCGATCAGCGCCTCGCGCAGGCCCAGCGTGCTGTTGATCTTGAGCGGCCCCGACATCGGCACGAGGCAATGCTTGCCGTCTGGGCCGGTGAAGTCGATCTCGGCACCCCACGGCACATGGCTGGGGATCAGCGCCGGATAATGGGCGAGTTCGCTGGGGTGCGACGGCATGCCGTGGCGCGCCAGCAGCGATGGCGCGGCGCTGACCCGGCGGCGCAGGTTGAACAGGCGGCTGATCCGGAGCGAGCTGTCGTCGGGATTGTCGCCGATCTGGATCGCAAGGTCATAGCCTTCGCCGACCAGATCGACCCGCCCTTCGGTGAACACGACATCGAGGCTGATGTCGGGATAGGTCGCCATGAAGGAGGGGAGCAGCGGGGCGAGCGCGGTCTCCCCGAAGGTGACCGAGGTGGCGAGGCGGACCAGCCCGCGCGGGATCGCCGCCTCCTCCAATATGTCCGCCTCGATCGCGGCGCCATCGGCCAGGATGCGCATCGCCCGGTCGAGCGACGCCGCCCGCTCTCGGTCAGCGACAGCTTGCGCGTGGTGCGGTGGAGCAGGGTGGTGCGCATCCGCTCCTCCAGCCGGCTGATCGCCTTGGAGACGGTGGTCTTGGCCAGCCCCAGCTCCTCGGCCGCCTGGCTGAACGACCCCTTCTCGGCGACCTTCGCGAAGATCGCCCAGGCTTCGAAATCGGGCAGGTGCGGCATGTCCGGTCCCCCTGCCGGCAGGATAGCGGCTGATCGATGCGAGGAGAAGCGCCCCTGGATCCTTCCTGTCCGAAGGACGGGGAGGGGGACCGCGCCGAAGGCGTGGTGGAGAGGTCACCGTCTCGGTCCGCGCGGCCGGGATTGTCGGAAAGCCCCTCCACCGCCTGCGGCGGTCCCCCTACCCATGGTTGCGGCATAGGGAGGATCTAGGGCGCGACCGCCATCTCCGGATGACGCATCAGCGCGGCGCGTTCCTCGGCGAGGATCGCGTCGCAGATCGCCTCTGGGGAGGTGGTGGCGCGGCGGCCGGTGTCGATCAGCAGCACGAACTCGGCGTTGAGCGGCTTGGCCGAGAAGCGTTGGCTGCTCACCCGATAGCGCTTGTACGGCTGGATGAAGGCCTGGGTCGCGCCGCGCGCCACGGCGGCGCGGGCGAGGTCGATCAGCGGGATGTTGCCGTCGGTGGAATAGCTGACCGCGATCCAGCGCGCCGGCAGCGAGCCGACAAGATCGGCGAAGGCGGCGGCGGCGTGGCGCGCGCTGTTATAGGGGCTGCGCCGTTCACTGCGCCAGTCGTGCCGGATTGCAGACTTGTCGCCCCGGCCGCTGATCTTGGGGCTCAGTTCGGGCTTGTCCCACAGCGCGACGCTGTTGAGGACATGATAGTTCGATCCATAGGGGTGCTGGTTATAGGGCGGATCGAGATAGACGAAGTCGTAGCTCTGCCCATGTTCGGCCGCGAAGCGGTGGGCGTCGAGCCGGGTCACCTCGTTCGTCTGGCCATTGTCCAGGAACAGGGCGGGCTCCAGCATCAGGTCGCCGCAGATGCGGTAGCGCGCGGTGCCGTTGCTGCCGCCCCAGCCCGCGTGGAAGCCCTTGAACACCCCCGATGTGTTGCTGGTGTAGCAGCATTGGTAGAGCAAGGGCGCGATCAGGCAGGCGGCCTGATCGGCGTCGATCGCGCCGGACGCTTCCAGCCGGGCGATCTCCTCCCGGATCGCGTCGATCCGCATCCCGTTCTTGCGCATGTAGAACATCCGGTCGCGGCCGATCTCGAGCGCCTCGTCGTCATCGGGGCAGAGATGGTCCGTCACCCAGCCGGCGGTTGGCGGCAGCGCGTTGAGCTGGCCCAGCATCTCGGCATAGGATCGCGCGCCGAAGCGCGGCGCGGCATTGCCGCCGACATGGCAGCGGTTGATCGCCTCGGCATAGGGTTCCCAGTCATTGGCGATCACCCGGAAGCCCAGCGTCTTGGCGAAGCGCGCGACGACGCCGCTGCCCGCGAACAGGTCCAGGAAGCTCCCGCCTGCCGCCACCCCGCTCGCCGTCACCGCGCGCCCGATCAGCGGCAGCAGCTTCCGCTTGTTGCCGATATAGGGGATCAGCTGGTTGAAGACATAATGGTCGGTGCTGCGCGCGGCGTGCAGGCGGCGGTCATAACGCATGGGTCGCAGGGGTAGAGCGCCCCGTGCCCGCTGTCGATGGGCGCCGCGTGGTTTCACGGGGTTGCAACATGGTTGCCGCCGCACTGTCACCCCCCGCCAATAACGGTCCCCCGTTTTCACAGGGGGCTTCGAACCATGCGATCTATCCGCCAGATTCTCCTCGCCTGCACGGCGATCTCCGCCGCCGGCGGCGCTCATGCCCAGTCGGCCAGCTTCACCACGCCGCACATCACCAACGCCGCCGGTTCCGAATCGGCGACCCTGGGTGGCGTGACCTTCGTCAACCGGGGCATCACCGGCGCGGGCCGGCTGAGCGCCACCACGCTCGATTTCCGGGGCGAGACGCTGGGCAGCTTCTCGGGCATGGCGATCGACCTGTCGAGCTGGCGGCGCAACGCCGACGGCAGCTATTCGGGCAGCATCTTCACCCTGCCCGATCGCGGGCCGTTCGATGGCGCGATCGACTATCGCAACCGCGTCCACACCAGCGCCATCACCTTCCGGCCGCTCGCCGGCGGCTCGGCGGCGCTGCCGCAGGCGGCCAGCTCGCAGAGCCAGGTGACGATCACCCCGACCGGCGGCTTCACCCTGAAGGACGCGCTGGGCGTGGAGATGACCGGCCGCGATCCGGGCGCCAGCACCGTGACCCGGGGCGGCATCGTCTATCCGATCGCCACCGATGGCACCGCTGCCGGCCATATCAGCCTCGACGCCGAGGCGATCGCCTTCCGGCCCGACGGCAGCTTCTACGTCTCCGACGAATATGCCGACGGCATCTATTATTTCGACGCGACCGGAAAGCAGATCGGCGCGATCCAGACGGTGGCGGCAATGCTGCCGCGCACCGGCGGGGCGATCAATTTCAACAGCACCACTCCGGGCCAGACCGGGCGCCGCAACAACCAGGGCCTGGAAGCCATGGCGCTGACCCCGGACAACCGCAAGCTGGTGACGATCCAGCAGTCGGCGACGGTGCAGGACACCAATGGCGCCAACCAGCAGACCCGCAACAACACCCGCATCCTGGTCTATGACATCAGCGGCAACGCCGCGCCGGCCAACCCGATCGGCCATTATGTGCTGCAGCTGCCGATCTTCAACAACAACGGATCGGGCGGCGCCCCCGATCGCACCGCCGCGCAGTCGGAGATGCTGGCGCTCAACGACACCCAGTTCCTGGTGCTCGCCCGCGACGGCATCGGGCGTGGGGTGGCGGCGAATGCCAGCACCAGCACCACACCGATGTTCAAGAGCATCCTGCTGGTCGATACCAGCGGCGCCACCAACCTGGCGGGCACCGCCTATGAGACCGGCGTGACCCCGATCGCCAGCAATGGCGGCCTTGTGGCGGGCATTACCCCGGTCCGGCAGGTCGAGCTGGTCAACATGCTCAACCCGGTCCAGCTCGGCCGGGTCGGCATGAACCTCACCCGGCTTCCGCTCAGCAACCCGACCACGATCAGCGAGAAGATCGAGGCGCTGGCGCTGGCGCCGGTGCTGGAGGAGGGCGCGCCGCAGGACTTCTTTCTGTTCGTCGGCAACGACAACGACTTCCAGGGTACGAGCGTCACCTTCAACGGCGTCACCTCGGCCTCGGGCGCGCTCGACGGCTCGGGCAACAATGACAACGTGCTGCTGGTCTATCGGCTGACCCTGCCGACCTATGTCGATCCGCAGGCGCTCTCCTCGATGATCGCGACCGCGCCGCTGGCGATCAACGCGACCCGCAGCGCCGCTGCCGACATCGGCCTCACCGCCACCCGCGCCGGCCTGAATGCGCTGCAGGGCGCGCGCCAGATCGGCGAGACCGGCATGGGCAAGGGCGTGCGGATCTGGATCGACGGTGGCTATGCGCGGGTCAACAGCGCGGAACTGGGCGGCGGCGATCTCAACGCCGACGGCTATGCCATGAACGGCGGCATCGATGCGGCGATCGGCCCGGTGCGGGTCGGCCTGCTGATAAGCTATCGCAACCTCGATGGCGGTTTCGGCGCGGGCAACCGCCTGGAGGCGCGGGGAACCAGCGTCGGCGGCTATGCCGGGATCGGCCTCGCCAACGGCCTCTACGTCCAGGGGGCGGTATCGAAGGCGGTCGATCTGCAGATCCGCAACGTCGCGCGCGATTCGGCCTATGGACTGACCGGCGGCGGCAATCCCGATGGCGACGCCTGGTCGATCGGCGGCGAGATCGGCTGGCAGGCGGCATTCGACAGGCTGCGCGTCGGGCCCTTCGCCGGCTATGACTATGTCGATGCCGAGATCGACGGCTACACCGAGACCGGCGCCAGCCTTGGCAACGTCGCCTATGGCAAGGTCCGGTACAAGCGGCTGACCGGCTATGCCGGCCTGGAGGCGAAGCTGATGGCGTCGCCGGCCTTCGTTCCGGCGATCCGGATCAGCTATGCCAGGGAGGACGAGCGCGGCGACCGGGCGGCGACCGTCCGCCTCGCCTCGGCCCAGCATGCCATGGGCACACAGGCGTTCGCACTGCCCGATACCGCGCGTGACTATGTCGGTGCCGCACTGTCTTTCACGGGGGCGCTCGGCGACCAGATATTCTGGCAGGCCGGCGGCGAGAACCGCTTCATCAGGGGCGAGGACGAGCTCAAGGTCCGCGCGGCGCTCGGCTTCCGTTTCTGATCCCGTTCCTGCTGCGATGACCGGAGGGGTGGCGCTTGGCGCCGCCCCTTTTTTATCGTCGGCCGGAGCGAAATGATCCGCGCTTCATGTATTTGAACGACTGTACAATGCAATTTACCAGGATTATGGGGCGAATCGCGTCGCTACCCGTGAATTTTTAATGACAACGGGCTTGGCGAGCGCTGTTCCGGCGCGTTAAGGTCAGGCCCACGCATCTCGTGCGGGCACAGGACGGACGGGCCACCTGACAAGGACCGCCGCCCCGCCAAGACAGGGGAGCGGATCGAGAGGAGTGGATTGCGTTGGAGCCCACCAATATCGAGGCGCCGGATTATTTCCATAAGGTCGTCGATTGCCAATGGGCCTGCCCGGCCCACACCCCCGTTCCGGAATATATCCGCCTGATCGCGCAGGGGCGTCATGCCGACGCCTATATGGTCAACTGGAAGTCGAACGTCTTCCCCGGCATCCTCGGCCGCACCTGCGACCGGCCGTGCGAGCCCGCCTGCCGGCGCGGCCGGGTCGATGAGGAGCCGGTGGCGATCTGCCGGCTGAAGCGCGTCGCCGCCGACAACAAGGGCGACGTCGCGGCGCGGATGCCCGCTCCGCCCAAGAAGAAGATCGGCAAGAAGATCGCCTGCATCGGCGCGGGCCCCGCCTCGATGACGGTGGCGCGCGATCTCGCCCCGCTCGGCTATGACGTCACCGTCTATGATGCCGATGCCAAGTCGGGCGGGATGATCCGCAGCCAGATTCCGCGCTTCCGCCTGCCCGAAAGCGTGATCGACGAGGAGATGGGCTTCATCACCAATCTCGGCCTGACGATGAAGCTGGGCCAGCGGGTCGACAGCCTCGCCGCCCTGCTCAAGCAGGATTATGACGCGATCTTCGTCGGCAGCGGCGCGCCGCGCGGTCGCGATCTCGATATCCCCGGCCGCCAGGAGGCCGCCGCCAACATCCATATCGGCATCGAATGGCTGGCCAATGTCTCCTTCGGCCATGTCGAGGGCATCGGCAAAAGGGTGATCGTGCTCGGCGGCGGCAACACCGCGATGGACTGCTGCCGCACCTCGCGCCGGCTGGGCGGCGAAGACGTCAAGGTCATCGTCCGCTCGGGCTATGACGAGATGAAGGCCTCGCCCTGGGAGAAGGAGGATGCCCAGCATGAGGGCATCCCGATCCTCAACTATCTCGTCCCCAAGGCCTTCACCCATGAAGGGGGCAAGCTGACCGGCATCACCTTCGAGAAGGTTGCTCCCGTGATCGACGAGAAGGGCCGCCGCACCCTGAAGCCGACCGGCGAGCCCGACGAGCATCATGAATGCGACGACGTGCTGGTCGCGATCGGCCAGGAGAACAGCTTCCCCTGGATCGAGCGCGACATCGGCCTGGAGTTCGACCAGTGGGGCATGCCCCGGGTCGACGAGACCACCTTCCAGTCGACCAACCCGAAGATATTCTTCGGCGGCGACGCCGCCTTCGGGCCGAAGAACATCATCTGGGCGGTCGCGCACGGCCATGACGCGGCGATCTCGATCGACCATTTCTGCCGGGGCGCCGACCTCCGCCTCAGGCCTCCGCCCGGGGTCCAGATATCGTCGCAGAAGATGGGCATCCATGAGTGGAGCTACGACAACGACGTCAGCCTGGAGGACCGGCAGAAGGTGCCGCTGCTGCCGCTCGCCGAGGCGCTGGGCGATGTGAAGGCCGAGGTCGAGCTGGGCTTCGATGATCCGCGCAGCTGGGCCGAGACCCAGCGCTGCCTGAACTGCGACATCCAGACCGTCTTCTCCAAGCCGCTCTGCATCGAATGCGATGCCTGCGTCGACATCTGCCCGACCGACTGCATCACCTTCACCGTCAACGGCAAGGAGGAGGATCTGCGGCCGCGGCTGAAGGCGCCCGCCATGAACCTGTCGCAGGACCTCTACGTCTCCTCCACCCTGCCGACCGGCCGGGTGCTGGTGAAGGACGAGGATGTCTGCCTCCATTGCGGCCTGTGCGCCGAACGCTGCCCGACCGGAGCCTGGGACATGCAGAAGACATTGCTGGAGATGACCCATGCCGGGGGGTGCATGAAATGAGCGTGCCCATCACCGCGGTGAATGACTTCGTCGTCAAATTCGCCAACGTCAACGGATCGGGATCGGCCTCCGCCAACGGGCTGTTCGTCAAGGCGATCCTGCGCATGGGCGTGCCGGTCAGCGCGCGCAACATCTTCCCGTCGAACATCCAGGGGCTGCCGACCTGGTATGAGATTCGGGTGAGCGGCCATGGCTGGCTCGGCCGGCGCGGCGGGGTCGACCTGATGGTCGCGATGAACCCGCAGACCTGGGAAAAGGACATCGCCGAGATCGAGAGCGGCGGCTATCTCTTCTATGACAGCACCAAGCCGATGCCGGCCGATCGCTTCCGCCAGGACATCACCATCGTCGGCATCCCGCTGACCGCGCTGTGCAACGCCGCCTATGCCGAGCCGTCGAAGCGCAAGGTACTGAAGAACATCATCTATCTGGGCGCGCTGACCTATCTGCTCGGTATCGAGCGCGGCGTGGTCGAGGCGCTGCTGAGCGAGGAATATGCCTCCAAGCCGGCGCTGATCCCCGCCAATCTCGAAGCGCTCCAGATCGGTTTCGATCATGCCCGCGCGAACCTCAGGCCGCTCGGCCTGCAGCTGCGCCGCAGCGACAAGGTCGGCAGGCGTATCTTCGTCGATGGGAACACCGCCGCCGGCCTCGGCGCGGTCTATGGCGGCGCCACCGTCTGCGCCTGGTATCCGATCACCCCGTCGACATCGCTGGCCGAGGCGTTCATCGCCTATTGCAAGAAGCTGCGCCACGATCCCGAGGCCGGCCCAGAAGAGGGTAGCGCGCGCTATGCGATCGTCCAGGCCGAGGATGAGATCGCCTCGATCGGCATCGTCACCGGCGCGGGCTGGAACGGTTCGCGCGCCTTCACCTGCACCTCGGGGCCCGGCATCTCGCTGATGCAGGAGTTCATCGGCCTGTCCTACTTCGCCGAGATCCCGGCGGTGATCTTCGACGTGCAGCGCGGCGGCCCCTCGACCGGCATGCCGACCCGCACCCAGCAGTCGGACATCCTCTCGGCCGCCTATGCCAGCCATGGCGATACCAAGCATGTGCTGCTGCTGCCCGAGGGGCCGAACGAATGCTTCGAATTCGGCGCGCTCGCCTTCGACCTGGCCGACCGGCTCCAGACGATGATCTTCGTCATGCTCGATCTCGACATGGGCATGAACGAATGGCTGATCGACCCGTTCGAATGGGATCATGACCGGGTGCTCGACCGGGGCAAGATCATGACCGCCGAGATGCTGGAGGCGGGCGCCGATTTCGGCCGCTACAAGGATGTCGACGGGGATGGCATTCCCTATCGCACCCTGCCCGCGACCCACCCCTCCAGGGGCAGCTATTTCACCCGCGGCACGTCGCGCGATCCCTATGCCCGCTACAGCGAGGAGGGGGCGGTCTATGTCGACAATATGGAGCGGCTGCTCCGCAAGTTCGACAGCGCCAAGGCGATCGTCCCCGCGCCGATCCTGCGCAAGGCGCCGAAGAAGACCAGCTATGGCGTGATCTATTACGGATCGACCAGCCCGGCGATGGACGAGGCGCTCCACCAGCTGGAGGCCGAGGGGCTGGCGGTCGATGCGCTGCGCATCCGCGCCTTCCCCTTCGCGGGCGAGATATTCGACTTCATCGCCCACCATGAGCTGGTGTTCGTGGTCGAGCAGAACCGCGATGCGCAGCTGCGTGCGCTGCTGATCAACGAGGGCGGGGTCGATCCGGCCCGCCTCGTGAAAGTCCTCAACTATGACGGCTCGCCGATCACGGCGCGCTTCATCAAGACGGAACTGGCCAAGGGCATGGGGCTGTCCAAGCCCCGCGCCGGGGAGATGGTGCGATGACCTACATAGCCAAGCCCGAATTCCACCATCCCTCGCTGCGCACCAATGCGCTGGGCTTCACCCGCCGCGATTATGAGGGGAAGGTCTCGACGCTCTGCGCGGGCTGCGGCCATGATTCGATCAGCGCCGCGGTCGTCCAGGCCTGTTTCGAGATCGATCTGGAGCCGCATCGCCTGGCCAAGCTTTCCGGCATCGGCTGCTCCTCCAAGACCCCCGATTATTTCCTGGGGGCGAGCCACGGCTTCAACACCGTCCATGGCCGCATGCCGTCGGTGCTGACTGGCGCCAACCTGGCCAATCGCGACCTGATCTATCTCGGCGTGTCGGGCGATGGCGACAGCGCCTCGATCGGCCTCGGCCAGTTCGCCCATGCGATGCGGCGTGGCGTCAACATGGCCTATATCGTCGAGAATAACGGGGTCTACGGCCTCACCAAGGGCCAGTTCTCGGCCACCGCCGACAAGGGCAGCAAGTCCAAAAAGGGCGTCGTCAACTCGGATAGCGGCATCGATCTGGTCGCCCTCGCGCTCCAGCTCGGCGCCACCTTCGTCGCGCGCAGCTTCTCGGGCGACAAGGACCAGCTGGTGCCGCTGATCAAGGCGGCGCTGACCCACAAGGGCGCCGCCTTCATCGATGTACTCAGCCCCTGCATCGCCTTCAACAACCACAAGGGCTCGACCAAGAGCTTCGACTGGGTGCGCGAGCATAATGAGGCGGTGAACAAGCTCGACGTGCTGATGGCGCGGATGGCGATCAAGGCAAGCTATGAGCCGGGATCGCTGACCGAAGTGACCCAGCATGACGGCTCGACCCTGCTGCTGCGCAAGATCGCCGAGGATTACGACCCGACCGACCATGTCGGCGCGATCAACTATCTCCAGCAGGCGCACGCCGCCGGTGAGATCGTCACCGGCCTGCTCTATGTCGATCCCGAGGCGGAGGACCTGCACGACGCGCTCGGCACGGTGAAGAAGCCGCTGAACGCGCTGTCCGACGCCGAACTGGTGCCGTCGGCGGCCGCGCTGGACAAGGTCAACGCGGCGCTGCGCTGACCGGAGCCGTCAACCCCTGAACTTGGGTGTGTCATCAGTTGGCGTCCGAAGGTGAAAGGAAGCGCCAATTTCGTCGTCATGCTGGACTTGTTTCAGCATCCACCCGTCCGGGAGAGCGTCGGCTACCCCACCACGTCGTCCACCAGCCCCCAGCCCAGCGCCGTTCGGGCGTTGATGCGCTTGCCGGACAGGATCAGCAGCGCGGTGCGCTGGCGGCCGATACGGCGGCTGAGCGAGACGCAGCCGCCTGCGCCGGGCAAGATCCCCATTGCCAGCTCGGGCAGCTGGAACCAGGCATCGGCGCTGGCGGTCAGGCGCCGGGCATAGGCGGCCATCTCCAGCCCCGATCCGACGCAGGCGCCCTGGACATGGGCCTCCAGCCGATCGGCGCAGCGCGCGATCATATGGGCGGGCAGGGTGGCGGCGCGGATCAGGTGGGCGGTGGCAGGATCGCGGGTCGTGCCGAACTCGGCCAGGTCCGCACCCATCGAAAAGCTGTCGCCCGCCCCGGTCAGGCGGATATGGCGGATGCCGGGGTCCAGCGCCGCCAGGGTGAAGGCTTCGAACAGCGCGTCGCGCATCTCCCGGTCTATTGCGTTGCGCGCTTCGGGCCGGTCGATCCGTAGCTCCAGACGCTCGCCCTCGCGCCGCACGTCAATCCGGCCGGCGGGCATCGCCTCGCCGGCGGATTGTCGCGCCAGCCATGCGGCATGTTCGGCACTGCCCTGCAGCATCGCGAAGGCCATCGATTCCCACGCCAGCGCGCGCTCGAACGGGAGGCCCTCAATACCGCACAGCAATTTCACGACCACTGCCGCCGTCCTGGGGCGGGCGGCCATGTTGCGCAGCACGCCGTCCAGCGTCACCGGCGCTTCGATGACGGCATCCACCTGCCGCGCCAGCGGATGGGCGGGATCCCCGACGCCGATCAGCGGGAAGGGCGGCGCGATCAGCGTTTCCGGGGCGTCGCCCGCCGCATCGAGGTTGACGATGCCGGCGAGCTGGGGCTCGCCGCTCCAGGGAAGGGCGAGCAGGGCCGGGTCGAGGCGCAGGGATTCGGCATCCATGGCGCCTTGCTAGCACTGCCCGGCCCTTGGCAAGAAGCGGTCAGACGATCGTGTCGGAAACCCGCGCGTGCGAACCTTCCTCATCGGCGCGGATGCGGCCGCCGAACAGCAGTTTCAGCTTGCCGGTCAGGCTCATGTCGGCCTCCCACAATTCGGCATCGTCGATGTCGAAGCGGATCAGCGTCAGGTCCGGATCGTCCTTGCCTCCGGGGAACCAGGCTTCCACCGCACGCGACCACAGCTTGTCGATCATCGCCCGGTCGTTGCTGACGCTGATCGTGCCCGAAAGGCAGGCGAAATAGTCATGTCCCTTGGACATGAACTGCGCCATCGCCGGGCCGCCGCTGGTCAGCCGGTTGTCGCGGGCGACGAAGAACCAGATGGTGTCCACCTGATCCTTGTCGAGCTGCGCGGTCAGCGGCGCCGAATGCATGTGCGGCTCGTGCAGGCCCACCATCATGAAGGGGCTCTGGGTCAGCTTGTCCCACATATGCTGCTTCAGCGCGTGCGTATCGACGGGCATCTTTCTCTCCTCAGTGTGATGGAAGCAGAACGAAGAGCGGCGGACAGGGTTGCGCAGCCGGCCGCAGTTCCGCCCTTTTCCGTGGAATCGCCGGATAGCCGCTGGCTTGCAGGGGCGATGTGCGCCGCCTACTCAAGCTCGACCGACAGGAGGGAAAGATGACCGTGCTTCGCCATTATCGCATGCAGGCCGCCGCAGGACGCGGGGACGAGCTGAAGGCGGTGCTGACCGACCTCGCGGGCCTCGTCGCGCCCCTCGCCGGATGCGAGAAGGTCGAGCTGTTCGCCGATCCCGCCGATCCCGCGACCTTCATCTTCGTCGAGCACTGGGCCTCGGTCGACGACCATAAGGCCGCCGGCGCCGCGCTTGGCAAGGAGGCCTTCGCGCCGGTCATGGCCGTTCTCGCCGGTCCGCCCGAGGGCCGTTATCTCGATCCCGTGCTGGTCCTGCCCGCCCCGCGCTGACACCTTGCTCCGAATTGATGCTTGCCATGGCGCGCGGTGCGCGCAATGGCGTCGGCCATGACGATCTCGCTCAAATCCTTCCTGTTCGTTCCCGGCGACCGGCCGGAACGTTTCCCCAAGGCCGCCGCCAGCGGCGCCGACGCGCTGATCCTCGACCTGGAGGATTCGGTGGCGCCGGAGAACAAGCCGGCGGCGCGTGCCGCGGTCGCGGCCTGGCTGACCGATCGCGGCGAGGTCCCCTGTTTCGTGCGGATCAACCCGCTCGATTCGGAGCATGTCCGCGCCGATCTGGACGCGGTGCTCGGCGCCCGGCCCGACGGGATCATGCTGCCCAAGGCCCTGGGTGCCGTTTCCCTGCGCCAGCTTGCCGACATGGCGGGCGGCCCGCTGCCCCCGGTGCTGCCGATCGCCAGCGAGGTGCCCGCCGCGGTGTTCGCGCTGGGCAGCTATGGGGAGGTGGGAGGCCAGCTCGCCGGCCTGACCTGGGGCGCCGAGGATCTGCCCGCCGCGATCGGCGCGGCCACCGCCCGCAATCCTGACGGCAGCTATACCGCGCCCTATGAAACGGTCCGTTCGCTCGTGCTGTTCGCCGCGCACGCGGCCGGCACCGCCGCGATCGAGACGGTCTATCCGAACATCGCCGATACCGATGGCCTCGCCGCCTATGTCGCGCGCGGCCGGCGCGACGGCTTCACCGGCATGATGGCGATCCACCCCGCCCAGGTCGCGATCATCAACGCCGGTTTCACCCCCAGCGAGGAGGAGATCGCCCACGCCCGCGCGGTGGTCGACATGTTCGCCGCCAATCCCGGCGCGGGCGCCCTGAAGCTCGACGGCAAGATGATCGACCGGCCCCATCTCAAGCAGGCCGAAGCGCTGCTTGCCCGGAGCGGCCGTTCATAGACAATCTCTATATGCTTCTGCCGATCTTTCGATTGTCGCTCGCCCCGCGCATCGGCTAGCCCACCGCATATCGGATAGGAGCGGAAGATGGCGGGTCGGTGGTTCGACGAATGGCAGGTCGGCGACAGCATGGAGCATGAGATCAGGCGGACGGTCACCGAGACCGACAACCTGCTCTTCTCCACGATGACGCACAATCCGCAGCCGCTCCACATCGACGTGGAGGCGGCGAAGGCGAGCGAGTTCGGCCAGATCCTCGTCAACGGCACCTTCACCTTCGCGCTGATGGTCGGCCTGTCGGTGGGCGACACCACCCTCGGGACGCTCGTCGCCAATCTCGGCTATGACAAGCTGGTGATGCCGAACCCGGTGTTCATCGGCGACACGATGCGCGCGACCACCGAAGTCGTCGAGCTGCGCGAGTCGAAGTCGCGCCCCGATGCGGGCATCGTCACCTTCCGGCACCATCTGATCAACCAGCGCGACCAGATCACCTGCCAGTGCCTTCGCTCTGCACTGCTCAGGAAGAAGCCGGCCTGAACAGGTTCAGGCAGCGCGCGCCTGGACCTGATCGGTCGCCAGCCCCTCGCGCCGCTCCAGCAGCAGCGCGGCGCAGCGATAGGTGCGTTCATTGTCGACGTCGATCGCATGGGCGCCGTCGGCCAGCAGCACCGGCTCCAGCCGCAGCCCCAGCCGCTTGCCGAGCCGGGCCAGCGCGCCCTTCAGCGAAAGCCGCCCCATCGCCATCAGCAGCACGTTGACCAGGCCGACCGCCGCGATCAGGCGCGACGTCTTCTTCGCGAACTGCCCGCCGCTGCGGAAGGCCTCGGCCGCCTTTACCGCCGGGCCGCCGCCGAAGGCGTAGAGGTTGCAGTTCGAATAGTCGTCGTCGCGGAAGCGGTAGAAGCGGCGCTGTCCCTCGGGATGCGCCGCCAGCACCGACGCCTTGTTCGCCATCGCCACCGCCACCTCCGCGCCACCCGCGAGCGCGGCGAGCATCGCCTCCACCGCGCCGGAGGTCAGCAGCACATTGTCGGCCGTGGTGACGATCATCGGGCCATCGATCCCGTCGGCCGCCGCGAACACGCTGTCTGCCAGATTGTCCGCCGCCGCGACGAAATCGACCGGCGGCGGCCCGTCGCGCAGCACCTGGCGGACGGCCATGAACATCGCCGGCTCGACCACCACGATCAGCCGGCGGCAGCCTGGCGTCGCCGACAGCGCGGCGGCGGCATGCGCGATCAGCGGAGCGCCCGCGATCGGCACCAGGCATTTGTGCGAGAGCCCCACGGCCTCGGCGAGCGGATCGATTTGGCCCGCGCGCTGCGCCGCCAGGATGATCGCGGTGAAGCCGCCGTCATGCCGCGACACGGTCATAGGTCCTTGCGAGCAGGCCCTGGCGGGCGAGACTCTCGGTCAGGATCGTCTCGATCAGTTCGGCATGGCTCCAGCCGAGCTGCGCCGCCGCGATCGCGATCGTCTTCCGCGACCAGAGGTTGCAGTTGAGGTTGACCTCCATGAAGCTCAGTTCGCCGGTCCTGTGGTCCAGCCGATACTCGAAGCGGCCATAGTCGAAGGGCAGGAACTCGCGCATCATCTCCAGCGACTGGCGCTCGGCCTCGCGCAGGATGCGCTCGTCGGTCAGCGGGCGGATGTCATAGGCCTGGCCGTCGACCAGGTTCCGCTTCTCCAGATAGGTGCGCAGATAGTTCGGATCATGCTGCTCGACCATCTGGACCGGCAGGATGAACGGCGCGCCGTCGAGGGTGATGACGCACACCTCGATGTCATGGCCGGGGATGAAGGGCTCGACGATCGCGTCATGGCCCTCCTTGTGGATCTTGCCCACCGCAGCCGCGATATCGGCATGGTCATGGGCGGCGCTGATCCCCCAGCTGGCCGATGATGCGTTGGGCTTGACCACCCATTTGCGCGCCGGCGGGACGATCGACAGGTCGGCCGGCACGCCATGGCGGAACATCGCCCAGGGCGCGGTCGGCAGGCCGCGCGCGGCGGCGACGCGCTTGGAAAGATGCTTGTCGTCGGAAAGTCCGCGCAGGATCGGGCTGGCCCCCAGATAGGGGATGCCCGAACGCTCGCACAGCAGCGGCAGCAGCATCTCCGAATTGAGGAAGCCGCCCCGGTTGAGCAGCGGGAAGACGAAGTCGGCATCGGGGGCGGCGAACAGCGCCTCATAGCTATCGGCCAGCTGGAGATCGACGCCGATCCCCTCCAGCACGGCGCGCATCTCGCGGTGATAGGTGGCATGGGTGCCGTCGCTGGGGTGCAGCCCGCCTTCCCAATGCACATGCTTGGCGATGAACAGGATCTTGAGGGCGCGCTTCGTCGCCGCGGGAAGCGCGCGGGGCGCCGCGTTGCGGGTCATGTCGTGTCTCCAGCCCGGCGGTACGCCGATCGCGACGGGTCTAGGCCGGGCTTGTTACCCGCATGGGGCGGCGGCGTGACGGCACGGCTACGATTTGGTTGCGAGATGGTGGGCGAGCAGCGCGCCGTAGCAGCTTTCGCCCAGGCCGCGCCGGGCGGCGCGCTGCGGCATCAGCACGCCGGGCTTGCCATTGCCCTCGATCAGCACGGGGCCTTGCCCGGTCAGCGCCACGTCCCAGCCGATCAGCGCATAATCGGCAAAGGCGGCGCAATGCGCTCCGGTGACGAGGGTGATCGCCTCGGCCCAGCCGGGCAGGGTCCGTCCGGCGATCGGCGCGCCGGTCGCGGGATGGATGTCATGATCATGGCCGCCATAGCCGAAGCAGGCGAGGCCGAGACGCCCGTCGGTCAGGTCGACCGGCACGATCAGCCCGCCGGCCTTCATATTGTCGACCCGCGCGCGCGGGTCGGAGGCGCAGCGGAAGGTGGCGCTCACCACCTCGGGCCGGCCCGCCTCGTCCAGGATCGACACGATCCGCACGGTGGGCAGCGCGCCCAGCGCGATGTCGGCCAGCTCGGGATGAACCCTGATCAGCGGCTGGACGATGGTCGGGTGCCGTATCCCGCGCAGCCGCGCCATCAGCGTGGGCGCGTCGGCGATCGACCCCAGCATGCGGACGCCGTCGCCGCCCTCGCCGTCGGCGGGCTTGGCGATCAGCGGCCGGTCGGCGGGATCGGCGAGGATGTGGACCTGGCCGGCCTCGACCATCGCGACCGTCTCGGCATGAGGCAGGCAGGCGATCCGGCAACGCTCGGCGAAGCGGCGCTTGTCGGCCAGCGCGCAGTCGCCGGTCCAGCCCAGCGGGTTGATCCGCTTGTTGATGGCGGCATCCTCGAAGCGGCGGATATAATGGTCGAGCTGCTCGGCCTGCTCGATCCGGAACAGCGCGATGTCGTTGGGATCGGCGAAGCGCGCCCGCGCGATCGCGATCGCCCGGCGGCGCCAGTTCTCGTCATAGCCGAAGCGCCGCTGCACCAGCGCGGCCCGGCGCGGGATCCACAGATGGAAGCCGAGGCCGACCAGCGCGTCGATCCCGGCGCGTAAGCGGCCGCGCCGCGCCCGCCGCCGCGCATAATGATCCCCGAGGAAGGCCGCCGCGATCGGGCGGACGATGCCGGGGAACAGCGGCCATGCCTTCTTCAGATGATAGAATCGGTTATAGCCTGCCATGCCGGGTCCCGTCGCGCTCGCGGGATCGTCATATATCGCCGCTAGCATGACGTTTTCGGGTCGGACCGGGACGCATGGGCCATATCATCATCTATATCCACGATCTGCGCTCCAGCGGTGTGACCCGCGACGCGATGATGCTGGCCGAACATTGCGCCGCCTTCCACGATACCACCCTGGTCGCCGGCCATGGCGAGGGCTTCTTCCGCGATGCGGTGGAGCGGGCGCCCTACCGGACGGTGATCCTGAAGGAGGCGGCCAGCCCTGCGGCCTCGCGGATAACCGCCGCCTGGCCGCTGCGCCGCTGGCTGAAGACGCAGCCGCCCGGCGTGATCGTATCGATGGGCAATCTCGGCCACGCCACCCCGCATATCGCCGCACAGGGCCTTGGCCGCTTCCCCCGTATCTACCGCATCAGCAACGCGGTGACGCGCGGCGACGGCCTGCGCGGCGCCTTGCGGATGCGCTGGATGGAACGGCTGGTGGCGGACGCGGCGCGGATCGCGATCGTCGGCGCGGCGCTGGGCCGGGCGCCGATGCTCGCCCGCTCGCTGGAGACGGGCCATGCGGTGGAGATACCGAGCGGGGTCGATGTCGATCATGCGCTCGCCCAGGCCCGGGCGCCCTCGCCGCATCGCTGGTTCGAGGAGGATGTGCCGGTCGTCCTCGGCATCGGCCGGTTGCGCCCGCAGAAGAATTTCGAGTTGCTGATCGATGCGGTGGCAATCGCCCGGCAGGGCCGGCGGCTGCGCCTCGCCATCGTCGGCGGCGGCAGCGCGGATGAGCGCTCCAGCCTGCTCCAGCGCGCCGAGGCGGCCGGACTGGGCGAGGATTTTCTGCTGGCGGGGGAGACCGGCAATGTCTTCGCCTGGGCCGCGCGTGCGGCGCTGTTCGTGCTGCCGTCGCGCTGGGAGGGCTCGTCGCTGGCGCTGCTCGAGGCGATGGCGGTCGGTAAGCCGGTGATCGCCTCGCGGCTGGCGGGTGACGCGCCGCTGGTGCTGGGCGAAGGCCGCCATGGCCTGCTGGTCGGTGGCGAGCGCGCCGAGGAGCTGGCGGCGGCGATCCATGTCCAGCTTTCCGGCGCGGCGGTGCGTCCCGGCGATCGGGCGCGCGATTACGCACTGCCATCGGCCATCTATCGCGGGCTGATCGAGGATGTGCTGGCGGAGATGGCGGGCGGGGTGCGGAGCGCCGCATGACGGCGGCGGCGGCAGCCCAAGGCGGCGGCGCGGTGTTCGCGCGGATGGGCCGCAACCTCGTCTGGCTGCTGGGCGGGCGCGGCTTCCAGGCGGTGGCGAGCCTCGTCTATCTCGGCGTCGCGGCGCGGGCGCTGGGGCCTGCCGGCTTCGGCCTGTTCTCGCTGATCCTGGCCTATGGGCAGGCCATCGCCAATGTCGCGCAGCTCCAGTCCTGGCAGACGGTGATCCGCTACGGGATGATCCATCTGGCGAAGGGGCGCCGCGATCGGCTCGCCCGGCTGCTCGGCTTCACCACCCTGCTCGATATCGTCGGCGCCCTGCTGGGGGCGGCGGCCGCGGTGCTGGCGGTGCCGCTGGTCGCGGCCTGGCTGGATTGGAACCCCGCCCAGCAGCAGCATGCCGCCTGGTTCGGGGTGGCGCTGCTGCTGTCGATCGGGGCGACGCCGACCGGCATGCTGCGCCTCGTCGATCGGTTCGAGCTGATCGCCTATGTGCAGGCGGTGGGGCCATCGGTGCGCCTGGCCGGATCGCTGGTCGCCTGGGCCACGGGCGGCGGGATCGAGCTGTTCCTTGCCGCGTGGGCCGCCGCCGCGCTCGCCCAGCATGCCGCGACCTGGGCGGCGGCGCTGGCCCTCACCCCCCTGCCGATCGCGCTGGGCCGCAGGCAGTGGCATAGGGCGAACCGGGAGAATGCGGGCATCTGGCGCTTCATGCTGACCACCAACGCCGCCGGCACGCTGGGCCTGCTGACCGAACAGCTCGGCACGCTCGCGGTCGGTGGTGTGGCGGGGGCCGCGGCAGCGGGCGGCTATCGCATCGCCGCCAGGATCGCCCGTGCGCTCGCCCGGCCGATCCAGATCGCCGCGCGGATCGTCTATCCCGAAATGGCCCGGCTCCATGCCGGCGCGGACCTCGCCACGCTCGATCATGTCATGGCGCGGGTGAGCCGCTACGCGCTGGGGCTGGCGGCCGCGGTGATCCTGATCGGCGTGGCGGGCGGCCCCTGGCTGATCATGCTGCTCGCCGGGCGGGATTATGGCTTCGCCCAGGGGCTGCTGTCGATCCTCGCGGTCGGCGTCGCGATCGACCTGTCGGGCTTCGCGCTGGAACCGCGGCTGGTTGCGCATGGCCGGGCGGGCGCGGTGCTGCGCATAAGGCTGGCGGGCGCGGCGCTGTTCGCGTTCCTGCTCGCGGTGCTGCTGCCGCTGTTCGGCGCGATTGCCGCCGCCAGCGCCACGGTCGCCGCCTCGCTGCTGATGCGGGTCTGGATGGGGCGGGAGGCGGGGGCGCTTCAATCGCGCTGATCACTCCGCTAAGGGGCGGGGATGGCCAATCTCTACACCCGCCTCGCCGCCGGTTTCCCCTCCGCCGAAACCCCCTTCGCCCATCTCCCCGATGGCGGCATCGTCACCTATGGCGATGTCGGGCGCCGCTCGGCGGGCTTCGCACACCAGCTGCGCGCCGCGGGCGTTGGGATCGGCGATCGGGTCGCGGTCCAGGCGGAAAAGAGCATCGACATGCTGATGCTCTATCTCGGCGCGCTGCGCGCCGGGGCGGTCTTCCTGCCGCTCAACACCGCCTATACCGCAGGCGAGCTCGACTATTTCATGCGCGATGCCGAACCGGCGCTGTTCGTCTGCGATCCGGCCACGCTGGCGTCGATCGAGCCGCTGGCCGAGGTGGCGGGCGTGCCGAGGTTCGCGACGCTGGAAAGCCTGGCCGCGCAGGCGGCCGGGCAGCCCGGCCATTTCGACGATGTCGC
Organism: Rhizorhabdus dicambivorans; assembly: GCF_002355275.1. Taxonomy (NCBI): domain Bacteria; kingdom Pseudomonadati; phylum Pseudomonadota; class Alphaproteobacteria; order Sphingomonadales; family Rhizorhabdaceae; genus Rhizorhabdus; species Rhizorhabdus dicambivorans. The sequence goes on along the minus strand of NZ_CP023449.1, from coordinate 59,184 downwards.
GCGGGACGACAAGGACCTTGCCGCGATCCTCTATACATCGGGCACCACCGGGCGCTCCAAGGGGGCGATGCTGAGCCACGACAATCTCGGCTCCAACGCCTTCATGCTGAAGGATGCGTGGCGGTTCACGGGCGCGGACGTGCTGCTCCACGCCCTGCCGATCTTCCACACCCACGGCTTGTTCGTCGCCACCAACACGATCCTCGCCGCCGGCGCCTCGATGATCTTCCTGGCGAAGTTTGACGCCAGGCAGGTGCTGGCGCAACTCCCGCGCGCGACGACGATGATGGGGGTGCCGACCTTCTACATCCGCCTGCTCGACGATCCCGGCTTCACCGGCGATCTGGTGGCGCACATGCGGCTGTTCGTCTCGGGATCGGCGCCGCTCTCCGCCGATATCCACCGCGAGTTCCGCGAGCGCACCGGCCACGCCATCCTTGAACGCTATGGCATGACCGAGACCAACATGAACATCTCCAACCCCTATGACGGGGATCGGATCGCAGGCACCGTCGGCGTGCCGCTGCCGGGAGTGTCGATCCGCATCGCCGATCCCGAGACCGGCGCGGAGATGCCGCAGGGCGAGGTCGGCGTGGTCGAGATATCCGGCCCCAACGTCTTCCAGGGCTATTGGCGGATGCCGGAGAAGACGGCGGCCGAGTTCCGCGACGGCCGCTTCGTCTCGGGCGATCTCGGCTTCGTCGATGCCCGTGGCTATGTCAGCCTGGTCGGGCGCGCCAAGGACCTGATCATCTCGGGCGGGTACAATGTCTATCCGGCCGAGGTCGAAACCGCGCTCGACGAACTGCCCCAGGTCCACGAATCGGCGGTGATCGCTGTGCCCCATCGCGAACTGGGCGAGGCCCCGGTCGCGGTGATCGTCCCGCGCGAGCCCGGTTTCTCGGACGCCGAAGCGATCAAGGCGGGGCTGGCCGATCAGCTGGCCCGCTACAAGCAGCCGCGCGCGATCCTGTTCGTCGACGCGCTGCCCAAGAACGCGATGGGCAAGGTGCAGAAGGCCCTGCTCCGCGAAGAGCATAAGGACGTGCTGGGGTAGGCTTCACTCCTGCGCGTCGCCCCGGCGGAGGCCGGGGCCGTCATCGGCTCCTGCGGTCAGGTTAGGCAAGAGCCTCTTGCGGCCCCGGCCTCCGCCGGGGCGACACGATTTACGGCGCCTTGGCCACCGGCGCGGTCGCCCGCCGCGCGGTCACGATCTTCACCGGCGCCGCGAGCATCTGGCCCTTCATCACGCCCACCCCGGCCGTCGGCGATCGCGGCGCGGCGAGGATCTTCTTCACCACGTCCATCCCCTCGACGACATGGCCGAACACCGCATAGCCCTGGTTGTCGCCGGGGGCGCTGGGGTTGGCGTCCATATAGGTCATGTCGCCGACGATGATGAAGAAGTCGCAGGTCGCGGTGCCCGGCGCGTTGCGCGCCATCGATATCGCGCCGTTCGTATGATGGAGGCCGGTCTTCGTCGTCGATTCATGCGCGATCGGCGGCAATATCTTGCGGGCGTCCTCGCGGATGCCGCCCTGGATGAAGCCCTGGCTGGGCTCGTTGGGCACCGCGACGGCACGGTAGAAGCTGATCCCGTCATAGCGCTTGAGGTCGACATATTTCAGGAAGTTGGCGACCGTGACCGGTGCTTTCTCCTTTTCCAGCTCCAACAGGATCGGCCCTTCGCTGGTCGTGATCCGGACGAACACCGTCGCCGGCTTGGGCGCGGGCGCGGCGGGCGGTGGTGGCGCGGCCTGGGCGAGCAGCGGGGCGGCGGGGAAGAGGGTGAGGGCGGCGAGCGCGAGTCGGAGGTTGGTCATGCAGGGAACTTAGCCAGAAGCCCGGCCGATGGGAAAGCTTGGCCTCGACCATCGCCCTCCTATATAGGTCCGGCCGCGCGGGCCGTCCGCGCCATCAGGGACAAGCGCGATGAACCTCCACCGAACCGCAATGCCATCCTGCCTTGCCTTCGGGGATTCCACGCATGTCCGCTTCCATCACGCTTTCCAACCTCGCCTGGTCGACGCCTGACGGCCGGCCGCTTTTCTCGGGCCTCGATCTAGGCTTCACGGCCGAGCGCTGCGCGATTGTCGGCCGCAACGGCGTCGGCAAGACGACCTTGCTGCGGCTGATCGCGGGCGAGCTTGCCCCGCGCGCCGGCCGTATCGCGATCAGCGGCACGATCGGCACCCTGCGCCAGATTGTCGATGTCGCGCCCGATGAGACGATCGCCGACCTGTTCGGGGTGCGCGCCGCGCTTGCGCTGCTGGCGCGTGCCGAAGCCGGCATCGCGACGATCGACGAACTGGCCGACGCCGATTGGGAAGTCGAGGCGCGCCTTGCCGCCGCGCTCGCCTCGGTCGGGCTCGATGTCGGACCAGAGACGCCGCTGATCCGGCTGTCGGGCGGGCAGCGGACCCGTGCGGCGCTCGCCGCCGCGATCTTCGCCCGGCCCGATTTCCTGCTGCTCGACGAGCCGACCAACCATCTCGATCGCGAAGGCCGCGACGCGGTGATCGCGTTGCTGTCGAACTGGCGCGGCGGTGCGATCACCGTCAGCCATGATCGCGAACTGCTCGGCCATATGGACGCGATCGTCGAGCTGACCAGCCTCGGCGCCACCCGCTATGGCGGCAACTGGTCCGCCTATGAAGCGCGCAAGGCGATCGAGCTGGAGGCGGCGCGCCACGATCTCGCCCATGCCGAGCGACGATCGGCCGAGGTAGCGCGACAGGCGCAGCTGACGGCGGAGCGCAAGCAGCGGCGCGATTCCGCCGGCGCGCGCAAGGCGGCCAAGGGTGGCATGCCGAAGATCGTGCTGGGCGCGATGCAGCGCCGCGCCGAGGAGAGCGGCGGCGCCAATGCCCGTCTCGCCGAACGCCAGCGCGACGAGGCGGCGGCCGATCTTGCCGGCGCCCGCGCCCGGATCGAGCGGCTGACCCCGGTGCGGGTCGATCTCGCGCGAACCGGGCTGGTGGCGGACAGGGTCGTGCTGCGGCTTGCAGGCATAGCCGCGGGATATGACCGGGCGGCGGGGCCGCTGCTTGACGGCCTCGATCTTGAGATACGCGGTCCCGAGCGGATCGCGCTGACCGGCCCCAACGGGTCGGGCAAGAGCACGCTGCTCGCCATCGCCGATGGGCGGCTGGCGCCCTGGGCCGGCACGGTCCACCGCCCGGTCGCCTCCGCACTGCTCGATCAGAATGTCGGCCTGCTCGATCCCGCGCTGTCGATCGCCGGCAATTTCGCGCTTCGCCACCGGCAGGCCACCGTCAATGGCTGTCGCGCCGCGCTCGCCCGCTTCGGCTTCCGCGCCGAGGCGGCCGAACAGATCGTCGGTTCGCTGAGCGGCGGCCAGCGACTGCGCGCCGGCCTCGCCTGCGTGCTGGGCGGGGAAGCGCCGCCGCCTTTGCTGCTGCTCGACGAGCCGACCAACCATCTCGATCTCAATTCGATCGCGGCGGTCGAGGCCGGGCTGCGTGCCTATGACGGCGCGCTGCTGGTGGTCAGCCACGATGAGGCGTTCCTGGATGCCATCGGGATCACAAGGCGGGTGGAACTGGGGTGACCGCCCCGATCCGTCGATCCCTCCGGTCGCATATCGGTGCGGTCGCGGCCCACGCATTTCCCCGGCTTCCCTCCTCGGGCGAACCGATCTAGCCTGCTGACAACAATGAAGATTGGGAGACCTCCATGCGCCGCCTGACCGCCGCCGTCCTCGCCCTGCTCGCCGCCTCGCCGCTCGCTGCCCAGGGCGCTCCCGCGCCGAAGGTGACGATGATCCATGCCGGCACCCTGCTCGCCGAACCCGGCAAGCCGCCGCGCGGCCCCAGCACGATTGTCATCCGCGACGGCAGGATCGCCGAGATACGCGACGGCTATGCGGCGGCCGAGCCCGGCGCGCGGCTGATCGACCTCAAGGATCGTTTCGTGATGCCGGGGCTGATCGACATGCACGTCCACCTCTGGGGTATCGGCGGCGATCCGCTGCGCGACCGGCTGACCGCGCTCAACCGCGACGATGCCGACGACATGATGTACGCGGTGACCAACGCGCGGATCACGCTGGAGGCCGGCTTCACCACGGTGCGCGATCTGGGCGGTAATGCGCGCGGCATGCGGGCGCTGCGCGAGGGCGTCGAGCGTGGCGATGTCGAGGGACCGACGATCGTCAACGCCGGCAATTCCATCTCGGTCTCGGGCGGCCATGCCGATGCGTCGAACGGCTTGGCCGAGCCCTTTGCCGAGGCGGTGCTGCATCGGCAGGTCAGCACCTGCGACGGCGCCGACGATTGCCGCCGCGCGGTGCGCCAGCAGGTCGCGCTGGGCGCGCAGGTGATCAAATATATGTCCACCGGCGGCGTCCTCTCCAACGTCTCGGGCGGCCTCGGCCGGGCGATGACCGATGAGGAGATGAAGGCGATCATCGACACCGCCCACGGCCTTGGCCGCCAGGTCGCCACCCACAGCCATGGCGTCGCCGGCACCAAGGCGGCGCTGGCCGCCGGGGTCGACACGGTCGATCATGGCTCCTTCCTCGATGACGAGGCGATCAAGCTGTTCAAGGCGAAGGGCGCCTGGCTGGTGCCGACGATGCTGGCGCCGCAGGCCGCGCTTCAGCAGGCGCGCGCCGGATTGCTGCCGCCCGCCACCATCCCCAAGGCCGAGGAGGCCGCCGCCGCCGCGATGGCGAGCCACAGCAAGGCGATCGCGGCCGGGGTGAAGGTGGCGTTCGGCACCGATACCGGCGTGTCGAAGCATGGCGAAAATGCCCGCGAGTTCGCGCTGCTGGTGAAGGCCGGGATGACTCCCGCCGCCGCGCTGAAGACGGCGACCGTCAACGCCGCCGAGGCGCTGGGCCGGGCCGAGCGGATCGGCACCATCGAACCCGGCAAGGATGCCGACATCATCGCCATCGCCGGCAATCCGCTGGAGGATGTGACGCGGATGGAGCAGGTCGATTTCGTCATGCGCCATGGCGCGGTCGCCAAGGCGGCCGGCCATCGCGCCGCCTTCCCGGCGGATTGAGGGCGGGGCGGCGCGCGCCGGGCGGTTGATTCCGGCCGCGTCCCGCGCCATTCCCGGTCTATGGACAGCGGCGAAAATTTCGAGGTCACGAGCCGCATCTGGCTGTGGAGGCCGGCCAATGCGGCCCGCTCCTCGGGCTGGCATTTCCTGACGATCGACGGCCAGGCCGCCGCCGAGATCCGCTTCGCCGCGCTGGGGCGGACGGGCGGCTTCGGATCGATCAAGGTGGAAGCGCGGATCGGCGGCACGCGCTGGGCAACCTCGATCTTCCCGCAGCGCGAGGGTGGCGGCTTCATCCTTCCGATCAAGGCCCAGGTCCGCAAGGCCGAGGGGATCGGCGAAGGGGACGAGGTGCGGGTGGTGCTGACGCTGCCCTGAAAGGTCCGGACCGGAACATTCGAGGCCGCGTGACATTGTGACATCCGGCAGGGGAAACTCTGTGGGAGAGAGATGATGAAAAGCCTGATCCTTTGCAGCGTGACGGCATTGGCGCTCGCCGCCATGCCGGCGCATGGCCAGGGCCGTGGCGGCGGCGGCGGTGGAATGGGCGGCGGTATCGGGGCCGGCATCGGTGGCGGTGCGGGCGGCGGTGCCGGTGTCGGCCTGGGCGGCGGCGTCGGCGGCGATGGTTTCAGCCGCGCCGGGGATTTCGATCGTGGCTTCGATGCGCGGACCAGCGGGCTCGAGCGGCGCGATATCGCCCGCGCGGACCGCATGGCCGATGAACGCGCCTCGCTGACCGGCCGCAGCCACGCCAATGCCAATGCGGGCCTCGACGCGACGGCCACGACCCGGGCCACCGGCAAGGACCGCCGCGACGATGCCCGCGCGGATCGCCACGCCTATCGGGCGAGCGACAAGGCCAAGGTGAAGGCCAACGCCAATGCCGGCCTGTCGGCCACGGCGACCCGCGACAAGCCCGATCGCGACAAGGCGGCGGCGCGGTCGAAGCGGCACACCTACGAAGCCAATGCCCAGGCGAAGGCCAAGGCCAATAGCAAGGCCGGGCTGCGCTGAACGAGCGGGATGCCCCCGCCCCGGCGGCGGAGGAAAATAATTGCGGCCGACCATATCGGTGGCGGAACCTTCCGTCGCCGTAAGGGTTGTTTGTCCCGAACGGGACTTCCCCCGCGGATGCGCCAGAAGGGGGGCGCATCCGCAACCTCTTCGGTCCGGTCGCCTTGTGGTGGCCGGCCCGCCTTGCTAGGCCGGCCATGTGGCCTGGCACTTCTGGATCGATCGCGGCGGCACCTTCACCGATGTGGTGGCGCGCGACCCCGATGGCCGCATCGTCACCGCCAAGCTGCTCTCCGAGGACCCTGGCCGCTATGACGACGCCTCCGTCGCCGCGATCCGCCGGCTGACCGGATGCCCGGAAGGGCCGCTTCCGCCGATCGACGTCCGCATCGGCACCACCGTCGCCACCAACGCACTGCTCGAACGCAAGGGCGAGCCGACCTGCCTGGCGATCACGCGCGGCTTCGGCGATGCGCTGACGATCGGCTATCAGGACCGGCCCGATCTGTTCGCCCGCGCGATCCGCCGCCCGCCGCCCGTCCATGACCGCACCATCGAGATCGACCAGCGGGTAAGCGCCGAGGGTGAGGTGCTGGTGCCGCTCGACATCGACGCCGCCCGGGCGGACATGGCGGCCGCCTTCGCAGAAGGCTATCGCAGCATCGCGATCGTGCTGATGCACGGCTATCGCCATTCGGCGCACGAGGCGGCGCTCGCCGCGCTGGCGCGGGAGATCGGCTTCACCCAGGTCTCTGCCAGCCATGATGTGGCGCCGCTGATCAAACTGATCGGGCGCGGCGACACCAGCGTGGTCGATGCCTATCTGTCCCCGGTGCTGCATCGCTATGTCGCGGGCTTCCGCGATGCGCTCGGCGATGCGGCGGACCCGCTGTTCATGCAGTCCAATGGCGGGCTGATCGCGGGCGACGCCTTTCGCGGCAAGGACGCGATCCTGTCGGGCCCGGCCGGCGGCATCGTCGGCATGGCGCGCACCGCCGAGGCCGCCGGCTTCCCGCACGTCATCGGCTTCGACATGGGCGGCACCTCCACCGACGTCTCGCTCTATGCCGGCCGCTACGACCGCGAGACCGAAACCCGCATCGCCGGCGCCCGCATCCGCGCGCCGATGCTGAAGATCCACACCGTGGCGGCGGGCGGGGGATCGATCTGCCGCTTCGACCAGGGGCGCTTCCGCGTCGGCCCCGAATCGGCGGGCGCGGTGCCGGGCCCCGCCTGCTACCGGCGCGGCGGGCCGCTGACCGTCACCGACTGCAACGTCATGCTCGGTAAGATCCAGCCCGATCATTTCCCGCGCCTGTTCGGCCCCGGCGGCGATCAGCCGATCGACGTCGCGGCGGTCGAGGCGCGCTTCGCCGCGCTGATCGCGGAGGCCGGCACCGACCGGAGCCCGCGCGAGATCGCTGAGGGGCTGGTCGCGATCGCGGTCGCCAACATGGCCAATGCGATCAAGGCGGTGTCGATCGGCGCGGGCCATGATCCCGCGCGCTTCACCCTGTCCTGCTTCGGTGGGGCGGCGGGCCAGCATGCCTGCCTTGTCGCCGATGCGCTGTCGATCACGCGGGTGCTGATCCATCCGCTCGCCGGGGTGCTGTCCGCCTACGGCATCGGGCTGGCCGATCGCAGCGTCATCCGCGAACGCAGCGTGCTGCTCCCGCTCGACGATGCTGCGACAATTGCTGCGGCCGTCGCGCAGCTCTCGGACGAAGCGAAGGCCGCGCTTCCCGGGGCGGCCCGCCTCGAGGCGACCGCGCATCTCCGCTATCCCTCGGGCGACAGCAGCATTCCCGTGCCGCTCGGCGATGCCGCGACGATGCGCGCCGCTTTCGAGCGCGACTTCGCCCGGCGCTTCGGCTTCACCGGGCAGGGCGAGCCGATCGTCGACATGCTGGGGATGGAGGCGATCCTGCCGGGCGAGGGGGGCGCGGCGGGGCTGGGCGATCTGCCCGCGACATCGGCGCCGCCGCTCGCTCGGGTCGAAAGCTGGATGGCCGATGCTGCGCACAATACGCCGCTGTACGACCGCGCCACGCTCGCCCCCGGATTTGCCGTCGATGGGCCCGCACTGATCGTCGACGCGGTCGCCACCACCGTTGTCGAGCCGGGCTGGCGCGCCGAGGTGCAACGGGCCGGCGAACTGGTGCTGACCCGCCATGCTGCGCGCAGCATCGCCGCCGCGATGGCCGCCGCCGCCGATCCGGTGCGGCTCGAAATCTTCGCCGGCCTGTTCATGGGCGTGGCGGAGGAGATGGGCGCCGCGCTCCGCCAGAGCGCCGCCTCGGTCAACATCCGCGAGCGGCTCGACTTCTCCTGCGCGCTGTTCGACGCGGGCGGCAAGCTGATCGCCAACGCGCCGCACATCCCGGTCCATCTCGGCTCGATGGGCGACAGCATCCGCACCATCATCGCCCGGCGCGGCCGCGGGGAGGACGGGAGCCCGGCGGATGGCAGGGGCATGAAGCCGGGCGACGCCTATGCGCTCAACGCCCCCTATCAGGGCGGCACCCATCTGCCCGACATCACCGTGATCATGCCGGTCTTCGCGGACGAGGCGGATGCCGATCCGGCTTTCTTCGTCGCGGCGCGCGGCCACCATGCCGATATCGGCGGGATTAGCCCCGGCTCGATGCCGTCCGACAGCCGCAGCATCGATGAGGAAGGGGTGATCCTCGACAATGTCCTGCTGGTCGATCAGGGGCGGCTGCGCGAGGCGGAGATAAGGGCTTTGCTGCGCAACAATCGCTGGCCGGCGCGTAACCCCGACCAGAACCTCGCCGATCTCGGCGCCCAGATCGCCGCCTGCACCCGGGGCGGCGCGGCGCTGCTCGGGCTGGTCCGCGATCATGGCCGCGATGTCGTCACCGCCTATATGGAGCATGTCCAGGCCAATGCCGAAGCGGCGGTGCGCACGCTGGTCGATGGCCTGTCCGATGGCGCGAGCACGGTCGAGCTGGACGATGGCGCGACGATCCGGGTGGCGGTCCGGGTCGATCGCGCGGCGCGCGCGCTGACGGTCGATTTCGCGGGGACGAGCGATCAGCTGCCCGGCAATTTCAACGCGCCGCTGTCGGTGGTGCGCGCCGCCGTCCTCTATGTGATGCGCGTCCTGGTCGATCAGCCGATCCCGATGAACGACGGCTGCCTGCGCCCGGTGACGATCCGCGTGCCCCGCGGCTCGATGCTCAGCCCGCTCTATCCGGCGGCGGTGGTCGCGGGCAATGTCGAGACCAGCCAGGCGATCACCGACGCGCTGCTGCTGGCGCTGGGCGCGATGGCGGGCAGCCAGGGGACGATGAACAATTTCACCTTCGGCGATGCCACCCATCAATATTATGAGACGATCGCCGGAGGATCGGGCGCCGGGCCCGGCTTCGACGGCGCCGACGCGGTGCAGACCCACATGACCAACAGCCGGCTGACCGACCCCGAGATATTGGAGACGCGCTTCCCCGTGCTGGTGGAGCGCTTCGCGATCCGGCGCGGATCGGGCGGCCATGGGCGCTGGACGGGCGGCGATGGCGCGGTCCGCCGCATCCGTTTCCGCCAGCCGATGCATGTGGATATCGTGTCCAGCCGCCGTCGCATCGCGCCGCCGGGGCTGTCGGGCGGTGGCGACGGCGCGACGGGCATCAACCGGATCGAGCGCGCCGACGGGCGGGTGGAGGCGCTGCCGGGCACCGCGTCAGCCGATCTGGAGGCAGGCGACGTCTTCGTGATCGAGACGCCCGGCGGCGGCGGATATGGAGGGGTGGGATGATCCCGACTCCCCAACCGTCACCCCAGCGAAGGCTGGGGTCCATGTCTCTCACCGGCCAGATGCCATCGCGAGGGGAAACAGACATGGATGCCAGCCTCCGCTGGCATGACGGGGAATAGGGATGCTCGTCCTCGCCGGGATCACCGTCATCGTCGCGGGCTTCCTGCTGCGCTTCAATCCGCTGCTGGTGGTGCTCGTCTCGGCGCTGGCGACCGGGCTCGCCGCCGGCATGGGGCCGGTCGACCTGCTCGCCGCCTTCGGCAAGGCGTTCAACGACAGCCGCTACGTCACCGTCATCTACATGGTGCTGCCGGTCATCGGCCTGCTCGAACGCCATGGCCTGCAGGAACGCGCCCGCGGCCTGATCGCGGGCTTGCGCGGCTTCACCGTCGGGCGGCTGCTGCTCGGCTATCTGCTGTTCCGCCAGGTCACCGCCGCGCTGGGCCTCACCTCGGTCGCCGGCCACCCGCAGACGGTGCGGCCGCTGGTCGCGCCGATGGCCGAGGCGGCATCGCAGGCGCAGACCGGCGAGGAGAAGCGCGACGAGGAGGCCGCCGCCATGGCTGCCGCCACCGACAATGTCGGCCTGTTCTTCGGCGAGGACATCTTCATCGCGATTGGATCGATCCTGCTGATGAAGGGCGTGCTCGAAGGCTATGGCATCTCGATCGAGCCCTTCCACCTGTCGGTCTGGGCGATCCCCACCGCGATCGCCGCCTTCCTGATCCACGGCGCCCGGCTGCTGCTGTTCGACCGGCGCAGGAAGAGACGCGCGCCATGATCGGGCTCAACCTCGTCTATCCCTTCGCCGGGCTGGTCTTCCTCGCCTTCGCCTGGTCGGCGCTGCGCGACCGCAGCAATGCGAAGCGGATCGGCAACGCCCTGTTCTACGCCCTGATCGCGCTCAGTCTGATCGCGGGGGACAGGCTGGGCGATATCGGCAACGGGCTGCTGGTCCTTGGCCTCGTCGCCATCGCCGGGTTGGGCCGGATGGGGCGCGGCAGCGGCGGCACGACCTCCGCCGAACAGCGTGGCGCGGAAGCCGGCCGGCGCGGCAATAGGCTGTTCCTGATGGCGCTGCTGATTCCGCTCACCGCGCTGGCCGGAACCTATGTCTTCAAGCAGATGCCCACCCTGATCGACGGCAGGCAGGCGACGCTGGTCGCGCTGGCGACGGGCGTCATCCTGGCGCTCCTGGTCGGCTATGCCTGGTTTCGGCCGCGCTGGCTCGCCCCGTTCGACGAGGGGCGGCGGCTGATGGACGGGGTCGGCTGGGCGGCGGTGCTGCCGCAGATGCTCGCCAGCCTCGGCGCGGTGTTCGCGCTGGCCGGGGTCGGCGATGTCGTCGGCGGGCTGATGGAGCGGATGATCCCCGAAGGAAGCCTGGTCGGCGCGGTGCTCGCCTATGGCATCGGCATGGCGCTGTTCACCATCGTCATGGGCAACGCCTTCGCCGCCTTCCCGGTGATGGCGGCGGCGATCGGCATTCCGCTGCTGATCCATGGCGCGGGCGGCGATCCGGCGGTGATCGCGGCGATTGGGATGCTTGCGGGCTTCTGCGGCACGCTGATGACGCCGATGGCCGCCAACTTCAACCTCGTCCCCGCCGCGCTGCTCGACCTGAAGGACCGCCACGCCGTGATCCGCGCGCAGATACCGACCGCGCTGCCGCTGCTGGCGGTGAACATCGCGCTGCTCTGGTGGCTGGGCTTCCGGGCATGACCAACACCCGCCTCACCCCGGCCCTCGCCGCGCATTTCGCGGGCCTCACCCTCGGCCATCTCGGCCGGGAATGGCCGTACAAGCTCGATCATGTGATGGCGGGGCCGGCGGACGTGCTGCCGCCCGCTATGCTCCACCCCATCTTCCATGGCAGCTTCGATTGGCACAGCTGCGTCCATGGCTGGTGGCAGGTGATGCGTCTGCTGCGCCGCATGCCCGGCCTGCCGCAGGCCGATGCGATCCGCGCCCGCGCCGATGCCATGCTGGTGCCGGCCAAGGTGGCGGGCGAGCTGGCCTATCTGGCGCGGCCCGCGTCGGCGGGTTTCGAGCGGCCCTATGGCTGGGGCTGGCTGCTCACGCTCCACGGCGAAGTCGTGCAGCATGAGGCGCAGCATTGGGCGCACGCGTTGGAGCCGCTCGCCCGCGCCTTCGCCGATCGCTTCCGGGCGTGGCTGCCGAAGATGACCTACCCGATCCGGGTCGGCACCCATTTCAACAGCAGCTTCGCGATGCTGCTCGCCCATCGCTGGGCGACGGCGCATGATCCCGATCTTGCCGCGCTGATCGGGGCGCGTGCCGCCGACTGGTTCGGCGGGGATCGCGGCTGCCAGGCCTGGGAACCGGGCGGGGACGAGTTCCTCTCCCCCGCGCTCGGCGAGGCGCATCTGATGCGCGAGCTGCTGCCCCCTGAGCAGTTCCGCGCATGGTTCGACGGCTTCCTGCCCGAGATACCGGCGACCCTGCTGACCCCGGCCTTCGTCTCCGATCGCAGCGACGGCAAGATCGCCCATCTCGACGGGCTCAACCTCAGCCGTGCCTGGTGCTGGCGCCGGATCGCAGATGCGCTGCCCGCCGATCATCGGGTGGTGCCGGTCGCGCGCGAAGCGGCCGAGCGCCATCTCGCCGCCGCGCTGCCGCATCTCGGCGACGATTATATGGGCGAGCATTGGCTGGCGAGCTTCGCCCTGCTCGCGCTCGACTGGGATTAAATCTTCAGGAGAGAAAGTCCTTCACCATCGCGATGAAATCGTCGCGCCGGTCGTGGTGGACCCAGTGGCCCGCGCGCTCGAACAGTTCGACCCGGGCGTCACGGAAATGGGCGGCGCGGCCATCGGCCGCCGGGTTCGACGCCCAGCTTTCGGCGCCATAGATCAGCAGCACCGGGCAGCTGATCGCCGCCCACAGCGCGGTCTTCAGCTCGGCTGTGATGTCGCCCGGCGAATCGCCGCCCACCGTCGGATCATGCTTGAGCCGCAGGCTGCCGTCGGGATTGGGACGGGCGGCATGGGTGACGAGATGCTCGACCATGTCGGGCTCCAGCCGCTCGTCGGTCTCGCGCATCCGCGCGACCAGCGCCGCCCGGTCGGGATAGTCGCGGGGGCGCCGCGCCGTGACCAGCGCGCGGCGATCGAAGAACCGCCGCCACCGTTCGAAGGGATCCTCGGCGGCGCGGCGCGCGGCCACCGCCGGGCTGTCGCCCAGCCCCTCGATATTGACGAGGCGGGTGACGCGATCGGGATAGAGGCCGGCGAAGCGGGTGGCGATATTGCCGCCCAGCGAATGGCCGATGATCGGGCAGGGCGGCAGATCGAGCGCGCGGACGATGCCGGCGAAGTCCTCGACGAAGTCCATCAGCGCATAGCTGCCGTCATTGGTCCAGTCGCTGTCGCCATGGCCGCGCAGATCGGGCGCGATGACGCGATGGCTGTCCGTGAAGGCCGCCGCCACCCGGTCCCAGCTGCGCGCATGATCGCGCCCGCCATGCTGCAGGATCAGCGGCGGCGCCGACGGATCGCCCCATTCGACGATGTTCAGCCGAAGCCGGGAGATGGTAAGCGTGGTGGTGCGCGGTTCGGCCATGGCCACGGACGTAGGCGAGTCGGCGCTTTCCCACAATCGTCATGCCGGAATGGATGGTTGACGCCGCCCCGCCGTGCCGACATCCCAGGCCGATGCGCGTGATCGTCTGTTTCATTAAGTCTGCGCCGTTGTCGCGGCGCGCTACGCGGGAAGCATAGCGCCGTGCGCGCGACGAGGTTCGGCATGGTCTGGCGCTTCCTCCTCCCCACGCTTGTCGCCGCCAGCTGCGGGCTGATCCTTTCCGATGCCGCCGACTGGCTGCGATTTGGTTTCTGGCCAAGCCTCGACGGTTCGGCGGGGCTCGAGGCGGTGGTGGCTTGCGTGCTCGGCAGCTTCGTCGCCGTTCTCGTGCTGGCGGCGGTCTGGCGGTGGGCGTCGGCTTGGGCGGAAAGGCGCGCATGGGCTTGTCCGCTGCTGGGCGCTCTGCTGTTCTGGGTGCCGGTGGCGGCGCTGGGGCGACAACCCCTCTTGGCGCTGATGGTCGTTCCGGGTGGGCTGGCGGCCGGATATCTGTGGCGGGCCCTGGCGCTGGGGCGGCTCGGCCGGTGGAGCGCCGTGGTCATCCTTTCCGTCTGCTGCGCCATCCTGCTGCTGCCCGCCATACAGACGGCACGTGCGGGACTGGAGGATCGCCGCATCGCCGCCCAGGCACCTGTCATCGGAGGCGTCAAAGGCGGTCAGGTCCATCGTTCCGAATTGTGGCTCCACGATCATCGCGGCAAGCTCGTCTCGTTGCGGCTGGGGGACTGGCATCCCACCGAGCGGGCCGCACGGAACGTCATGGCGATGGCGGCGGACGGCGATGCATTATGGGTGCTTCGCGCGCCGCCCCCCGACTACCGCCTCGATCGGCAATCACCCGGCCGCTTCGTACTGGCCCGCCATCATGATCGCGACTGGACCGTTTTGCCCGCGATGCGCTTCGGCGCCGACGACCGGCCCCTGGCCCTTTCGGTTCGTGAGGGGCGGATTGCCGTCGTCACCCAGCAACATCTGTTCGTTACCGATACCGCCAGACCGATGTGGCGAAGCATCGCGCTGGACCGGCCGATCGAACTCGACGCGCTGGTGTCTGCCCACTTGGTTGATCGGAACAGGATCGTCGTCGGCACCAATTTGGGCGAGTTCGGCGGCTCTCTGACCCGGATCGACATGAACGATGCCGCGCCCGCCAGGATCACCCACATCTGCCGCGCCGATCCGTCCGGGGCCTGCGATCCCGTCACAGCTCTCGATCGCGATCCCTTGCATCCCGGTTGCACGCTTGTCGGCATGGGTCTCAGTCATCTCGGGTTTAGCCGGGGCGGGGTCTCGCGCCTGTGCGGTTCGCGGCTCACCCCCCTGTTCGAACGGCCGCGCGCCATTCCCTTGGGCGTCAGGCTGGGGCGCCTCCTCGGTCTTGACCCACCTCGTCGTGATGGCCAGTCCGAGCCGGTTTTCGGCCTTGCCGTCGCGGGCGACACGGTCTGGGTCGCAACGAACGCCGGCATCTACCGGCTCCATGCCGGGCAAACCGAGCGATATGACCTACCCGCTTTCCAGACCGTCCATCAGCTCGCGCTGTCGAAGCGGATTCCCGGGATCGTGATGGTCGCGAGCGAGGCGAACATGGCGTGGTCGATGAGCGGCTACACCCCGCTGATCTTCACGTTGCCGAAGGCACAATAGCCACCGTCAGCCCATTGCCTCCCCCCGCGCGGCTGTTAGGATCGGCGCGGAGAGGACAGTCCAGCATGGGGAGCCACCGCTTGCCTCTTCACGATCTCGCCGGTTTCGTCGCCGGCCTGCCCAAGGCCGAGCTGCATCTCCATATCGAGGGAAGCCTTGAGCCCGAACTGATGTTCGCACTGGCGAAGCGCAACAGGGTCGCCATCCCGTTCGACAGCGTCGAGGCGGTGCGGGCGGCCTACAGCTTCTCCAATCTTCAGGACTTCCTCGACATCTATTATCAGGGCGCCGACGTGCTGCGCGTCGAGGAGGATTTCCGCGACCTCGCCACCGCCTATTTCGATCGCGCCGCCGCCGATGCCGTGCGCCATGCCGAAATCTTCTTCGATCCGCAGACGCACACCGATCGCGGCATATCGTTCGATGTCGTTGTCACCGGGCTGCTCGCCGGCATGGCTGAGGCGGAGGCGAAGCATGGGCTGACCAGCAAGCTGATCCTCTGCTTCCTGCGCCATCTCGACGAGGAGGCGGCCTTCGCCACCCTGAAGGCTGCCGAGCCCTGGCTTGACCGCATCGCCGCGGTCGGCCTCGACAGTTCGGAGGTCGGCCATCCGCCGTCCAAGTTCGAGCGGGTGTTCGCCCGCGCCGGGGAGATGGGACTGTTGCGCGTCGCCCATGCCGGCGAGGAGGGGCCCCCGGCCTACGTCCATGAGGCACTGGACCTGCTCCACATCGATCGGCTCGACCATGGCAACCGCGCGCTGGAGGATCCGGCGCTGGTCACGCGACTGGCGCGCTCGGGCATGACCTTCACCGTCTGCCCGCTCTCCAATCTCAAGCTCTGCGTGATCGACGATATCGACGCGCATCCGATCGAACGCATGCTGCGCCTCGGCCTGCGCGCCACCGTCAATTCGGACGATCCCGCCTATTTCGGCGGCTATGTGAACGACAATTATCGCGCGCTGATCCCGGCCGGAAAGCTCGATGCCGGCGATTTCGCGACGCTCGCGCGCAACAGCTTCCTCGGCTCCTTCCTCGACGACGCAACCGTATCCCGCCATCTCGCCGCGCTCGACGCCTATGTCGATGCGGCCGCCGTTTGAGAGGCGGACCCCGTTGCACGGGGACCGCCTCTCAAGTTTATGTTTGCCACGATTTCCGAGTCGGCAGGTGCATCCACCTGCCTTGAAATCGCTCTGAAGGATTTCCGCCGATGCCGACCCTTACACCCGTCGACCAGCCCGAGTTCCTGACCGCCGTCCACTATGTCGCGGCGCGTATCCGCGAGAGCGGGTGGGAGCCGGGCTTCATCATCGGCATCGGGCGGGGCGGGCTGACCCCGGCGGTCTATCTGAGCCACGCGACCGGGGTGCCGATGCTGTCGGTCGATCACAGCTCGCACCTGCCCGACTTCGCGGCCGAGCTGCTGGTGAAGCTGGCGGGGATGAGCGGCGACCACCGGCTGCTGTTCGTCGACGACATCAACGACAGCGGCTCCACCATCGCCCATATCAAGGCGGCCCTGGTGGAGGCCGGCGGCATCCTGGCCAATGTCCGCTTCGCGACCTTGATCGACAATATCGTCTCGGCCGAACGGGTCGACTATCGCTTCCGCACGATCGACCGGACCGCCAACAAGGACTGGTTCGTCTTCCCTTGGGAGCAGCTGTCGCCGGTCGACAAGGTGCTCGAGGATTCGGCGGTGGTGCCGGAGCGGCTGGCCTGAAATCCCGCCCGAAGGCGGGCAGGCCCGCGTTCAGAACAGGGCGACGCCCATCGTGACTCCGTAGCTCACCGGGCTGCCGGGCCGGTAGATGTACGATCCTATGCCGGTGAGCGCCGAATCATAGACACGTTCATTGGCCAGATTGGTGCCCCACAGGCTGGCCGACCAGCGCCGATCGGGCGAGCGCCAGCGGATCGATGCGTCGACCCAGTGATAGGCGGGCTGGCGCAGGCGGTTGTCGGGCTCGAAATAATAGCCGCTGCTGTAGCTGTCGGCGATCGACAGCAGGATCGTCCCCCAGCCGAAGCTGCGTTCATAGTCGATCGCGGCATTGGCGGAGAATTTTGGCGACTTGACCATGCGGTTGCCGCTCAGGTCGCAGATCAGCCGGACGACCCCGCCATTGACCGGGCTGCGCGGCCCGGTGCAGCCGGCGGGCACGACCGGCAGCGGTGAGGGGACGTTGGCGACGCCATTGGGGAAATCGCGATAGGTGGCGTCGAGCAGCTGGACCCCGCCGGTCAACCGCAGCCCGCCGCCCAGCGCCGCCTCCACCTCAGCCTCGCCGCCATGGATGCGCGCGCGGGCGGCATTGAATATGTCTACCACGGTGCCGCGCAGCGCGCGCAGCTGGATGTCGCGATAGTCATAGACGAAGCCGGTCAGGTTGAAGCGGATGCGCCGGTCCCACAGCTCGCTCTTCACCCCGGCCTCATAGGCGTCCACCGTCTCGGGCGCGGCCGGCGGGATGTTGAGCGCGGTGGTGGTGAAGGAGCCGCTGCGGAAGCCGCGCGTCCAGGATGCATAGGCCATCACTTCGGGGGTGAAGCGATGGTCGATTGCCGCCCGCCAGGTCGGGCGCGACCAGGTCTTGTGGGTCGGGATCGCCGGATTGGGAACGGTCGCCGGAACCGTGGTGCCGCTGATCGCGCGCCGGTCGCTGGTGTAGCGCAGGCCCAGCGTGATCCGCGTCGGATCGGCGATCGCGGCGGTGATCTGGCCGAAGGCGGAGATCGATTCGGTCTCCAGCCGGATGCGGTAGGAGGAGAAGAAGGTCTCGTCGAAGCGGTTGGTGGCGCGGGCGAGCGAGACATTGTGCAGGTAGAAGGCGCCCGCCGTCGCCTGCAGCCAGCGATCGGTGGGCGTCTGGAGCTGCAGCTCGTCGGTCCAGGTCCGGCTGGTGCCGATCGCGTCGGGCAGGAAGGCGGCGACGTTGTTGGGATTGGGCCGCCCCGCCGTGCCGCTCTGGTCGATCACCGACTTGCCCCGGAAATGGGCGTAGGCGATCTGGTTGCTGACCGTCACCCCGTCGAGCACATAGCCCGTCTTGAGTGACGCGATCGAACTGCGCGTGGCATTGGGCCCGTCGACCCGGTTGGAAACGGTACGGTAGCCCAGATAGCGGGTGGCGCCGTCTTGCGCGAGATGGCCGGGGAAGATGCCCGCCACCGATCCCGGCAGGTTGCGATAGTCGCCATGAATCAGGTTGAGGTCGGCGGTCAGCGCGCCGGGCGTCCAGCGCCAGCGATTCTGGAGCGACCAGCTCTTCTCGTCGAGCAGGTGCCGGCCGGTGAAGCGGTTGAACACCGGCCCGTGCGCGCGATGCTTGCCGGTGAAGGACAGGCTTGCCGCCAGATCGGGCGCCACCGGGCCGGAAAGCAGCGCCTTGCCGGTCAGCGTCGCGAAGCGGCCATAGCCGATCTCGGCGCGCGCGGCGGGCGTGTCGCTGGGTGCGCGGGTGGTGATCTGGATCAGCCCGCCGGTGGCGTTGCGGCCGAACAGGGTCGATTGCGGCCCTTTCAGCACCGCCACCTGCTCGACATTGTTCAGGTCGAACACCGCGAGCGAGGGCGCCGCCAGATAGATGCCGTCGATATAGGTGGCGATCGGCGATTCGGCGCCGGGGATGGTGATGCCCTGGCCGATTCCCCGGAAATAGGTCTGTCCCGCGAACAGGCTCTTGCCGATCAGCAGGCCCGGCACATAGCGGGCGAGATCGGCGGTGTTGGTGACGGCCTGCCGCTCCAGCCGCTCGGCCGGGATGGCGGTGATCGCGATCGGCACCGTCTGGAGATTTTCGCTGCGCTTCTGCGCGGTGACGACGATTTCGCCCAGCCGTTCGGCCTCTTCGGCAGGCTGGGCCCAGGCGGGTGCGGCAGTTGTCAAAGGGAACGCAAACAACGCAAACCGTAACGGCGCCGTCCGGCGCGTCCCCATCAGCTTCATCCAGCGCTGCCCCCCTGGCGGACCATCAGGCGCCTATAGCATCATTGTTCCGGCAGGGCAGCATTGTTGCCCATCCGGAACGACATTGCTCAGACGAGGCGGATCAGCAGGCCGGCCAGCGCGCATCCGCCGAGCAGCGTGAAGATGCCGAGCCGGAAACGGAATATGGCGATCAGCGCGGCGGCAGAGAGCAGCAGCGCCGCCCAGTCGATCGTGGCGATGTCGGGCAGCGGCAGGCGGATCGGCCCGGCCGTCGCCTCGTCGAGCGCGCCGAACCAGTAATGGAGCGCGAACCACAAAGCGAGGTTCAGTATCACGCCGACCACGGCGGCGGTGATCGCGGCGAGCGCGGCGGCGAGCGCGCGGTTGCTGCGCAGCCGCTCGACGAAGGGCGCGCCCGCGAAGATCCACAGGAAGCAGGGGACGAAAGTCACCCAGGTCGTCAGCAGCCCGCCGAGCGTTCCGGCCAGCAGCGGCGGCAGCCCGTCTGGATGGCGGTAGGCGCCGAGGAAGCCGACATATTGGGTGACCATGATCAGCGGCCCCGGCGTGCTTTCGGCGAGGCCGAGGCCATCGAGCATCTCGGCGGGGCTCAGCCAGTGATACTGGTCGACCGCGGCCTGGCTGACCCAGGCGAGCACCGCATAGGCCCCGCCGAAGGTGAGCATCGCCAGCTTCGAAAAGAAGGTGGCGATCGTCGCGAAGGCGCTGTCGGCGGGCGCCAGCGCCACCACCAGCGCGACCGGCAGCAGCCAGGCGGCGAGCAGCGCCAGCGGCACCAGCGCCATGCTCCGCCAGCGGCGTCGGGCATGATCGGGTATCTCGGTGCCGAGCGCGCTGTCCTCGTCGCGCAGCGATCCCGGCTTGGCATGGCCATGGCCGCCGCCCGCGAAGGCGGGGAGGCCGGCACGGCCGGCGAACCAGCCGATCAGCCCCGCCGTGAGGATGACCATCGGGAAGGGGACGCGCAGCAGGAACAGCGCCAGGAAGGCGGCGGCGGCGATGGCGATCTTCGCCGGATGGCCCAGCGCCCGCGCGCCGATCCGCACCACCGCCTGGAACACGATCGCCACCACCGCCGCCTTCAGCCCGAAGAACAGCGCGGCGACCGGCGCCGCCTGCCCGACCAGCACATAGAGCCAGGACAGCGCCATGATCGCGATCATTCCCGGCAGCACGAACAACAGGCCGGCGACCAGCCCGCCTTTCACCCGGTGCAACAGCCAGCCGATATAGATGGCCAGCTGCTGCGCCTCGGGCCCGGGCAGCAGCATGCAGAAATTGAGCGCATGGAGGAAACGCTCCTCGCCGATCCATTTCTTCTCGTCGACGAGGATGCGGTGCATCACCGCGATCTGCCCGGCCGGCCCGCCGAAGCTGAGCAGCGCTATTCGCGTCCACACATGCAGCGCGTCGCGAAAGGGAATGCCATGGTCCGTCGCGGCGGTGCTGTGCATCGATCGAGCCCCTGATGTGCGTCACCGGCATCGGGGAATATGAAGGCAAAGTCGACCGCCTGTGGCTTTCTCTACCAAATAGATTTTCTTTGAGCGGCGTCACATCGCGGTCACGTCATCTTCATCGATGCGTAAGCTTGGCGGCACAAATCCTTCGCACGGCGCCGCTAGCCAGTCCCCTTCCGAACCAAGGGGACTCACGCCATGACCGAGACCGCCAACCACGGCTACACCGATGGTGTCGTCGACTGTAACCCGACCGACAATCCCACACTCGAAAGCATCGTCGCCGAGCGCTACTCGCGCCGCCAGACGCTGTTCGGCGGCGTCTCGGCGATTGCCGCCGCGACGATGGGCGGCATGCTGGTCTCGGCCTGCGGCAGCGACAATGAGGCGCCGGTCGTCACCGCGGGCGCCAATGCCACGGTCAGCGCGGGCCGCCTCGTCACCCTCACCGGCACCGCCACCGACAAGCAGGAGGTGAGCGTCGGCTGGACCCAGGTGTCGGGGCCCGCCGTCACCCTGCAGAACGCCAACACCAACAATGCCAGCTTCATCGCCCCGGCGGTGTCGGCATCGACCCCGCTGGTGTTCGAGTACAAGGCGACCGACAGCAAGGGCAAGGCGGCGACCGCGCAGACCACCATCACCGTCACCCCGGCGGTGCTCGGCTTCACCGCCGTCCCCAAGGGCTTCGACGATCTGGTCAAGGTGCCCGACGGCTACACCGTGTCGATCCTCTACCGGCTCGGCGACCCGATCGACGCCGCCACCCCGGCCTTCGCCAATAACGGCACCGACACCGGCTTCTCGAAGCGCGCGGGCGATCATCATGACGCGCTTTATTATTACGGCCTCGCCGCCACCGGTAACGCGCGCGACGACAACAACAGCGCGCGCGGCCTGCTGGTGATGAACCATGAGAACATCACCCAGGTCTATCTCCACGCCAACGGCCCGACCTCGACCGGCGGCATCCGCCCCGAGGCCGAAGTGCTCAAGGAAATGGAGTGCCACGGGGTCAGCGTGATCGAGGTGACGCGCAGCACCGCCGGCTGGAACTATGTCCAGGGCTCGACGCTGAACCGCCGCACCACCCCGCTGACCCCGGTGAGCTTCACCGGCCCGGCGCGCGGCAACGCGTTGCTCTCCACCCGCTTCTCGACCGCCGGCACCGATGGCCGCGGCACCGTCAACAACTGCGCCAACGGTTTCTCCTTCTGGGGCACCTATCTGACCTGCGAGGAGAATTGGGCCGGCTATTTCCGCCGCGCGGCGGGCGACAATGCGGTGCGCGGCGGCGCCACCGCGAAGGATGTCGTCTCGCTCAACCGCTATGGCATCCCTGAGGGCGCGAGCGGCAGCTATGGCTGGTCGACGGTCGTTCCCGCCGATGCGGCCAGCACCGTCTATGCCCGCTGGAACGCCAGCGCGACGGGGGCCTCGGCGGCGGCCGACTTCCGCAACGAACCGAACCAGTTCGGCTGGGTTGTCGAGCTCGATCCCTATGACCCGACCAAGGCGCCGCGCAAGCGCACCGCGCTCGGCCGCTTCGGCCATGAGGGCTGCTGGCCGTCGAACGTCGTCGCCGGCCGCAAGCCGGCCTTCTACATGGGCGACGATGCGCGCGGCGAATATCTCTACAAGTTCGTCTCGGCCCAGCCCTGGGTCGCGGCCGACGCCAACGCCACCGACCGGCTGGCGATCGGCGACAAATATCTCGATGCCGGCACGCTCTATGTCGCGCGCTTCGCGGCGGACGGCACCGGCACCTGGCTGCCGCTGGTCTTCGGCCAGGGCGGGCTGACCGCCTCGAACCCCAGCTATCCCTTCGCCGATCAGGCCGATGTGCTGGTCAACGCCCGCCTCGCCGGTGACGTGCTGGGCGCGACGAAGATGGACCGGCCCGAATGGACCGCCGTCAACCCGGTGACCGGCGAGGTCTATCTCACCCTCACCAACAACAATGCCACGGTGCGTCCGCTGGCCGGCACCGACGCCGCCAACCCGCGCCACTATAATGATCCGCGCGCGGGCGTTGCGCAGCGCGGCAACCCCAACGGCCATATCATCCGTCTGAAGGAAACCGGCGACAGTTCGGAAGCGACCAGCTTCAACTGGGACATCTACCTGTTCGGCGCGGACTCGGCCGAGGCCGATGCGAACAACGTCAACATCTCGGGCCTCGATGCCAGCAACGACTTCTCCAGCCCGGACGGCCTCTGGTTCGCCCGGCCCCAGAACGCCTCGGGCCTGGTCAATCCGCTCCTGTGGATCCAGACCGACGACGGCGCCTTCACCGACCGGACCAACAACCAGATGCTGGTCGCCATCCCCGGCCGGGTCGGCGATGGAGCGGCCAAGGTCATCACCAACACCGGCGCCGACGGCACCACCCGCAACCAGCTCACCTATCCCGGCAAGGCGGCGACCCAGGCGACGCTCAAGCGCTTCCTGGTCGGCCCCAAGGGCTGCGAGCTGACCGGCGTGGATTCGACCCCCGACGGCCGCACCCTGTTCGTCAACATCCAGCATCCGGGCGAGGACGGGAACCTGACCACGCTCCAGAGCAGCTGGCCGGCGACCCAGGGTGGCGGCTCCTCAACCGCGCGTCCGCGCTCGGCGACGATCGTCATCACCAAGAATGACGGCGGCATCGTCGGTCTCTGATCGATCGGAATCGGACGAAGAGGGGGGGCGCGGGCGACCGCGTCCCCCTGTCGCGTTTCAGCCGTAGAGGCCGGGGCTGTCCCGTCCGATCGCCTCGCTGATCGCCCGATGCCGTTCGGCGATCCGCCCGTGCAGCGATGGCTGCGCCGCGACGATCCAGAAGCGCCCGGCCAGCATCGCCTCGACGGCCAGCCCGGCGATGCCTTCGGCGCTCGCCTGGTCGGGCCGGGGGGCGGACATCGCCTGCAGCACGTCGCGCGCCAGCCGGTCGCTGGGCCGCCCGGCATCGTTCGCGCCCTGCCATATGTCGGTCGCGACGCCGCCGGGGCAGAGCAGGCTCACGCCGATATGGTCGTGCCCGCCGGCCGCCAGCTCGTCGCGCAGCGTCTCGGTCAGTCCGACGACGGCATATTTCGACGCGATGTAGCTCGCCACGCCGGGCGCGGGGCAGAGGCCGCCGATCGAGGCGGTGTTGAGGATGCGGGCGGGCTTCCCCGCATCGATCATGCCGGGCACGAACGCCGCCAGCCCGTTCACCACGCCGCGCACATTGATGCCCAGCGTCAGCGCCCAGTCGCTTTCGGATGTCGTCCAGGCGGTGCCCGCGCGCAGGATGCCGGCATTGTTGCACAGCAGGTTCACCGGGCCGAACGCGGCGCTCACCGCCTCCGCGCAGCGCCGCATCGCCCCCGCATCGGCGACGTCGGCGGCAAAGGCCCGGCCCCGCGCGGGATGGGGGAGCGCCGCGACCGTCGCCTCCGCCGCCTCGCGCTTGAGGTCGACCACCGCGATCCGCATGCCGAGCTGCGCCAGCCGGATCGCCAGCGCCCGGCCGATCCCCGATCCGCCGCCGGTCACGACGGCGACATGGCCCTCCGCCAGCGCCGCCCCGCTCATGGCTGGGTCTTGTCCGCCAGCATCGCGATGCGGCGGTTCTCCAGCCGCCATATCCCGTCGCCGCCGCGCCGATAGTCGTCGATATTCTCGGCGATGATGTTCGGATCGGTGGGGAAGGGCGCATCGCCATTTGCGACGAACACGATCTGGCTCACCTGGCCGGAGGCGCGGTCCTCCGCGTGGCGCACGAACCGCAAATTGGTCAGCATGTGCCGGGTGCGGACATCGCGCTGCGCCCGCGCGGTCCACGCCTTCTCCAGCTCAGCCCGGCCCCGCATCACCCCCCAGGGGCCGGTCCAGGCGCCGTCCTCGGTGAACAGTTCGGGCACCCGGGCGGCATGGCCGTTGTCCAGCCGCCAGACATATTCGGTGCACAATGCGGTCAGGTCGGCGCGCAGTTCGGGCGATACGCCCAGATAATCGAATTGGCTGTCCGCCACGAGCATCGTCTCCCTCCGGGGCCGCGCCTGGGTGGCGGCCATGCTGCGATGCTGCGGTCAAAGCGGCGTCGGCGGGAACTCTGTTTTGTGCCAGTGTATGCCGCTCAGCACTCCACCACATTGACGGCCAGCCCGCCCAGGCTGGTCTCCTTGTAGCGGCTCTGCATGTCCTCGCCGGTCTGGCGCATCGTCTCGATCACCGCGTCCAGGCTGACGACATGGCGGCCATCGCCCTGCAGCGCCAGATAGGCGGCGTTGATCGCCTTCACCGCGCCCATCGTGTTGCGCTCGATGCAGGGGATCTGGACGAGCCCGCCGATCGGATCGCAGGTCAGCCCCAGATTATGCTCCATGCCGATCTCGGCGGCATTCTCGATCTGGGCGTTGCTGCCGCCCAGCACCGCCGCCAATCCCGCCGCCGCCATCGAGCAGGCGACGCCCACCTCGCCCTGGCAGCCCATCTCGGCAGCCGAGATCGAGGCGCGCTTCTTGTAGAGGAAGCCGATCGCCGATGCGGTGAGCAGGAAGCCGCGCACCCCCCCGGCATCGGCGCCGGGGATGAAATCCAGATAATAGCGGATCACCGCCGGTATCACCCCGGCCGCGCCATTGGTGGGCGCGGTGACGACCCGGCCGCCGGCGGCATTCTCCTCGTTCACCGCCAGCGCGAACAGGCTCACCCATTCGAACACCCGCGCATATTGCTGCTCGGGCGGCTGGGTGCGCAGCTTGGCGTGGATCGCCCGGGCGCGGCGCTTTACCTTCAGTCCGCCGGGCAGCAGCCCCTCCTCGCCCATGCCCCGGTCGATCGATCCCATCATCGCCGCCGCGATCCGGTCGAGCAGCGCCTCGGTCTCCGCGCGCGGGCGCCATGCCTCCTCGTTGCGGGCGACGATCGCGGCGATCGACAGGCCGGTCTCCTCGCCCACCGACAGCATCTCGGCGGCGGAGGAGAAGGGGTGGCGCTGCACGATATTATGGCCGCGCAGGCCCGGTGCCGCGCCCACCGCGACGATCGCGCCGCCGCCGATCGAATGATATTCGCGCTCGATCCGCCCGCCGCCGGCCAGTTCGGCGGCGAAGCGGATCGCGTTGGAATGGCCCTCCAGGAATTCGCCCTTGCGGAAGATCAGGTCGCGCGCTTCGTCGAACGGCACCGGCCCGCTGATCGTCTCGATCCTCCCGTTCGCGCGGATCGCGGCCAGCAGGGCGGGGATCGCGGCGGGATCGACCGTCTCGGGTTTCTCGCCGGCCAGCCCGAGCAGGATCGCGCTGTCGGTGGCATGGCCATGGCCGGTCAGCGCCAGCGATCCGAACAGCTCGACGCGCAGCCCGGCCGGCGCCCGGCCCGTCGCGGCGACCTCCGCCATGAAGGCGTGGGCGGCGCGCATCGGGCCAACGGTGTGCGAACTGGACGGGCCGATGCCGATGGTGAACAGGTCGGCGACGCTGATCGGCAGGCTGGCGTCTATCCGCGAACGCTCGCGCGGGCGCTGATCGGGGGTCGGGTCGTCGGTCGGCATCGGGCACTCCATGGCGGTGTCGCCACCGCTTTCGTGCCCCCTCTGTCGCTTGCGCCTGAGATCGCTATCCCGTCGGCGGACGCCCATGGGCGCCACTTTCCAGAGTTTGGCCGGCGCCGGTCCTGCTGCCTGAGAGTTTCCGGGGCGGTTGCTCCTTCGGCGCCGGCCCGAAGCCGGTCTCTCCCTGCGCTGACGCCCGCCGATGACGGGCGGGGGGAACATATGGAACGGCGCGGGGAAAGCAAGCGGGGAGGCGGGCAGTGGCTCGTTCAAGCCGCTTCGCCAACTTCATGCTTTTGGGACGGCTTACCCCGTAGCTGTCGTCGAGCGCCGACGGTATAAGCAAGCGTGCGGGATCAATTGGCCGAGCCGTTTGTTATCCCGGCCGAAGCTGATCTACGTTATATTTGGCGGCCGCACGCAACCAGGGCCGTAGGCCAGAAACTGGGAAGGTTCTGTGAGTTCATCTATTGCGGAAGGGGCCGGGCAAAGGGCCGGTCAAATCTCTTTCCAGCAACTCGCAGACGCTATGCCCCAGATGGTATGGTCAACCCTGCCGGACGGTTTCCACGACTATTACAACGCTCAATGGTATGAGTTCACGGGTGTTCCAAAGGGTTCCACCGATGGCGAAGGCTGGAATGGAATGTTCCATCCGGACGATCAGGAGAGGGCTTGGTCGCGATGGCGCCATAGCCTGAGGACGGGTGAGTCGTATGAGATTGAATATCGGCTGCGCCACCGCAGCGGGGCATATCGCTGGACCCTTGGGCGGGCCCTGGCTGTCAGGAATGAAGAGGGTGAGATCGTGCGGTGGGTCGGAACCTGCACGGACATCCACGAGCAGAAACAGGTTGCGCAGCAGAATGAAATTCTGAGCCGCGAGCTGAGCCATCGGATCAAGAATATTTTCGCGGTCCTGAGCGGCTTGATCGGTATTTCGGCGCGCCAGTTCCCCGGTGCTAAACAATTCGCACGTCAGCTTCAGGCCCGTGTGGCGGCGCTCGGCCGCGCCCACGATTATGTCCGCCCCCATAGTGAGGAAAGCGCGCGCCACGAGGGGCCTTCCACGCTGCTTGCGCTTCTCAAGGAGTTGCTCAGCCCCTACCCCGCAATTGATGAGGGGCGACTGACCATCGAGGGTGACGACCTGCCTGTGGACGATCGTGGCGCTACGCCGATCGGCCTCGTATTCCATGAGCTGGCGACAAATGCGTCAAAATACGGCGCGCTTTCAAACTCTGACGGGCGCGTCCGCATCGCTTCGGTCGCGGAGCAGGGTCAGGTGCGGCTGCGGTGGGAAGAAGCGGGCGGTCCCCCGATCCTTGCCGAACCGGAAGAACTGGGTTTTGGCAGCCGTCTGACGCAGATCAGCATCGTCCAGCAGCTCGGCGGCACACTTGAACGGCACTGGGCGCGCGAAGGGCTGCGCGTCGATCTCCTTATCCCCATCTCCGCACTCAACCGGGCGTGAACCAGAGCGATTACTGGGCCGATCGGTCGACTCGGAAATCGTGGTAAAACATAAGGTAGAGCCGACGAGCCGATGCAATCGGATCGTGAAAGGGTCTAGCCGAAACGCAGAAGCTTGGGCGGCGCTTCCGCGGGCTGGCCCTCGCGTACACGCAAGGCGAAGTGAACCGCGGAAGCCAGGCTTTCTTCGTCCATCGGCTTCGTCAGAACGCCGATCGCGCCCGCGACACCATCGCCCAGGAGCCGTGGATTGGCGGTCAGGAAGAGGACACCGACCCTATGCTCGCCCGCCAGGGTCGATCCTATCTGCGGTCCGGTCAGGCCGTCTCGCAAGTTCAGGTCGACCAGCGCCAGGTCCAGGCCAGTGTCGGCATGCGCCAGAGCGCCTTCGAGATCCGCCGCGATCCCCGCGACATGATAACCATGGTCCTCGAGAATGCTCTGCATCTCCAGGGCGATCAGCATTTCATCTTCAACGATCAGGATCGACGCGGTCATGATCTGGATAATTCAGATCAGCCTTGAGAGTTCCTCAATCATGGCCAAGCCGATCGCGGCTATGGTGCCGGCCACAGCGCTTCGACAAGCTCGGCCGGAAGGCATGGCGGCATATGCGTCACCCCGCCTTGGCGCGAAGCACGCAGAGCTTCAGTCTTGGCTGCAGTTCGGCCAGTTCGACGATCCCGTTGACGATCGTCTCGTCGGCGGAACCGTTCGAGGTCAGCGATTTGGCGGTAGCTTCGGCATCCTTCTTGGCCGGGTTGCTCTTCGCCTCCTCGGCCTCCTTTGCCAGGGTGACGATCTCCTTGGCGATCGCATCGGGCGCGTAGCTGCCCACCGAGCTCAATCGATCCGCCAATATGGCTCCGATGTTCTGCAGGGCGGACGAGACCTGCTGGAAATACTGAAACTCAGGCGAGAAGCTGACGCTCTGCAAGGCGGCCTTCTTTTTCTCGCTCGCCTCTATCGTCATGGCGGTGACGCCGGAGGCTTCCTGCTTGATGCACACCACCGCGTCATGCGCGGCGGCCACGATACGGGCCTTCTGCTTCGGTGCATAATAGCTGTTGCCATGGCCCAGTGTCGCGGCAGCCGCCCCGGTGCCGATGGCCGCGCCGGGGCCCGCCCCGAATGCCGCCGCGGCCGTGCCCCCCGCCAGCGCCAGCGCGGCCGGCACCTCGAACAGCTGGCGGCCGTTCGCGAGCCTGCCCGAGGCGCAGCCATAGGCTATCCGATAATTCTCGACGAGCTGGAGCGCCGCCTTGACGTTCTCGCCGATTTTCGCCTCGTCCTTCTTCACCTTTGGCGGGCAGATGCCATTGTCGGCGACCGGCATTTCCGCCTCAATGGAGGGCGGCGCGAAACTGAATGTGGCGCAGCTGCACAGAAGTAACGATGAAAGAGGTGCAAGTAAGAGAATATGCCTGTTCATTGATGGTGCCCCCCAGATGCTGCCCATAGGGGGGATGGTTACTGGTCAGGATCGATCACCGGCAAAGTCCGTAATAGCCCCTATCCCGGATCGCCACGCGCTGCGCTGCGGGCGCCCGGTGACGCAGCGGAGTGTGGCTGAATCCCAAGGAAAACGGGCTTCCGTCGCGACTGCGGAACAGTCTCCCCCCTGCGGCACCGCCGGCCGGGCGCCCGGCGGGTCACATTGGACCGGCGCCGACAATCTGATCCGATTTGGCGGGGATCGGCGGGGCGGCCGCGCATTGTTGCGATGGCGGATGCCGGGTGGCCCTTCTTCACGATCGGGACAAAGGGAGATCCGAAGGCGTCATGTCCAATCGACGCAAGGCCTTTATCGCATCGCTATGACCACGATGGCACCGTTGCGACGACACTGCGCGAGGGCTTCAGCGAGGATGGGGCGCTTCCGGCTCGATCCGCTCTCCACCTCGATATGCTCGCCGAGAAGTTCGCCGCCGATTTGCCGAGGTAGGACTCAACCGTGCTGCGCAGTGATTCAACACCCAGCCCGGACTGCCCCTGCCGCTGCGTGCTGACCCGGAGATATGAGACGTATTGGCGCATGTTTCTCAGATACAGGGTGGTTTGTCTGTGAAAGCGTAACTTTGGGGCGGCCGAAGGCCAAAAGATTGCGCTCTATCCTGCCGGTTATCCATGTTTAATCCGAAACGGATTAGACGAAGGCGATCAAAACCCCCTTTTGAGAACGGTGCCGTATCGAATACACTTTCTGTCATGTCAGCCGAGCAGAACCATTCCGTGAAGGGGGACCGGGCGCTTGCCCATGGCGGCGACGATAAACTTGGCTTTCGCGATGTCGCGGCCCGGATCGCAACATCAGTTGCCGACCGAGCGACGGAAGATGGTTTTGTCATAGGCATCGAGGGGGCATGGGGCTCAGGCAAGTCCAGCCTTCTGTTTCTCATCGGCGATGAACTAGAAAAGCTGCCCTCAGAAAGCCGCCCCAATCTAATCCGGTTTCAACCTTGGCTTATCGGTAACCGGGACGCCCTGATTACAAGCGTGTTCGACGAACTCTCTCGCCAGCTTGATCAAGTCGCCCTTGGTGACGGTGACGCCACGCGAGATTCTGTTACAAAAGCGAAGGCCGCCAAGGAGGCGCTTCAGAACTTTCTGACCCGCCTCGGTCAAGCTGGCGAGCTAATCGAACTTGCCGGCGAAGCGCCGGGTTTTGGCTGGCTGAAATGGATTGGAAAGGGAGCCAAAGCTGCCGGTGAGGCTGCCAAGAAAGGCGAAGCTCCTTCCCTTGTCGAACTCAAAGACAAGCTTATCGTTGCCCTGCGCGATCTCGGTCAGCGGTTCGTGATTACCATCGATGATGTCGATCGTCTCGAACCATCAGAGGTGATCGAAATTTTGCGGCTTGTCCGTTCGGTAGTTGATCTTCCGAACGTTATTTATCTGCTCTGCTACGATATCGACATTTTGTCGCACAGCATCAAAAAGGCTACTCGTGTTAAAGCGGTCGCGGCTACCTTGAAAAGATTGTCCAACTTACCGTCATGGTTCCAAAGCCGGAACCATTCCAACTTCGGCAGTGGTTTTCGGACGAACTCCATATGTTCGTCACCACGAAGGACGAGGATGAACTGACGAGACTTAAGCAGGTCGTGGATTACGAAGGCGGTCGGCAACTCAAAACGCCGCGATCCGTCGTTCGTGCTCTGGATGCGGTACGCTTCTTTTGGCCTCCCCTTCGTGAAGCTGGAGCGGACGTTGCCGATCTGGTTTGGCTTCAACTCATCAAGGATGGAAATCCCGCGCTATATCGATGGATAGAGGATTACAGCGCAACGGCTGCCTCCGTGTCTTTAGGGATTGCGCGAGTTGATGATTCTGAGAAAGAGCGTCTTCTCGCATCCCTCTTGGCCACCGTCGATCCGACACATTTCGACGACCTCATATTCCGCCATTTTGTGGTTGAGCAACTGCCTTCGGTTGGCATGGATTACGATCAAGGAGGACGTAAATTCAAAATCTTTGAGCGAGTTAGCGAGGACAAGCGGCATCGCCTGATCGCGAAGCGGCGCCTTGCTAGCCCCGATCACTACCGCCTTTATTTCGCTCTGGCGGGGCCGTCCCATGCCCTCACGCAAGACGACTTTTCTAGGGTCTGGGAAGCTACAACCCAGAATCCGGACGATACCGGCACATTGCTTTTGCAGTTGCATAATCAGGCAGCTGGCGGATCGCTCACGAAAGCTGACATGCTCCTAGAGCGACTGAAGATGGGGGCATACGAAGCCCTAACGGCTCGCCAATGCAGCCAGCTTCTTATCGCATTTTCTCGGTTTATGGACGATGCCTATCGGCAAAGCCCCTTCGATCTTTATTGGTTTAACTCGCTATGGGATCGAGCGGAGGCCCTCGTTTCTATATTGCTCCGTCGGTTGGACGCTGAACAGCGAGCCGAAATTATAAACTATATGTTTGAGCATGGTGACGCGATCGGATGGCTGACCAAAATTCTTCGGCACGAGATATTCGCTCATGGACGATACGGCGATCGTCCCCGTCAGGAGGAGGAGCGGATATTCGCTGGTCCGGAGCTCGACAGGGTGATCGACGTTATGCTCCGCCGTTATCGTCAACTTTCCGCAGACACTTTATTCAGCTCCATAGACCCACTTAGCCTCCTGTTCGCTTGGCGACAGGCGGGTGACGAAGATGGGCCCAGGCAAATTACAGCCAAGGCTAGCGCGTCCGACGAGGGCTTCGTTAATGTCCTAGAGCGACTAACTACCACGAGAGACAGCAGCGACGAGGGAAGAACGAGCGTCCTCAAGCGAAATGATGTCAGCCCGTTTCTTGACTATGACGATGCGGTTCAGAGGGCTAGCTCACTGTGCCATCACGGTCCACTGAGTGAACGCGCAAAAAATCTCCTCGTCGCGATGACAAAAGCTTCAAGAGAGGGCTAGAATTGCGGAATTGCGGTGACAATTCACCAATTGTCGACGCGCGCAACTCTGAACCCTCTTTTACGAATGTTCCCTATTTGTTCTTGACAAGTAGGAGGCGCCTTGATGGAATGGACGGCATGTACGCGCGGACGCGTCCGTGTCGTGACGGCTCATTCTCATCTGTGGATAAGAAAACCCTCGGCTTCGAGAGTCACATTCCGGCCGGCTTCGACATGGCAGTCGAGCGGATCGCAGCGCCCGGACGAAAGAAAAATAAAAAAAACGAACATTCAACCCCATGCACCTGGCGAAATTAAGAATCACTCGCATCTGGTGCGGCCCTGCGGATGCGGGAAGCAGGCCCTGCGGGGAAGGAGCGGGCGTTTGGCAGGAGCGTCGGTTGGCGGCTTTCGAGATGCGAAGGCGTCATGCCGGCCATTCAACGGACGGGAAGCGGCTCTACCGGTCTGCCCCGAACATCGATGTCATAAGGGGAAAAGGAAAATGGTGGAGCCGAGGGGGATCGAACCCCTGACCTCTGCAATGCCATTGCAGCGCTCTCCCAGCTGAGCTACGGCCCCGTGCCATTTTGCAGCGCTTGCCGGGTGGGACCGGCAGCGGAGCGCGCCCTTTAGGTCAGCTTGAACGCCCTCGCAAGAGGGGTTTTTCGCCGGGCGCGGCTTTTTGTGTGAAGCGGTGCCGGGAAGCCCGTCTCACGGGCCGCCCGGCGTTCCACCTCAATTCTCGTCGTCGTCGTCGGCGGTGTTCAGGCCGATATCGTCGTCGCCGCCCAGATCGACGTCGTCGTCCGGATTCTCCTCGGCGTCCTCGTCAATGTCCAGATCGTCGTCGGACAGGTCGCTGTCGACGGTCTTCTCGGGCACTTCCTTCTTGGGCGCGTCGAACGGCAGCGGCTGCTTCGACTTCAGGATGGGATCGGGTTCCCACGCCGCACCGCATTCGATGCAGGTGACGGGATCGTCCTTTTCCAGATCATAAAAGCGGGTGCCGCACTTCGGGCAGGCCCGCTTGGTGCCCCATTCCGGTTTCACCACGGTCAGCAAACTCCAGTCGAAATTGAAAATATCTCGCAGCGGCCCACGTCAATGGAACGCCGAAACGCCGCGCGCCTTGCCATAGCGGGAGGCCGCTGTCAAAAGCCGCGGCCTATGCACGGCCCCACGCCCCGCCCCGCTTCCTTCTCCGCGCCCGGCCCGCTCCGGGGCACCATCGCCGTGCCCGGCGACAAGTCGATCTCGCACCGTTCGCTGATGCTGTCGGCGCTGGCGGTGGGCGAAAGCCGGGTGGAGGGACTGCTCGAGGGTGAGGATGTGCTCGCCACGGCGGCGGCGATGAGGGCGATGGGAGCGACGATCGAGCGCGGCGCCGACGATGTCTGGCGCATCCATGGCGTCGGCGTCGGCGGGCTGCTCCAGCCGGAGGTGGCGCTCGACATGGGCAATTCGGGCACCTCGACCCGGCTGCTGATGGGCCTGATCGCCTCCCATGCGATCACTGCCACCTTCATCGGCGATGCGTCGCTGTCGAAGCGGCCGATGAACCGGGTGATCGAGCCGCTGTCGCTGATGGGGGCGGAGGTGACGCCCAGCCCCGGCGGCCGCCTGCCGCTGATGCTGCGCGGCCTCTCGCCGGCCGTGCCAATCGAATATCGGCTTCCGGTCGCCTCCGCGCAGGTCAAGTCGGCGGTGCTGCTGGCCGGGCTCAACACGCCGGGCATCACCCGCGTGATCGAGCCGATCGCCACCCGCGACCATAGCGAGCGGATGCTCCGGGGCTTCGGCGCCGATCTGTCGGTCGAGCAGGCTGGGGACGGCGCCCGCATCATTTCGATTCGCGGCGAGGCCGAACTGCGGCCGCAGCATATCGTCGTTCCCGGCGATCCCTCCTCGGCGGCCTTCCCGGTGGTCGCGGCGCTGCTGGTGCCGGGGTCGGAGGTCACCGTCACCAATGTCGGGCTCAACCCCACCCGTGCCGCCCTGTTCGATGTGTTGCGGATGATGGGCGGCGACATCGAATTCACGAACAGGCGCGAGGTGGGCGGGGAGCCCGTCGCCGACATCGTCGTGCGCCACTCGCTGCTCAAGGGGATCGAGACGCCGGTCGAGACCGTCGCCTCGATGGTCGATGAATATCCGGTGCTGTTCGTCGCCGCCGCGCTGGCCGAGGGCCGCACCGTCGCGCGCGGCCTGGAGGAGCTGCGGGTCAAGGAGTCGGACCGGATCGCGGTGATGGCCGAGGGGCTGCGCGCGATCGGCGCGCGGGTCGAGGAACTGGAGGACGGCCTGATCATCGACGGCACGGGCGGTGATCCGCTGGCCGGTGGCGCCACGATCGCGGCACGGCTCGATCATCGCATCGCGATGAGCTTCGCGGTGGCCGGGCTGGTCGCGAAGGCGCCGGTGGTGATCGACGACATGAGCCCAGTCGCCACCAGCTTCCCGGGCTTCACCGCACTGATGACCGGCCTCGGCGCCGAGGCGGCATGATCATTGCGGTCGATGGGCCTGCCGCGTCTGGCAAGGGCACGATCGCCAAGGCGCTTGCCCGCCATTATGGCCTGCCGCATCTCGACACCGGTCTGCTCTATCGCGCGGTCGGCGTCTCGGTGATGCGGGCGGGCGGCGATCCGGGCGATGCCGAGGACGCGCTCCACGGCTGCGCATTCGATCCGGCGCTGCTGGCCGATGCCGTGCTCAAGACCGAATCGGCCGGCAGGGCCGCCTCGCTCGTCTCTGCCCATCCCCAGGTGCGCGAGGCGCTGCTGGAGCGGCAGCGCGCCTTCGCCGGGCAGCCGGGCGGCGCGGTGCTCGACGGGCGCGACATCGGCACCGTCATCGCCCCCCAGGCCGAAGCCAAGCTGTTCGTCACCGCCAGCAGCGGCATCCGCGCACAGCGCCGCTTCCGCGAACTCGAATCGATGGGCGGGGGCGTGCCGTTCGATGCGGTGATGGCCGACATCCTGGCCCGCGACGAACGCGATACCGCTCGATCCGCCGCGCCGTTGCGGCAGGCCGAGGATGCCGACTTGCTCGATACCAGCGATCTGAGTATAGACGCGGCCGTCCAGCGGGCGATTGCGCTCGTGGAAGCCCGGAAGGCTGACCGCTAAAGCTTAGCGATTTCGAGGCAGATGAAAATCTGCCGGCTCGGAGTTCGCGGCAACAAAAAGCGATCGCCAGCAGGCGTGACAGGGGGTCGGTGGATACGCCGATCCTTTGCCACGCCCTTTGCGTTTTCGGGGCTTTCGC
Organism: Rhizorhabdus dicambivorans; assembly: GCF_002355275.1. Lineage (NCBI taxonomy): Bacteria > Pseudomonadati > Pseudomonadota > Alphaproteobacteria > Sphingomonadales > Rhizorhabdaceae > Rhizorhabdus > Rhizorhabdus dicambivorans. The sequence continues at coordinate 24,030 of NZ_CP023449.1, read as the reverse complement.
GGGAACGGCCGTCTCACGGATGCCGCAGGGGCATGAGGTTCCTGTGGCGGTTCTGGCCCCAAGACCTCCGGAGACAACCGGATGGCCGGAAACAGATAAGACAGGAAACTCCAACCTATGGCCACTTCGGCAAACCCGACCCGCGACGATTTCGCGGCTCTCCTGAATCAGACCCTCGGCGGCGAGAATGAAGGCTTCGAAGGCCGCGTCGTCAAGGGCACCGTCACCGCCATCGAGAACGACATGGCCGTCATCGACGTCGGCCTGAAGTCCGAAGGCCGCGTGGCGCTGCGCGAATTCGCGCCTGCGCCCGGCCAGAAGGCCGATCTCAAGATCGGTGACGAGGTCGAAGTCTATGTCGACCGCGTCGAGAACGTCCATGGCGAAGCGATGCTCAGCCGCGACCGCGCCCGCCGCGAAGCCGCCTGGGACAAGCTGGAGGCCGAGTTCGGCCAGTCCACCCGCGTCGAGGGCGTCATCTTCGGCCGCGTCAAGGGCGGCTTCACCGTCGACCTCAACGGCGCCGTGGCCTTCCTGCCCGGCTCGCAGGTCGACATCCGCCCGGTCCGCGACGTCACCCCGCTGATGGACATCCCGCAGCCCTTCCAGATCCTCAAGATGGATCGCCGCCGCGGCAACATCGTCGTGTCGCGCCGCGCCGTCCTCGAAGAGACCCGCGCCGAGCAGCGTTCGGGCCTGATCCAGTCGCTCGCCGAGGGCCAGGTGATCGAGGGTGTCGTCAAGAACATCACCGATTACGGCGCCTTCGTCGATCTCGGCGGCATCGACGGCCTGCTGCACGTCACCGATCTGAGCTACAAGCGCGTCGGCCATCCGAACGAGATGATTAACATCGGCGATGTCGTGAAGGTGCAGATCATCCGCATCAACAAGGACACCCAGCGCATCTCGCTCGGCATGAAGCAGCTCGAGAGCGATCCGTGGGAGGGTGCGGCCGCCAAGTACCCGATCGGTGGCAAGTTCACCGGCCGCGTCACCAACATCACCGAATATGGCGCCTTCGTGGAGCTGGAAGCGGGGATCGAGGGCCTGGTCCACGTCTCCGAGATGAGCTGGACCAAGAAGAACGTCCATCCGGGCAAGATCGTCTCGACCAGCCAGGAAGTCGAAGTCGTCATCCTCGAGGTCGATGCCGACAAGCGCCGCATCTCGCTGGGCCTCAAGCAGGCGATCACCAATCCGTGGGAGGCCTTCGCCGAAGCGCACCCGGTCGGCTCGGTGGTCGAGGGCGAGGTCAAGAACGCGACCGAGTTCGGCCTGTTCGTCGGCCTCGACAACGATGTCGACGGCATGGTCCACATGTCCGACATCGCCTGGGGCGTGTCGGGTGAGGAAGCGCTGGCGCTCCACCACAAGGGTGAGACCGTCAAGGCGATCGTCCTCGACATCGACTCGGAGAAGGAGCGCATCTCGCTCGGCATCAAGCAGCTCGAGCGTGGCGGCGTCGCCGCAGCGACCTCGGACGGCTCGAAGCTCAACAAGAGCGCGGTCGTCACCGTCACCGTCCTCGCCATCACCGATGGCGGCCTCGAGGTGCAGGCGGGCGACGATGGCGCCGCCGGCTTCATCAAGCGCAGCGATCTCGGCCGCGACCGCGACGAGCAGCGTCCGGAGCGTTTCCAGGTCGGCCAGAAGTTCGACGCGATGGTGACCGGTTTCGACCGTTCCAAGAAGCCGACCTTCTCGGTCAAGGCGATGCAGATCGCCGAGGAGAAGCAGGCCGTCGCGCAGTACGGTTCGTCGGACTCGGGTGCGTCGCTCGGCGACATCCTGGGCGAGGCCCTCAAGGCGCGCCAGAACAGCTAAGCTGGCTTGGACGACCAGGGATCAGGGCGCGGGGAGCAATCCCCGCGCCCTTTCTTTTGGCGTCAGCCCTTCAGGTGTCGGCCTCTTGTACACGCCGTGAATGATAACTCGGGATTATGGGTCGGCGGGTACAAAGCTCCTTTGAACTGGAGGTGTTCGATCAGAGCGCCTCGCCCCTCAGAAGGCTCGAGGCTTACCTCGGGATATATGTTCAATATTTTTCCCCAAAGCACCGGACCGATACGAAGGAGCTTATCTACTACCTTGGCAGCCCGCTTCAGGGCCGGCGGATAATATATTTCGGCTTATCCTTCAAAGGAGACGCCTGCGGCTTTGCCGTTCTGATGTATTATCCTGATGAAAAAATAGGAATATTCGACTTTATCGTCATTGCGCCTAACCGGCGTGGCTATGGAGCCTATTTCGCATTCGCGGACCTGATCGCTGAGTATCTCGAAGAAAAGCGCATCATTGCGAATTACTTCGTTTCGGAAGTGCTCGTCGACTATGCATCGTCCGCCCACGCGATGGGGCCTCACATGTTGGTCCGGCTGCTTCGCTTCCAAGGGTTCAAGCGGGCGAGGATCGATTATATGGCTCCCGATCCAAGTTGCGTGAAATCCGTCTCGTCATGTCGCGCGCTTCTGATGATAGCGCCTAGCCCTGATCGAGAGCAAATCGATGCAGGTGAGTTCATGAAGATCGTGGATCTCATCTATTTCAACCACTACCTGCGCTGGTATGGCCCGTTTCTGTCGGATGGACGAAAGGTCGAGTATGCCCGCGTTCTGACGGAGGAACGGGAACGCCTGCATCAGCGCGCGCACGCGAACGATCCCATCACGCTGAACGGAATGAAAGACGCCGATGTCAGACTCGAACCAGCGACCGAACGTCATCGCGCAGGTTTGGCTGTGGTGCTGATGACGTCCGCTCTGGTCAGTATCCCATTGGCCGTAGCCCCAAGCGTGCAGACCGGCATTGTGGTGCTCTCGCTGGCGGCCGTGATCTTCGTTGCCGTTCTGTCCAACCGGACAGTCCGCCGACAATTTCTCAGGATTTTCGACCAGCTAGGATGATGTCGTCGGCCAGGCTGCTCGCGAAGCGAAGGTAGTTATCTGCGGACGCGGCTCGCGCAGCCCGATCCTGGGACATGCCGAGCCGAAGCAATGCAGCTGAAGCTATGTGGAAGCCCTGCTCCTGATCGATAGTGATGTGGAACTGCTTCAATATTCGTCGGATAAAGGACCGAGAATAGATCCAGATCATATCGCTTTTTCCGTTGTTCACGGTCCCAAGCGGAGCGGCGGGCCGCTTCCACCGAGATGTGCCGACATGCTCAGCGCTATCGCTCGTTTCGTAATGCAGGATGAGCAAGCCACCGGGCTTCAGCACTCTCGAGAGCTCGGCGATCGCTTCCATGGCAGAAGCATAGTTCAGGACGCTGCCGACGCAGATGACCACATCGAAGCTGGCCGATCTAAATGGCAGGCTTTCGATATCAGCAGCGACGGCACGGGGAAGTTTCCCCGCCTGCAGCCAAAACCGATCCATATTGATCGTCTGTTCGGGTAGCCAATCATAGAAATGCGACCCCGAACCTGCATTCAGCACATGCATGCCTGCTGTCGGAATCTGCACCCATTGCATGCAGAAGCGGCTGATATTCTCCCGCTTATGTAGATTCCATCGATCATCCTCGACCCAGATCGGGGCTCCCGAGGCATAATGCTTGGTGGCGGATTGCCGTACCCGATTTGCCTCTTCCACGATAATCCCGAGTTATCCATCATAAGTCGGCACAGGAGATAATCGAATTTCGATCCGCCCGAAAGGTGCGACGCCGGCCATGCTCCGCTTATAGGTGCGAGCCGCCGGCAGATCGTGCGGCTTCTTGTCCGGATTGGAGGAAAACTTGATCGTTACATCGGCGATGGCGGCAGCCTATGTGAGCCGTCTGAAGGTGACCCGCAACGCTTCGGTCCACACGGCGAGGGCGTATGAGGGTGATCTGCGCAGCTATTCCAGCTTTCTCGAGCAGCGTAATCTGTGCCCCCGACGCGGCGAGAGCATACTCGCCTATGCCCGGTACCTCACGGACGAGAAGGAGGCCGCTCCCCGCACGGTGCGGCGGCGAATGGCGTGCCTGAGGGGGTTCTACAAGGATCTGGTGCGGTCAGGCGCGATCAGGCGCTCGCCTTTCGGTGAGTTGGCGATGCAGCTCCCCCGCCCGCGGTCCTTACCTAGAGGATTGGGTCGGGCGGATGCGAAACTGCTCGTGGACGCGGCGTGGGGGCTTTGCGACGATCCCGCCCGTTCCCTTTCCGCCAAGTCGTTTCCTGCGGCCATCCTGGTCTTGATCTCGGTAGGCCTGCGGGTAAGCGAACTGGTCGGTTTGCGGGCCGCAGACTATGACTGCGCCGAAGGCGCCCTTCGCGTCCGAGGCAAAGGCAGCCGAGAGCGCCGTGTGTTCATCGTCGATCAGAAGCTGAAGCGGCTTGTCGCCCGCCTGGCTGAACGCAGTAACGATGTTCTTTTTGCACCCCGCAATGGCGAATGGTCCTGCCAGATGGTGCGAAGGCATTTGCGGAGCTTCGCGCAATCGGCCGGGGTTCAGCGTCGGGTGACGCCACACATGCTCCGGCACAGCTGCGCCACACTCCTCCTGGAGGATGGCGTCGATCTTCGGTTTCTACAACGGCTGCTCGGGCACGAAAACATATCGACTACTGCGATTTATGCGCACGTCGGAGACATGAGCCTCAAGCGCGCTCTGGCCGAGGCCGATCTGCTGACATCGCTCCGAGGGTGACCAGTTGGGGATTGGAGCTATACTCGCCCCATGACCGCTACCATCCGTCCCGCCCGGCCCGACGACGCGGCGGCGCTCGCCGATCTCAAGCTCGTCACCTTTCGGCAGACCTTCCTGGAGGAGGGGTTCGGCATCCCCTATCCGCCGGCCGACCTCGCCCTGTTCGAGGCGGCCTCCTATGCGCCGGAGGCCGTCGCCGCCGAACTGGCCGATCCTGCCAGGCAGAGCTGGGTGGCGGAACTGGACGGTCGGCTGATCGGCTATGCGCAGGTCGGGCCGTGCAAGCTGCCCCATGTCGAGGCGAGCCCCGACCATGGCGAACTCTATCAGCTCTATGTGCTGCGCGAGGCGCAGGGGCTGAAGCTCGGCAGGGCGCTGCTGGATGCCGCGCTCGATCATCTCGCCGCGACCCGCCCGGCCTTTCCGGTGTGGCTCGGCGTCTGGTCGGGTAACGACAAGGCTCAGGTGGTCTATGCCCGGAACGGATTCGCCAAGGTCGGCGACTACCGCTTCAAGGTCGGCAGCTGGTATGACGAGGAATATATCTTCCGGAAGGGGTGAAGACGTGCGTCGTCCCGGCGGAGGCCCGGGCCGCCACGGATTTGAGGAGCGTTGGGCAGGGACCGCTGGCGGCTCCGGCCTCCGCCGGAGCGACGTGGATTTCCTTACTCCGCCGCCTGGGCCGTGCCGGTGCGCAGATGCTTGGTGATGTCGATGATCTTCGACGCCTCGACCAGCCGGGCGATCGAGCCCTCGACCAGCATCTCGATGCCCTCGTCGCTGGCGAAGCCGCCATAGACCAGGCAGCGCGCCTGCAGGACGCGCGAAAAGGCGTCCCAGATGCGGGGATCGGGCGGGGTGGGGTCGCTCCAGAAGGCGTCGAGCGGGCCTTCGAAGGTGATGCCGGGGATGTTGTACACCGCCTGGCCCAGCGCGATCACCGGTATGCCATTGGCCAGCGCCAGGGTGCCGGTGGTGCTGTTGACGGTCACCACGCCCAGCGAATTCTCGACGATGTCGTCGATATTGCCGCCCTTGGCGAAGAGCACCCGGTCCTCGATGTTCAGCCGCCGCGCCTCGCGCCGGATGAAGCGGCGCCAGCTGAACAGGCTGCTGTCGAGCGGATGCTCCTTGACGAGCAGATAGGTGTCGTCGGGCGCCGAGCGGGCGAAGCTCTCGATGACGTAGGAGGCGCCCGCCTGCATCGTTCCGAACAGCGAATGGACGCGGATCTGGTGGTCCGACGAAAGCTGGAGCGGCAGCGCGAAATAGCGCTTGCCCTCCAGGGCGGCCAACGCGGTCTCGGCCTGGCCCTCGTGCAGCTTGCGCAGCGCGAACTGCTTCAGCCAGCCAAGCGCCTCGGCCGCTGCCGAACGGTCGCGATGCGACTTGTAGTGCGGGAAGCGCCATTTGCCGAGCGAGGTGCGCGCATAATAGCTGGTCGCCTCCTGCGCGCGGCGCCGGAAACGCGACGGCACGGTCGGCCGCTTGGCCAGCGGCGGCAGGGTGCGCGCCGCGTCGAGATACCATTTGGGATCGCGCGGCAGCAGGCTGTGGCCGTTGACGCCGTCCAGTTCGAGCGTCGCCCAGTCGGGCCGGATATAGCCCTCCTCGAAGACATGGACGCGCACGCCGCGCAGCCGCGCCATGCCGCGGGCGGCGTTGTGGAGCGGGCGGCAGTCGCCGAACAGGATGACGTCGGTGATCGAATGCTGGACCAGATAGTCATCGACGAAGCTCGGCCACCGCTCGCTGGTGCCGCGATAGTCGATCGACGGGCCGGTCCAGGAGGCGACGTCGCCGGCGTTGAGGTTGATGCGGTGGACGGCATGGCCCAGGCCGCGCAGCCCGGCGCCGAGCCGGTCGAAGAAGGGTCCGGGAGGGCCCTGAAGCAGCAGGAAGCGCTGCTTGGCGATGTCGTGCAGCTTCACGCCCGGCCTCCCGCGCCCGCAAATCCCCGCCGCAGGCGGCCCTGGAGGCGCCGCAGCCGGGTGAGCAGCGTCTCCTGCGGAACCGGCTGTGCCGCCAGTCGCTCGACCAGTATTTCGGGAGGACAAGGCAATTTGGTGACCGGATCCAGGTAGCGCGGATATAGGATCAGGGTTGCCGCCACAAGCTGCGCCTTCGTTATATTGTGGCCCCTGCGTCGCTCAATGGGCGGTGCCAGGTCCCGCGTCAATCCCCAACCTGCATAGAAGGGCTGACCATGGGTCACAACGTCGCAGCCGCGGATAAGTGCCTCGAATCCCGTCAGGGATGTCAGCACATGCACCGCATCGACGCTGTCGAGCAGCGATGCCATCGGCACGTCGCGCACCACCGTGTCGACATGCTCCAGCGCCTGGGCGTCGGGAATGCCCCCGCGCCGGTGGCCGGCATCGACGTCGGGATGGGGCTTGAACAGCAGATAGGCGTCGGGCTCGGCGGCGCGGGCGCGGCGGATCAGGTCGAGATTGCCGTCCACCCCGGCGGCGCCCAGCCGCACCGACAGGTCATCCTCCACCTGCCCCGCGACCAGCACGATGCGGCGGCCGCTGACCGGCCGTTCATAGCGGGCGCCCCCGCTCGCATATTTGCTGATCCCCTTGTCGATCAGGTCGCGCATCAGCCGTTCGGCGCGGGCGACCAGCACCGGATTGTCGGGGAGCGTCGCGATGAGCGTCTCGAGGTCGGACGGACGGGTGGGGTCCAGATAGATGCCGCTGCGGTCGACGATGATCGAATTGGGCGGGTGGCAGTCGCTGCCGAGGCCGGCCGAGCGGAGGAAACCGTCCTCGACCGGATGGACGGTGATGCCCTGGGCGGCGGCGGCCTCCTCCAGCCCGCGCGGGGCCTTGGACGGCCAGACCGTGATCGCGCCGCCAACGGCGCGGGCGCTGCGCACCGCCTCTTCGGTGCCGCGCGCGAAGATCAGCGGTTCGCCGGGCCACAGCATCGCCTCGACCTCGCGGCGCTTCCAGCCGGCGATGCCGGCGGCGACGGCGATCCCGCGATTGCGGTCGATGGCACGCGCCCAGAAGGCGAGCTGCTCGATCGCCGCCTCGATCGAGACGGGGCGCCCCGAATAGGGGTCGCGATAATCCACGGCCTCGATCAGCCATGCCGTGACGGCGCGTTCCAGCGGATCGGGGGCGCCGTCGCGGGCGATATCGGCGAAACGGCCCGGGCCCTGCCAGTCGATCTCGGCCCCGACCATCCAGCCGAGCAGCCCGATCTCTTCGTCGCCGTGCGCCGCGATCGGGCCCGGCCCGGCGATCCGGTTCCAGGGATTGGCCCCGCCCGATGCCCAGAAGGTGCCGCCGATCCGGGCGGCGACGATCTCCGCCGCAATACGGCGCGCGCGTTCCACCTCCGGGGGGGACAGGCCGGCGCGGGGCGGGCGTGCCACCTTCGCCACGCTCACCGCCGCAATGGCGGGTGGTGTGCCGGGAAAGGCCGGTGATCGCAGGATCGGCGCGAAGCCCTTCATATGGAAATCCGGCGCACGCAGCTTGGCATCGCGGGAAAATACGCCCCCGTCACGTTCGTTCAACCCTCTAGGGACTGCTGGAGCTGCCCGTCCGTTCGGTTCGTCCCTGTTTCGGCAGGGCTGGTCGCCGGATACCGGTCGAAATCAGAAGGGAACGTCGTCGTCCAGGTCGCCGGCATCGAACGGGTCGGACTTGCGCGCGCCGCCGGCCGGCTGGCCGCCCGAGCCGCCGCCGAAACCGGCGCCGCCACGGCTGCCGCCACCGCCACCGCTACCGCCGCCGAAGCCGGCCCCGCTGCCATAGCCGTCATCATCGCCCCAGCCGCCACCGCCACCGGCCGAGCTCGTGCCGCCGCCATAGCCGCCGCCACCGCCCTGGCCGCCGCCATCGGGGCGGTCGAGCAGCACCATCACCGCGTTGAAGCCCTGGAGGACAACTTCGGTCGAATAGCGCTCCTGGCCCTGCTGGTCGGTCCATTTGCGGGTCTGGAGCTGGCCCTCGAGATAGACCTTACTGCCTTTGCGCAGATAGCGCTCGGCAACGCCCGCGAGCGCTTCGTTGAAAATCGCCACCGAATGCCATTCGGTCTTGTCGCGGCGTTCGCCGCTGTTGCGATCCTTCCACTGCTCCGAGGTCGCGACGCGCAGGTTCACCACCTTGCCGCCATTGGCAAAGGATCGGCTTTCGGGGTCGCGCCCCAGATTGCCGACGAGGATCACCTTGTTCACGCTGCCTGCCACGGGCTTCTCCTTATCAGGGAGGCGCCGGAATCAGAGTCCCAGCGCCACTGCGGCCCAGTATGTAGCGCCTGCCGCGACGTATGCCAGCGCGAAGAGGTAGCCCAGCATGAATCCCGTCCATTTCCACCCGTTGGTCTCGCGGCGGACCACGGCGATGGTGGAGATGCACTGCGGCGCGAACACGAACCAGGCCAGGAAGGCCAGCGCGGTCGGCAGCGACCAGCGGCCGCGCAGCCGGTCGACCAGCGACCGTTCCTGCACTGCCTCGTCCTCGGCATCGATCGCATAGACGGTGGCCAGCGCCGATACCGCCACTTCGCGCGCGGCCATCGCCGGGATCAGCGCCAGCGCCATGTCGCGGTTGAATCCGATCGGCGCGAACACCGGCTCCAGCCCCGCCGACACCCGGCCCGCCACCGAATAGTCGATCGCCGGCTTGTCATAGCCGGCTGGCGGCTGCGGGAAGGTCACGAGCAGCCACAGCACCATCGTGGTGAAGGCGATGATGGTGCCGGCCCGCTTCAGGAAGATCAGCGCGCGCTGCCACAGGCCCAGCGCCACGTCACGCAGGATCGGCATCTGGTAGCGCGGCATCTCCATCATGAAGCCCGGCGGCGGCCCCTTCGTCACGGTGCGGCGCAGCACGAAGGCGGCCAGCATCGCCCCCGCGATCCCGGCGATATAGAGGCCGAACAGCACCAGTCCCTGCAGTCCGATGCCGGGCCCCACGTCGCGCGCCGGGATGAAGGCGGCGATGATCACCGCATAGACCGGCAGGCGCGCCGAACAGGTCATCAGCGGCGCGATCAGGATCGTCGTCAGCCGGTCCTTGGGGTCGTCGATCGTCCGGGTCGCCATGATGCCCGGGATCGCGCAGGCGAAGGAGGACAGCAACGGGATGAAGGCCCGGCCCGACAGGCCGACCCGCGCCATCAGATGATCCATGATGAAGGCGGCGCGGACCATGTAGCCCGATGCCTCCAGCAGCAGGATGAACAGGAACAGGATCAGGATCTGCGGCAGGAAGACGATCACCGCGCCGACACCCGCGATCAGCCCCTCGACGACCAGCGAGCGCAGGAAGCCGTCGGCCATATGCTCGGTCACCCAGCCCTGCAGCGCGACGAAGCCACCGTCGATCAGGTCGACCGGCGCCGCCGACCAGGCGAACACCGCCTGGAACATCACGAACAGGATCGCCGCGAGCAGGATCGGGCCGATCACCGGATGCAGCGCCACCGCGTCGGCGCGATGGCTCCAGCGGCGGCGGAAATTCTCCTCGGTCGTCGCGGCGACGGCGATCGCCCGGGCGCGGCGCTGGAGCTGGACGATGTCCTCGTGCAGCGCGGGATGGTCGCTGCCGATGCGGATCGCGCCGCCCTCCGCCATCATCCCGATCGCGGCCTTGAGCTCCTCTATCCCTTTGCGCCGCACCGCGACGGTCGGGATCACCGGCACGCCCAGCTCGGCCGAAAGCTTCTCGGCGTCGATCGTCAGCCCGTCGCGCGCCGCCATGTCGACCATGTTGAGCGCGACCACGGTGGGCAGGCCCAGCGCGATCAGCTGGAGTGCGAAGCGCAGATGGTTGTCGAGGTTGGTCGCGTCGACGACGACCAGCAGCGCGGACGGCATCCGCTCGCCCTCCTGCTTGCCGAGCAGCACGTCATGGGTGACGGCCTCGTCGGGGGAGGAAGGCTGCAGGCTGTAGGTGCCGGGCAGGTCGAGCAGTTCCACCGGACGACCATCGGCCAGGCTCATCCGCCCCGATTTGCGCTCGACGGTGACGCCCGGATAATTGCCGACCTTCTGGCGGGCGCCGGTCAGTGCGTTGAACAGCGCGCTCTTGCCGGCATTGGGGTTGCCGGCCAGCGCGACCAGAGGCGAAGCGTTCATGGGTTCTGGCGGTTCATCACGTCCGGGTGGGGCCCACCGTTATGGCGGCCGCCTGGGCGGTGCGCAGCGCAACCGTCATCCGGCCGATCCGGCAGGCGATCGGATCGATCCCGAACGGTCCCTTGTGGAGCTTCTCCACCGAAACCCCCTCGTCGACGCCCAGCTCGCGCAGGCGGCGGGCATCGCGCTCGTCGAGCAGGGCCCAGTCGACCTCGATGATCGCGCCGCCCTGTTTTAGCGGCAGCTTGTCGAGGGTGATCGGCGCGGCGTCCTTGTCCATGATGCGATTCATTATCAATAACAGCTGGGGAATGCCAGAGCTAAGGTGGCGGATGCGGGGAGTAGGGTGGACCCTGAAACAAGTTGAGGGTGTCGTGGAAGCATCACCCCTGGATGCGATAGCGCAGCCGGCCCAGGAAGCGGGCCGGGCTGAAATGGCGATCGGGATCGGGTTTCATCCGGGCCTTCAGCTTCTCGAACTTCATCACGTCGTCGATCCGCCTGTCGAGGAAGGCGCGGGTGTCGGCGAAGCCTTCGCTGTCGTCGTCCATCCAGGCGGTGATCGTCGCCGCATAGATGGCGGCGAGAGTGGTGCGCTTGCTGTACCAGGCGAAATCGACGCTGCTGTCGCCGATCGCCCGCCACATCGCGTCGGCCGCGCGCCAGGCGAGCTTGCCGGCATGGGCCAGATGGTCGGGGCGGGCGAGGATCGCCATCGCCCGGCGCAGCGCGTCGGGATGCGCGGTCGCCAGGTCGAGCCGGATCAGCAGCGCTGTGCGGATGCGATCACGGATCTTCATCGCGGCCAGATCGCGCGCGGCGAGCTCGGCCGTCATCGTCCGGTCGATCGCGGCGAACCAGGCGTCGATCATGTCGATCGTACCCCCGGGGAAGCACAGTGCGGCCCGGTCGGCGGGGACGCCGAGCCCGGCGGCGGTCGCCGCGAGGGCGGCGTCGGCCCAGCCATCGAACACCGCATTTGCGGGGAGCCGTTCCGCCAGCGCGTCGCGCAACTCGTCCAAGGTCATGTCGGCAGGGTCGATCATGGCCTGGCTTCTACGCCCTGGTCGCCGGCCTGACCAGAGTGGCTCATCCGCACCAGCACGAGCGCCGCGCAGACCGCCAGGCCGCCGATGATGTCCGCCAGCCCCAGCCTTTCGCCATAGCGCAGGCTCCCCACCGCCGCCGCGATCACCGGCTGGATCAGCAGGCCGAGCCCGATCACCATCGGCGAGAGATGGCCTATCGCATAGACCATGCAACCCTGGCCGATCACCTGGCTGCCGATCGCCAGCAGCAGCAGCGGCGTCCAGTCCTGCGGCCAGACCGGCCCGCCGTCGGCGATCGCGAAGACCAGCAGCGGCGCCATGCCGGCCACGGTCGAGATCAGCAGCAGCGGCACCGGCTGCAGCGCCCCGCGCGCCCGGCTCATCGCGATCAGATAGCCGGTGTAGAAGACCCCCGCGAGGATGCAGAGCAGATCGCCCGTCAGGTTGCGCGCGTCGAGCTGATAGGAACGGCCGAGCAGCAGCAGCGTGCCGAGCGCGGCGAGCAGCAGCGCCGCCGACTGGTATCGGTCGGGCAGGCGGCGGGTGCTGGCCAGCGCATAGGCGGCCAGCAGGAAGGTGGCGAAATTGCCGAACAGCGTCGCATTGGCGAGCTTGGTGTGGTGGATGCCGATATGCCAGAAGCCCAGGTCGACGGCGAAGCACAGTCCGCCGATCGCGATCATCCCCAGCAGGCCGGGGGACAGGCGGGGGATCGGCTGGCGCACCATGCGGGCGAGCAGGAACAGCGGCAATGCCGCGAGCGAGAGCCGCCAGAAGGCCGAGCCGAGCGCGGACACGTCGGCCAGTCGCACCAGCCAGGGCCCGAAGGCGAGCATGACATTGGCCAGCACCATCGCCAGGAAGGCCCGCGTCACTACAGCCCCGCTATCATGCGGCGCAGCAAAATTTGTCCGGTCCGGGCCCTGCATATCGGTTCGGAGCACCTAGCTATTGGCGGCAAGCTTCAGACGAAAGGCGACGTCCTCATGCCCACCCTGTTCGATCCCATCACGCTTGGCGCGATCGAAGCGCCCAACCGGATCATCATGGCCCCCCTTACCCGAGCCCGCGCGACACGCAATGCCGTGCCGACCCCGATCATGGCCGATTATTATGCGCAGCGCGCGTCGGCGGGCCTGATCATCAGCGAAGCGACCGGGATCAGCCGGATCGGGCTCGGCTGGCCCTATGCGCCGGGGCTGTGGAATGACGATCAGGTCCAGGGATGGAAGCCGGTGACGAGCGCGGTGCATGGGGCGGGCGGGCGGATCGTCGCCCAGCTCTGGCATATGGGGCGGCTGGTCCATCCCAGCGTCGGCGAAGGCCAGCCGGTCTCCTCGTCCGCGATCACCGCGCCGGACCATGCCCATACCTATGAGGGCAACCAGCCCTATGTGAAGCCGCGCCCCCTCGACCTGTCGGAGATACCGGCGGTCGTCGCCGATTATGCCCGGGCGGCGCGCAACGCGATCGCGGCGGGGTTCGACGGGGTCCAGATCCACGCGGCCAATGGCTATCTGATCGACCAGTTCCTGCGCGACGGCGTCAACCGGCGAAGCGATGCCTATGGCGGCTCGATCGAGAACCGCATACGCCTGCTCGGCGAGGTGACGCGCGCGGTGGCCCAGGCGATCGGCGCCGATCGGACGGGCGTTCGCATCTCGCCCAATGGCGAGGTCCAGGGTGTGGACGACAGCGATCCCGAACCGTTGTTCGCGGCGGTGGGCGCGCAGCTCGCCGAAATCGGCATTGCCTTCCTCGAAGCGCGCGAGCCGCCGGCCGACGGCAGCTTCGGCCGGTCGACCCGCGCTCCTATTGCCCCGGTGATCCGGCAGGCGTTCGGCGGCCCCTTCATCCTCAACTCGGACTATGATGCGGGCCGGGCGCAGGCGACGCTGGACAGCGGGCTTGCCGACGCGATCAGCTTCGGCCGGTCCTTCATCGCCAACCCCGACCTGCCCGCCCGCCTGCGCGCCGGCGTGCCGCTGGCGAAGCCTGACGCGGCGACCTTCTACAGCCAGGGATCGCAAGGCTATGTGGATTATCCGGCAGCGGCATAGCCACGCCGCCGATCGTCGCCTTGGCGGAGGCCGGGGCCGCAAGCGTCTGTAGGGCGCCGGTCTCTCAGGAGCCTCTGCCGGCCCCGGCCTCCGCCGGGGCGACGCGACTGGCGAGGGGCGAGAGCGGTTTCCAGGCCGACGAACCGATGCAATTGGATCGTGAGAGGCGCTAGGCCCCGAATTTCTCGCGCAGTTCCATCATCCGCAGCGCCGCCTTGGCGGCCTCGCCGCCCTTGTCCTTCTCGGTGCGGCGGGCGCGGGCGAGGGCCTGGGCCTCGTTCTCGACGGTGAGGATGCCGTTGCCGATCGCGATGCCGTCCATCGACAGTGCCATCAGGCCGCGTGCGCTCTCGTTCGAGACCACCTCGAAATGATAGGTTTCGCCCCGGATGATGACGCCGAGCGCGACGAACCCGTCATAGCGGCCGCTTTCCGCGGCCATCGCGATCGCGCCGGGCACTTCTAGCGCGCCGGGGATGGTGACCGTCTCATGCTTGTGCCCGGCCTCCTCGATCGCGGTGCGGGCGCCGTCGAGCAGCAGGTCGTTGAGATGGTCGTAGAAGCGGGCTTCGACGATGAGCAGCTTGGCCATATGCGCGCTTCCTATTCCTCGATCGGCGGGATGGGGCGCTCCCCTACGACTGACAGGCCATAGCCGTCCAGTGCGATCAGCGTGTGGTGCGAGTTGGTCAGCAGGATCATGTCGTGGACGCCCAGCTCGGTCAGGATCTGCGCGCCGACGCCATAGTCGCGCAGCTCGTCCATCACCGATGCGTCGCGCGCCTCGTGGGCCTTCACCTGGCGGCTGTAGGAGGAGAAGCTCTGCGGTTGAGAATGACCAGCACGCCCGCGCCCTCCTCGTCGATGATCTTCATCGCGCGCGGGATCAGGTCGGCGCGCGGGCTCGGCTCGCCATAGAGGTCGGAGAAGGGCGACATCATGTGCATGCGCACCAGCGTCGGCTTCTCCGGGTCGATATGGCCCTTGACCAGCGCGGTCTGCTCGGTGCCGGTCGCCTTGTTGTAGAAGACGGTCAGCGTCCAGTCGCCGCCCCAGCGGCTGGTGAAGCGGGTCTCGGCGCGCTTTTCGACGAGATGGTCGTTCTTGCGGCGATAGGCGATCAGGTCGCGGATCGTGCCGATCTTCAGCTTGTGGGTGCGGGCGAACTCGACCAGCGAATCCATCCGCGCCATCGTCCCGTCGTCGTTCATGATCTCGCAGATCACGCTCGACGGGTTGAGGCCGGCGAGCCGCGCGACGTCGACCCCCGCCTCGGTGTGCCCCGCGCGGACCAGCACGCCGCCGGGCTTGGCGACCAGCGGGAAGACATGGCCGGGGGTGACGATATGCTCGGGCCCCTTGGACGAATCGATCGCAACCGCGACGGTGCGCGCCCGGTCTGCGGCGGAGATGCCGGTGGTCACCCCGTCCCGCGCCTCGATCGACACGGTGAAGGCGGTTTCGTGCCGGGTGCCATTGTTGCGGCTCATCAGCGGCAGGCCGAGCTGGTCGACCCGCTCCTTGGTCAGGGTCAGGCAGATCAGGCCCCGGCCATATTTGGCCATGAAGTTGATCGCGTCGGGCGTCGCCATCTGCGCGGGGATGATCAGGTCGCCCTCATTTTCCCGGTCCTCGTCGTCGACCAGGATGAACATCCGGCCGTTGCGCGCCTCGTCGATGATCTCCTCGATCGGTGACAGCCCCGAATAGGACAAATAGCGTTCGAGCTTCTTGAGCGTCTCGGCGGTCGGGTTCCACTCGGGATCGTCGAGCGACCGCAGCGAATTTGGGTGGAGCCCTGCGGCCCGCGCAAGGCCGGAGCGGGAGACGCCGCGTTCGGCGACGGCGGTGCGGATGCGTTCGATCAGGTCGGTGCTCATTCCCGACATTTATCACATTGCGACGACTCATCAATCGAAGAATCACATTACAATGTGAGAATCTTTATTTGAGCCCCTCAGGCGCCGGGCGCCGAACATCCGCTCGGCTTGGCTTTCCTTGCATAAGCTCGGGCGCGCGTTCGCGCTCGTGGAGCCCCGACGGGCTCCGTCGTCATCGTTGGGTAAGCGCCCTCAATTGTTCCATCCGGCCCAGATAGCGGGCCAGCACGTCGATCTCCAGATTGACGCCGCCATGGATCGCCACGTCGCCCAGCGTGGTCACCGCGAAGGTGTGTGGGATGATGTTGAGGCCGAACAATGCGCTGCCATCGGGCTGATCGGTAACGCTGTTGACGGTCAGCGAGATGCCGTCGACCGCGATCGAGCCCTTGGGAGCGAGATAGGGGGTCAGCGCGGCGGGGGCGTGGATCTCGATCCGGTGCGAATCGCCCTCGACGGCGATCGAGGCGATCGTGCCTACCCCGTCGACATGGCCGGTGACGATATGGCCGCCCAATTCGTCGCCCACCTTCAGCGATCGTTCGAGGTTGAGCCGCCGGCCCACCTCCCAGCGCCCGGCAGGGGTGCGCGAGACGCTTTCCTGGCTGATGTCGACCGCGAACCAGTCGGGCCCCAGCTCGACCACGGTCATGCAGGCGCCCGAGCAGGCGATCGATGCGCCGATGTCGATGCCGGAAGTGTCGTAGCCGCAGGCGATCCGCACATGCAGGTCGCCGCGATGCTCGACCGCGCGGATGGTGCCGATGTCGGTGATGATGCCTGTGAACATTAAACCCGCTCGTAAATGGCCAGGCGGTCGCTGCCAAGCGTCCGCGTGTCGGTCAGCCGCCAGCGGTCATGCGCATGGGCGAGGTCGGCGAGGCCGATGTCGCCGATCGCCGACTGGCCCGCCCCCACCACGATCGGCGCGGTGTAGAGCAGCAGCCGATCGACGAGATCGGCCTCCAGGAAGGCAGCGGCGGTGCCGGCGCCGCCCTCGACGAAGAGATGGTCGACCCCGTCGAGCGTGGCGAGGTCGGACAGGTCGCGCAGCGCCGTCCAGCCTTCGGGCGCCGCGCCATGGCCGAACACCGCGCGGCGCGGGCTGCGCGCCTCCAGCCCGGGCAGGCGTACGTCGAGGCGCGGCCGATCGGCCTCCAGCGTGCCTCGCCCGACCAGGATCATCTCATGGCGCGCGCGCTCCAGATGGGCGTGGGCGCGGGCGGCCGGGCCGGTGATCCAGCGGCTCGATCCGTCGGCAAGGCGATCCGCCCGTCGAGCGATACGGCGAGCTTCAGCGTGACATGCGGGCGGCCCTTCGCCTGGCGGGTAAGGAAACCGGCCATCGACGCGCGCGCGGCCGCTCCTCGACGCCGGTGGTGACGGCGATGCCGGCGGCGCGCAGCCGCGCGATCCCCTGGCCATTGGTGCGCGGATCGGGATCCTGCACCGCGATTGCCACCCGCGCCGGTTTCGCCGCCGCGATCGTCTCCGCGCAGGCGGGGCCGCGCGGCGAGGCATGGGCGCAGGGCTCCAGCGTCACATGGAGGGTGGCGCCGGCGATGTCGCCGGCCTCGGCCATGGCGTGCGCCTCGGCATGCGGCCGCCCGCCCGGCTGGGTCCAGCCCCTTCCGATCACGATCCCGTCGCGGACGATGATGCAGCCGACATTGGGGTTGGGCGCGGTCCGTCCCTGCCGCGCCCGGCCAGTGCGATCGCCGCCGTCATCCAGCGGCTGTCCTGGGCCTTATTTGATGCCAAGCTGGTCCGCCACTTTCTGATATTGCTGGCGTCTGGCCTCGCGCTGGGCGTCGAGGATCTTCTGGTCGGCGATGTTCTGCCGCTTGATCTCCTCGTCGGTGCGGCCGGGCGCGTAATTCTGGACATAGATGATGTCGGGCTTGCGTTTGTCGCGCTTCGAATCGACGTAGAAGCCGGCCAGGATCAGCGTCGGCATGATGATCGCGATCATCGCGCCGAGGATCTTGTGCCGCTCCTGCCCGCGCAGGAACGCCTTCAGGTCGGCGATGAGCGCCTGCGGTCTGGCGGGTCGGGGGAAGATGGCCATGCGCCGCTAGATAGGGCGGGAAGGCCCGCTGCGCCAGTGCGACGCGACGGGCGTGTCCCTGCTGTTCCACTCACGTGGAAGTGCGGTGCCGGCCCGCTCCCCGCCCAACCTCCCGATATACTATGCTGGGTCGGGAGGTTGGGCGGGGAGCGGGCCGGCACCGCCGCTTCAGCCATGCTGAAGCGCTCTGCGGCCGTTCACCCCTGAATGTTGAAACGCACCGTCATCGTCCGCCAGCTCTCGACCGCGATGCCGTCACGGGTGGCGGGCTTGAACTTCCAGTAGCGCAGCGCCTGCCGACGGGTCGCCTCGAAGAAGCCGGGATGCGCGGCGCTGACCAGCTCGACCGATTTCACCCGCCCATCGACGCCGATCAGCACCCGTACCGTCGCGGTGCCCTCGATATCGGCGCGGATCAGTTCGGGCGGATAATCGGGCTGGAAGCGCGGCATCGCCGCCGGGTCGATCGTCGCGGTGATGAACACCGGATCGGGGATCGCCGGAATGGCGGGCGGCAGCGGCTCCGTCCTGGGCGGCGGCGTCGGATCGAAGGTCAGCACCGGATCGCCGCCGGCCTTCACGATCGGTTCGGTGGTGGTCGGCGCCACCTGCTGCCGGGGCTGGGCGGCGGGCTCGGGCAGCGGCGCGGCTGGCGGCGGCTGGTCGTCGATGCTGCCGACGATGATCGGTGGGGGATGATGCGCCGTATCGCCTCCGGCGGGGCGAGCGCCAGCGCGGTCAGCACCGCGGCGTGGCCGGCTATGACGAGGGTCAGGCCGATCCGGTTGGTCGTTTTGCGCTGTTCGAGAAAACCTTCATGACTCATGAACGCCTCCTATCCCGATCGCGTCCGCAATCATGGGACAGAGCCTGTCGCGCTTCGGTGGAGGTGCCCGGCACAGCCACCTCGAACGGCCAGGCCCTGCTGGCGGATCGCAATGGCGATGATACAATATTACGGGGCGCGATGCGCGGAGAATCTGCTGGTCTCCCTTCCTCTCCGCCAAAGGGAGGTGGGGCACTCGAACTCCGTGAATCGTCTGGGAAATATGCCAACCGGTCTTGGCATTCCTTGCCAACTATTGGCGTCGCTTCGACCTCATAATGATCAGCGATAAGGAAAATCGGCCTTTTCCTGCGCTGAAGCCATTTGGCACGGCTCCTGCAATGTCGTCTGCATCGGCCGGGGGTGGCCGCGAAAAGGGGAGCCAGACGATGTTCGATACCAGCCTCAGCCTCAGCGAAGCGCAGCGCTTCCTGCTCGCAGTGGGCGGCGGATTGCTGTTCAGCCTCGCCTGCCTCGCCGCCGCGCTCGGCCCGTCGACGCCAACTGCTTCTGCAAGTCCGCCACGGTCTCGAATCGACCGCCCGGTCCTGCTCTGATCCGAAGGAAATCTCCATGTCCGTCCGCACCAACAGCTTCCGCCTCAACAAGAGCGAGGGCAAGATCATGGGCGTCTGCGCCGGTCTGCCGACTATACCGGCATCGATCCGATGCTGATCCGGGTGCTTACCGTGCTGCTCACCCTGTGCGGCGTCGGCTCCACGTCATCCTTTACCTGCTGGTCGGGCTGATCGCCCCGTCCAACCGCTTCTGATCGTCGTCGCCCCCGGCGGAGGCCGGGGCCGACACGGGCAGAGGCGCGCGGTCATCTCTTGCGGCCCCGGCCTCCGCGGGGCGACCGTCAGAGCGAAGCCGCCTTCAGTCGCTCCCACTGCCCGCGCCCTGCCGATCAGCGGCAGCAGCGCGTTCATGTCGGGGCCGTGCTCGGCCCGGTCAGCGCCAGCCGCAGCGGCAGGAACAGGCCCTTGCCCTTGCGCCGGTCTCGGTGCCCAGCGCCGACGTCAGCGCCTTCCACGCCCCTCGTTCCAGTCGAGCCCGTCCGCCAGCCGCGCCGCCGCGCCAGATAGTCGCGGTCTCCGGCGTCGATCGTTGCGGTCACCTTGCCCTCGACCACCGCCCACCAACCGGCAGCCTCGTCGATCCGCGTCAGGTTGGGCCGGATCGCCGCCCAGGCCGCCGCATCCATCCCGGCGGGCAGCCGATCGGCCACCGCGCCGAAATCGAGCAGGTGGATGATCCGCGCGTTGAGCGCCTTCAGCTCCTCCAGGTCGAATCGCGCCGGCGCGCGGCCGAAGCGGGCGAAGTCGAAGCTGTCGAGCAGCGCCGCCGGATCGGCGACCGGCTCGACCGGCAGGTGGTGCCGATCCGCGCCAGCAGCGCGATCAGCGCGAGCGGCTCGATCCCCTCCTCGCGAAAGGCGTCGCAGCCGAGCGACCCCAGCCGCTTGGAAAGCTTGCCCTCGCTCCCCACCAGCAGCGCCTCATGCGCGAAGGCCGGGGCGGGTGCGCCCAGCGCGCCGAACATCTGCAGCTGCAGGCCGGTGTTGGTGACATGGTCCTCGCCGCGCACCACGTGGGTCACGCCCATGTCGATGTCGTCGATGGCGCTGGGCAGCATATAGAGCCAGCTGCCGTCGGCGCGGCGGATGACGGGATCGGACAGCAGCCTGGGGTCCAGATGCTGCGGCCCCCGGATCAGGTCGTCCCAGTGGATCGGCGAATCATGGTCGAGCAGGAAGCGCCAGTGCGGGCGGCGGCCCTCCGCCTCGAAGGCGGCGCGCTCGGCATCGCCCAGCTTCAGCGCCGCCCGGTCATAGATCGGCGGCAGCCCGCGCCCGGCCAGGATCTTGCGCTTCAGCTCCAGCTCCTCGGCGCTTTCGTAGCAGGGATAGACCCGGCCCGCCGCGCGCAACTCCTCGAAGCGCGACTCATAGAGCGCGAACCGGTCCGACTGCCTCGCCTCGGTATCGGCGGCGAGGCCGAGCCAGCCCAGGTCGGTGCGGATCGCGGCGGCATTTTCCTCGGTCGATCGCTCCCGGTCGGTGTCGTCGAGCCGCAGCAGGAAGCGCCCGCCATGCTTCCTCGCCCACATCCAGTTGTGCAGCGCGGTGCGGATATTGCCGACATGGAGCCGGCCGGTGGGCGAGGGGGCGAAACGGGTGACGACCATGGGCCGCGCTCATAGGCCTGTGCTTCGGGTTCAGCCACCCCCTTCCCCAATCCGGACCTTGGGACTAAGAGGCCGCGAACACGGCCCGGCGTCCTGGGGCCGCCACGGGGACCTGCGCGCATGAAACTTCTCACCGGCAATTCGAACCAGCCGCTCGCCAAGGCGATCGCCGCCTATCTCGAACTGCCGCTGACCGACGCCAGCGTCCGCCGCTTCGCCGACGAGGAGGTGTTCGTCGAAATCCACGAGAATGTCCGGGGCGAGGACGTCTTCGTGATCCAGTCGACCGGCTATCCGGCGAACGACAACCTCATGGAACTGCTGATCTGCATCGACGCGCTCAAGCGCTCGTCGGCGCGGCGCATCACCGCGGTCATCCCCTATTTCGGCTATGCCCGGCAGGATCGGAAGCCCGGCCCCCGCACCCCGATCTCGGCCAAGCTGGTGGCCAATCTGCTGGAGACGGCGGGCGCCAGCCGCGTCCTTTCGGTCGATCTCCACGCCGGGCAGATCCAGGGCTTCTTCGATATCCCGACCGACAATCTCTATGCCGCGCCGGTGATGTCGGCCGATATCCAGGCGCGCTTCTCGGGCCGCAACCTGATGGTCGTGTCGCCCGACGTCGGCGGCGTGGTCCGCGCCCGCGCCCTGTCCAAGCGGCTCGACAACGCCCCGCTCGCCATCGTCGACAAGCGGCGTGAGCGCCCCGGCGAATCGGAAGTGATGAACATCATCGGCGATGTCTCGGGCCGCTTCTGCATCCTCGTCGACGACATCGTCGATTCGGCCGGCACCCTCTGCAACGCCGCCGCCGCGCTGCGCCAGGCGGGGCGGAAGAAGTGGTCGCCTATGTCAGCCACGGCGTCCTCTCGGGCGGCGCGGTTGCCCGGGTCGAGGGGTCCGAACTGCTCGAACTGGTCATCACCGATTCGATCGGCGCCCCCGCCGCCGTCGCCGACGCGAAGAAGATCCGCCACCTCACCATCGCCCCGCTGCTGGGCGAGGCGATCAAGCGCATCGCCGACGAAAGCTCGGTGTCGAGTTTTTCGACTAAGCCTCAAGCGCCGGCGCGGGCGTCCGCCCGCTTGGCTATCCTCGCATATGCTCGGGCGGCCGTTCGGCCTTGCGGACCTCTGTCGAGGTCCGACGCCGGAATCTCGGCCGCGGCTCCTCCTTGCGCTTTTGGGCGTGGTCGCGGAAGAGGGCGGCAGACCGACGACGACATCATCCTCGCCCAGCGCCTCGCCGATGCGGCGGGGGAGGCGATCCGCCCCTTCTTCCGTTCGCGGTTCGAGCGGGAGACCAAGCCTGATGCCTCGCCCGTCACCGAGGCCGATCGCGCCTCGGAAGCGGCGATGCGCGCAATCCTGGCGCGGGAGCGCCCGCAGGACGGCATCATCGGTGAGGAATATGGCCGCGAGCGCGAAGATGCCGAACGGGTCTGGGTGCTCGATCCGATCGACGGCACCCGCGCCTTCGTCGCCGGGCGGCCGTTGTTCGGCACGCTGATCGCGCTGGTCGAGGCCGACCGGCCGGTGCTTGGCGTGATCGACCAGCCGATCGCGCGCGATCGCTGGATCGGTGCGGCTGGCCGGCCGACCATCCTCAACGGCAGGCCCGCGCAGGTCCGGTCGTGCAGCCGGATCGGCGCGGCCCACATCGCCACCACCTCGCCCGCCGCCTTCCCGGCCGGCGACCTCGCCTGTTTCGAACGCGCCTCGGCGGCGGCGGGCGACACCCTCTGGGGCGGCGACTGCCACAATTACGGCCTTGTCGCTTCGGGGCATCTCGATGCGGTGATCGAAAGCGGTCTCAAGCTCTATGACTTCGCGGCGCTGATCCCGGTGGTCGAAGGCGCGGGCGGCCGGATGACCGATTGGCAGGGCCGCCCGCTCGACGCCCGCAGCCCCGGCCAGGTGATCGCGGCGGGCGACGAACGACTGATCGAGCAGGTCGCGGCGCTGCTGAACGGCTGACGGGCCCGTACTCGATCAGGCGTCAACCTGCCTGGGCATCCGTCACCCCTGGGCTCGAACGGGGGCACGCTTCTCAAGCATAGTGCTGGCATGTCGCGGCCGAGCGATCCGATCCATTGCGGCTCTGCGTTAGTCGTTTCGGGCTACAAGGTCGGACCAGAAAACTATGTGCCGGCTAGGACCCACCTCGTGGCGGCCGTTGAACTCATTGTCGAAATACTGGTCGAGGTTCGCGCCGTAACAGATGCTGTCCTGCCCATATATGGAGAAAATGGGGTTGCCCGGCCGATGCGGGTGTTCGGGAATGAAGCGGTGGTCAGAAGCGGATCAGCTTCGGTGCCTTCGCCAGTCTATCGCGCAAGATCGAGGATCGATCTGCCGGACTTCCCGGCCGCTCTCCCCATTCGGGCCACCACAATCCGTTGTTCTCGACATCGAATGCGAGCGTATCGTAGGGCCAATTCAGCATCTGGCGAATATGCGGGTTCTCCCCGCGCCAATCATATCCCTGCCGGCTGACGTTCGAGGAGGAGCGCGACAAGGTCTGGCGGAAATGTCAAACCATATCGCTCTTGCGCAGCATCCAGTTCGGACCGCGTGTAGCCGGCGATCCAGCTATGCATGGGTCATCGATGAACGTGCCACCGCCGTCTCCGCCCTTTGCTCGACCCGGTATTCATACTCTGTCATGGGATTCGTCATCCCGGGCTTGACCCGGGATCCCGCTTTTTTTGTCGGCCTTGAAAGGAGCGGGACCCCGGATCAAGTGCGGGTGACGGTTGGGCTGGCGGCAGGGCCGCGAAAAACAAGAGAGCGAACGATCGGCCCCATTCACCGGGAAGCCGCCCGGACCGCCCCTATTTCTTGAGCCCCAGCTTGTCGTCGATGCTGGCCGGCTGCTTGCGGTCGCCCGCCTGCTGGCGGTTCTCGCGGACCTTGCCGACATCCTTGCGCGGCTTGCCGCTCTTGGTGCGCATCGCGCTCGCCTGGGCGCCGGCGAGGATGGGGCCGCAGGCCGCCGACTTGGCATCGCCGACATCGACGAAGGCGAGCACCGCCGCCAGCGGGCTCGCGACGACGCCGAGTGCCACGCCCGCACCCCGCCGGGTCAGCAGCTGCGGGCTGATGATGTTGATGCCGGGCTGGGCGAAATAGCCCTTGATGCCGACCGGCGACTGACCGGAGAACAGGCTGAACTTCTTCGCATCGGCACGGAAGCTCATGTCGAGCGACTCGTCCTTG